>JBEKMU010000019.1:0-44956 GCA_049523555.1 Verrucomicrobiota bacterium | reverse complement strand
GTCGTGACGACCACCAACGGTTTTGGAATTGCTACCAGCCCGAACGGGATTAATTGGACATATTACGGGGATATTAGTTTCAACTCGGCTGATGCAGACCAATGGTGTCCTGAATGGTTCATTGACCCGACAAACGGTTTGCACCTGCTCGGTTTGATTGGTGGAGCGGTTGAAATTTGCGACGTGTCGGCCTCAAATTTGACCAACGCAGTCAACCTGCGCGTTATCACAAACAATGTCGGCACAGACGAGTTCATTGTTTCGACAAACGGACTTTTTTACCTGTTCATGTCATCCGGCGAATTTGTTTCTTCGTCGCTGGACTCAAATTATGTCAGAATGAACAGCAACAGCACGGGCTTTAGTTCAATTGAGGGCAGCACGGTTTTTTTCTTCGCTGGACAATGGTGGTGGTGGAAATCGCAGGATGAGGACAACACTGTGAACTATGCGACTTCGATTGATTTGACCAACTGGACAGCATGGTCGGTTTTCCCATCTCCACAAGTGCCGCCCGGTTTTGTTGGTAGTTTTGGGCAAGGGACTGTGTTCTTTCAGGGGAATAACAATTCCAGTTTTCAAGTCGGCTTGCAGGCACAGACGCAGGCGCAAAACGCTAGTACCAACCTTGGGAACGATGTACCGGCTGTCATGTCTAACCCTCAGAATCGATTCACGGGAAATTTCACTGGCAACTTTTCAAACGGCTTTGACATCACAAATCTTTCCCTAGCCAACTTGGGAAACCTGTTTTTCACAAATAGCCTTCCGACGACAACCAACATTTTAAGTTTGGGAAATTTGGCAAGTGCACAACTAGCAATCTACGGCCAGCCGAGCGCGTTTTATATCTGCATCACGAACGACGCCCGGAGCGGATTAGCGGCGGGGACAATGTTCCCCGTGGGAACAGGCGCAAGGGTGACAAATTCGGCGGGCACGATTTTTTATTCAACCTATTCATGGACACAAACCAATGTCCTTTGCCTTTGGCCGGGAGTGTCCAGCCTCAACCCGTCCAACTTTTTTGTAGCCGTGCCGAACGCGGCGGGATTTTCCAACGTGACGGCACTCGAAAATTTTGAAGTCGTGGCGCAGACGCCGACCATTGCCAGAAACTTTTCGGCTCCGGTGATGAGTGATTCAAACGGCAGCGGCCTGATGGAACTCACACCGGCTGGCGGGGACTCGCCAACGATTTTCACTTTTTATCAAGACAGCAACAACGACCCCGCCAGCACCAACAGCCCAAACTGGTTAATTGTCCAATCCGGCGCGGCGAATACTTATTCGGACAGTGGCGGCTCGTATTTTTTTGGCACGGTGGGGAGAATCGTGAATGGAACGCTTTTGACTTCCCCGGTTAGCAATGTTGCCAAAAGCGGAGCTACCCCTTGAAAAAAATTGAAACAAAAAAGCAGCGTGCGATCCGGCAAATGGTGAACCGCTTGAAGCGGAGATTTTGTGCGCCGGTGATTTGGGATTCACCGCCTTCGGCACGGCGGTTTTAATGGTGCCGGTTGTCAGCCCACGCCGGCTGCCTTTCATTGGTTAAGGCAGCCGGCTTTTTTATCCCTAAAAAACAAACGCGCCGGAACCACCCCGGCGCGGCCTTGCGGGTTCGCCTTCGGGGCAATCAAAAGGCGTCCTAGTGCTAATTAAAATAGGTTCAAGACTAGTTAAGACAATGAGAACACGCTATAAAGCCAATGGTGACAATAAAAAACCGGTATTTTCGGCGTTCCCGAATTTCGGCGAAGCAATTTCGGCTGTTGCTGCGGCTGTTTTGTCTGGATATAAGAAACATCACCGGGTGGATCACGGTCGCAATGAGTTTGTGAAGCACAAGGCGCACATCAATGGCATCGAAAACTTCTGGGGCATCGCCAAGATGCGGCTGGCCAAGTTTCGCGGCCTCAACCGTTCGACCCTGCGCCTCCATCTCAAAGAATGTGAGTTCCGTTTCAATCATCGCTGTGATAACCTTTACCAGTTGCTCTTGAATAATTTTAAAAATAACCCGCTTAACTAGTCTTGAACCAAAAATTATTATTTCCCGCAGGCCGTTTTTGGGGCCTTCGTTTTTCTTGTGGACAAAACCAATGACTTTACATAATAAAAAGGCAGCGTCCATTTCAGCATTGGCAATGAAACCTATGGGCTACAAGACTGCCCGCTATGGCTGGCTTCCGGATTTGCCGGACCATCGCGACCAGCTTTATGGCGCGCCCGTCGAGTTGGCTGCCGCGCCGCCAGCCAAAGTTGATCTGCGCCCGCAATGCCCGCCGGTTTACGACCAGGGCCAGCTCGGCAGTTGCACCGCCAATGCCATTGCCGCCGCCATTCAATTCGACCGGATGAAACAGAAGCTCGCGCAGATTTTCCCGCCGTCGCGCCTGTTCATTTATTACAACGAACGGGCCATCGAACACACGATTGATTCCGACAGCGGCGCGCAAATCCGTGATGGCATCAAAAGCGTCGGCAAACAAGGTGATTGCCCCGAAACCGAATGGCCCTACGTCATCGCCAAATTCAAGACCAAACCGCCGGCGAAGTGCTACGCCGACGCGCTTAAATACATCGTGGTCCTGTATCAGCGCGTGACGCAAACATTGAGCCAGCTCAAAGGCTGCCTCGCTTCGGGTTATCCATTTGTTTTCGGCTTTACCGTCTATGAAGGTTTTGAAAGCGCGCAGGTGGCCCGGACCGGCCACGCCTCGCTGCCGAAATCCGGCGAGCAGGTCGTTGGCGGCCACGCGGTCGTCGGCGTCGGCTACGATGACGCGAAGCAGTGGCTCATCGTCCGCAATTCGTGGGGCGCCAGATGGGGCATGAAAGGTTATTTCACCATGCCTTACGCGTATATAACCGACGATAATCTGGCCAATGATTTCTGGACAATCCGTGTCGTTCAGTGATTAAATCAACCCAACCCGACAATAAAACTATGACCCTGACCAAACGTGACCTGGTAATTCGCATCAGCAATGAAACCGGCCTCGTCCAGCAGCAAGTGTTTGACGTGGTGCAGAAAACCCTCGACTACATCGCCGAGGCGCTCGCCAAGGGAGACAAGGTGGAATTGCGCAATTTCGGCGTTTTCGAGGTCAAAATCCGCAAGGCGCGCGTCGGCCGCAATCCTAATGCGCCGGAAACCGACGTGCCCATTCCCGCCCGCGCCATGGTGAAATTCAAGGCCGGCAAGGAAATGCGGGCCGACGTGCTCAAACTCACGCCCTCGAAAGCGGCGGCGTAGGGTTAATCTCGATAAACACAGGGCTGCGATCTTCGCGGCCCTGATTTTTCCTCCGGAAAAGGTTTGGGATGGCAGAAGGCCATTCCGCTTTCCGGGCATCTTTGCCGCGTGCATTGATTTCGGGCGGGACAATTCCCATTTGCAACCTTCGCTGACCGCGCTAGTTTAGCTTCGTTCGAAATCAGACACGGAGTGGAATCTACCATCGTACCTCCATGTGAGCCGGCGAACGGGATGACACTACCATCTTGGGACTGTGTTTGACTTGAGTGAGCGCCACCATCTACTCTTTCCCGCTGGCTGTTCAATTGACGGGCCAACGGAATTCCAAATGTATATCGCCTACCAATTCACTTTCGGGCCGGAATTGTTTCATCACGGACATGCCGCGCCCCGCTTGTTGAATGGCATGAACCATTGAGATCGGGCAATGAAATCCACGCTGCTCAGAAAAATCGCCGATCTGATTGATGTGGCCGGCCTGTTTCTTCGACTCGGTCTCACCGCCTTTGGCGGTCCGGCAGCGCATATCGCCCTGATGGAGCAGGAAGCGGTGGTCCGGCGCGGCTGGCTTTCGCGCGAGGAGTTTCTCGATTTGCTGGGCGTCGTCAACCTCATTCCAGGGCCGAACTCGACCGAAATGGCAATTTTCATTGGTTATCGCCGTGCAGGATGGCTGGGACTGCTGCTGGGTGGCGTTTGCTTCATCCTGCCCGCCGCGCTCATCGTCAGCGTCATTGCCTGGGCTTACCTGAAGTTCGGGAAAATGCCGGAGACGGAAGGGCTGCTCTACGGCGTCAAACCCGTCATCATCGCGGTGGTGGTGCAGGCGTTATGGAATCTGGGACGCACTGCGGTCAAAACAAAGATGCTGGCCATCGTCGGTGTGGGAGCCGCCGCACTGAGTTACCTTGGCATCAATCCGCTGTTGGTCCTTTTAATCATCGGCGTGCTCATGATGGCCATCCGTGTCGGGTCGCAACCAAAAGTTGCTGCGACCTGCCTGACGCCGTTGTTGGGAATGACTTCCGCAGCGCCGCTGGCGGCAGCGACGGGCGCGGCGGTGCCGTTCAGTCTGTGGGCCATGGTGCTGTTGTTTCTCAAAGTTGGTTCGGTGATGTTTGGCAGTGGTTACGTGCTGCTGGCGTTTTTGCGCGCCGACCTGGTCGAACACTGGCATTGGCTGACGGAAAGCCAGCTTCTGGATGCCGTGTCTGTCGGCCAGTTCACCCCGGGACCGTTGTTCACCACCGCCACTTTCATCGGATATATCCTGGGCGGCCCCAAGGCGGCATTTCTGGCCACGGTGGCAATTTTCCTGCCGTCGTTTGTGTTCGTGGCCATCAGCGGACCGCTTGTGCCGCGCCTGCGCAAATCGCCGCTGGCCGGCGCCTTTCTCGACGGGGTGAACGTGGCCTCGCTGGCACTCATGGCTGTTGTGACCTGGCAGTTGGGCCAGGCGGCACTGGTGGACTGGCTGACGATTACGCTCGCCGTGGCCGCTGTGGTTTGGCTGCTGTGCTATCGCGTCAATTCAACTTGGCTGATTTTGGGCGGAGCGGCCCTGGGACTGGCAAGGTTTGTCTTCCAGGCCGGCCATTGATCCCGGAATGCTGCGAAAACTCGCTGCGTTTTATCTTTTACCTTTTGCCACTTACTTTTTAACTTCGCGTCATGGAACGATTACCCGGTTTCCGCGATTTCTATCCCGAACCATTGCCGCACTCCGACGTCTGGAGCGCCGATGCCCGCCAGTACATTTTCAACCAATGGCGCGAAACCGCCCGGCGCTACGGCTTCCGCGAATACGACGGCCCGCCACTCGAATCGCTCGAACTGTTCACCACCAAAAGCGGCGACGAAATCATCGGTCAACTATACAACTTTATCGACAAGGGTGACCGCGCCGTGGCGTTGCGTCCGGAAATCACACCGACACTCGCCCGAATGGTCGCCGCGCACGAACGCAATTACAAAAAACCCGTCAAATGGTTTGCGATTCCACAACTGTTCCGCTACGAACGCCAGCAGAAGGGTCGGTTGCGCGAACATTTCCAATTTAACGCCGACCTCATCGGCGAAACCGACCCGGCGGCGGACGCGGAATTGATCGCCCTGCTCATTGACACGCTGCGGTCATTTGGTTTGACTGAGAAGGATTTCGTCACCCGCCTGAGCAGCCGTAAAGCTTGGCATGAATTTTTTGTCAGCAAGCATGGCAAACACGAAAATGAATACGAATTTTTCCAAATTATTGACAAACTGGAGCGCACGCCGCCGGAAGAGAACGAAAAGAAATTGTCCGCGCTGGGGTTCCCGCTCGATGCGGTGAACCAGTTTATCAAATCGGGCAAACCGACGGTGGAGCTGCAGGGCATTCTGGACAATCTGGCCGCGCGTGGGCTGCGCGATTTTGTAAAGGTGGATTACCACGTCATTCGCGGGCTGGCGTATTACACCGGTGTCGTGTTTGAGGCGTTTGACGCCAAGAGCGAGTTCCGCGCCATCGCCGGCGGCGGACGTTACGACAACCTCGTCAAGCTCATCAGCGGCGGCAAGGTGGATTTGCCCGCGCTCGGCTTCGGCATGGGCGACGTGGTGCTGCTGGAGTTGCTCAAGGCGCGCGGTTTGCTGCCCAAATTCGATGCGCCTTTGGACGTTTTTGTTTTAATCGAAGACGAAAATCTCCGCCCGCAATCCCTGAAACTCGTCCAGAATTTGCGCGCTGCCGGATATGCCGTGGAATATCCGCTAACACCCACCAAGCCGGACAAACAATTCAAGCGTGCGCAGGAATTGAAGGTGGCCCACACCGCGCGCCTGGAAAACGACGACTACGTCCGCATCCGCGATTTGAAGACGCACAAGGAAATCGTCGCCGGTGTGGCCGACGTGGCGAATCATCTGGGTTGAGAAGGAATCAACAGTTTATTGCTGTGTAACTTCATCACCTGGCAGTCCCGCCACGCGGGATCAGTCCGCTCTGACTTTTCATTCATTTCCGAATAATGAGCTGGTTGGCATCGGATGTTACAAAATCGGGGCGATTCGCGTAATCGCCGACGTCGTCGCGCATCATTGACGACAAACGTGATTTGAAGTTGCAGCATTTCTTCGCGGATTTGAGATGATTGGGCGGCATTATTTTTGCTTTCAGTCACTCAACGGGAAAGACGTAATGATAGTGGAAGACAATTATTTTTCCGAGCCGAAGCAGTACCCTTCAACGGTCACAGTTGCGGAAATTTGCGAGCGGTTCGCGGCGGCGGGTTTGCCCTGCAAGGCCGAACGTCATGAGGAGGAGGTGCGGATTGTTTTCGAGGGCCGCAAATCCAATCTGGTTTTCACCGTGAACGCGTCCGGACGCCCCCTGACCGCCACCATGCCGGAGGAAATGGATTATGACGCGGACTTTGCCTGTGTCATTTTCGACGTTTTCGACAGCATCGGATGGACCTTCGCGCCGGACCAGGGTTGATTGAGCGTGGTGCGGGTTGCGCCGGCAGATGTCCGGATAAAAAATCAGGTTGGCTTTCTTCCGATTTTCGCTTATCTCATCCGCGCATGGGTTCACTCAAAAAACGCCGCAAGGCAAAAATCAACCGGCACAAACGGCGCAAGAAGCTGCGTCTGCATCGGCACAAGAAGCGCACGTGGCAGCAGTAATCTGCCCGGCGGGTTCATTCGTCCGCTTGCGCGCCTGCGTTTTGGCAGGCGCGAGGAGGGGTTTTATCCTTGATGCACGGCAATTTTTCCGCTGATGGAACATCGTTTCGACAAACATTACACCCGCGACGAGGTGCGCGCGCTGTTGCCGCAAATCCGCCAATGGCTGGAAAAGCTCAACCGGTTGCGGCAGGACTTGGAGCGTTTCGACAAACGCTTGAGCGGGTTGACGGAGCAGGGGAATGATGTGGGCGGCGAAACGGTGAACAGTTGGATTCGTGCGCTCGCGGACATGCAGGAAATTCTCGCCGAGTTCCAACGCCGCCGGATTTTCATCAAGGATTTGTCGCGCGGACTGGTGGATTTTCCGGCCATCATCGGCGGCAAGGAGGCTTTTCTCTGCTGGGAACAGGAAGAGGACGACGTCGAATTCTGGCACGACCTTGACACGGGTTTTGCCGGGCGCGAGCGGTTGTAAAAAATTTCCAACGCCGGGTCAATTCACAGTCTGCACCCGGCCGGTATGGCGCGGATTGGCACGGAACATCGGCCACGAACTTTTCGCCAGCGGCGCCGGACTGTCCGGCGGAATGACGGCATACAACATCCCGCCGTCGCACATGTAAACAATGCCGTTGTTGCCGATGACCGGCGAAGTGGCGAGATTCGATTTGGTGTCCACATGCCATTTCTGAGTGCCGTCCCGTTGGAGAGCTCGCAGCGTTCGCCACGGCGCAGAGGAATAAATCATCCCGCCGTCGGCAATAACCGGAGAAATGTCCATCGGTACCGACGTGCCACAGGCCCATCGCTTTTTCCCATCGCTGCTGACGGAAAAAATAAACTGATTCACCGACAAATAAAGGTTACCAAGCTCATCGAGCACCGGCGATGACTCGTTCGCGCCGCCGGTGTACAGGCGCCAGCGTTCCGTCCCGTCCGGACGCAACGCATACAGGTTCCCGTCCATCGAGGTAAAATATATCGTGCCGTCGGCGGCAATGGCGGGCGATGAAATGATTTCGGCACCGGTTGAAAATGTCCAGCGCACCGTTCCGTCCGGCTTTAGCGCGTAAAGTTTTTTATCGTGCGAGCCGAAGTAAATCGTGCCGTCTGTGCCAATGGCCGGTGAAGAAACAACGATATTGCCCGCCGCAAAAACCCATTTTTTCGAGCCATCGGGATTCAGTGCGTAAAAGTTTTTGTCCCACGAACCAAAGAAAATCGTGCCGTCCGCACCAATGGCTGGCGAGGAATCCACCCAGGCGCCGGTCGCGAAGGTCCATTTGAATTTGCCGGCTGGCGAAACGGCGTAAAATTTCCGGTCGCGCGAGCCGAAATAAATCGTGCCATCGTCGGCAATCGCCGGCGACGATTTGATTTCGCGGCCCGCCTTGAATTTCCATTTTACTGCGCCTTGCGGCGTGAGGGCGACCAATGCGCCTAGAAACGTTGCCTGATAAATTGTGCCGTCGGGAGCAATGGCCGCGGACGAAGTGGCTTCCCGGTAAAATTCCAGGTAAGGCAGGTGGAATTTCCACAAAATGGTCGCCGTTTGTGCGCGGCAAAGGGGTTGTGCACACAGACTCAAAAGACACACGACAAGGATTGCCGGACGGAGGGCGTTTGGTTTGCGCGGTTGCATGGCTCGCACGCAAGTAAATCTTCAAAACTGGAAAAGGCAAATTCAAAAGCTGGGGGCGACCCGCCGCTGAACGACCGGCGTCCCGACCGCGAATGTGTCAATGACTTGACCGGACGATGAACCGCATTTAGCCTGAATTCATGGCGAACACCGGCGGCAAAAAGAAGCGCAATCCGTTAAGGACATGGCTTCCGGATCGCCGGGGCGCGATGGATGGTGCCTTTGGTGTTCAGCAGGGGGGGACAAATTGGCGGCTTTTGTTTTTCGAGTTGTTCGTGGTGTTTTCATTGAGCGTGACCTACTGTTTTCTCGTCGAATATTTTGCCTTTGGCGGCCCAAACAACTCCACCAACAATTGGGTATTCACCTCGTGTTCCATTCCGGTTTTTCACTTGCAGGAGCTCGGCGATGTCTGGAAGGGGCGGTTGTCAGGCTTGTTGTTGTCCGGCTGGCTGTTTGATTTCCTGATCAAGGGCGACAAGTTCCCAATTGACCAATTTTCCTGCCTCTTCGGGTTGTATCAAAGTCTATGGCTGTTTCTATTGTTCCTGACCGTCATATTGGCCTTGCGCCATTCGCTATTCATCAACCTCGGCATCTTCGCGGGACTGATCTATAATTTTACACCCGCCTCCATCCTGTATTTTTTTCCATGGGACCTACCTGCGGCACTGTTTTCCACGCTGGCCTGCCTGTTCTTTAGTCACCGTAAAATGGGGATGATGATAGCGTCTGTCTGCGCCGGCTGCTTTTTCAAGGAATCGGTTCTGGCTTTTGCTTTGCTTGTGTTTTTCATCGGTTATTGGAAATGGTGGAAACGCATCGCGCTGTTTTTGGGAGTGCTTACGGTTTACGCGATTGGTAAGAAACTCATGCTACACCACCTGCACCTCGACGTGGCTGCCTTTCCGGTGGGAAATGCAACCAACCTGTCGACGCTATGCTCTTTCACGTTTTTGAAGCTCAACCTCAAAACATTGCTGGTGCCGACTTGGAATCATGTGCTATTCGTCAATGGGGGAACCTTGGCGGCGGTTCTGTTGCTGGGCTGGAGCAGACGTTTTTTGCCCTTCATGGCCGCAATCAGTGTATTCCTTGGAGTTCAGTTGATGTATGGAGGGTTCGGAGAATTCCACACCTTCATTCAAATCCTGCCCTTGAGCCTGATCCTGTTGAGTGAGTGGTGGGAGGAGCATGCGGGGTCAGGCGCAGCCGGCGAGTTGTCTGCCGGGTCTGCCGCCCCGGCTTGGGCGGTGCGCGAAACGTTCCCGGTTTTGATTCCGCTGGCCATTGTGCTGATTGGGTTGTCCACGGGTGTCGCAGCTTGGCACTATTACAACATTTTTGAAAACCTCCAGCCCGCCCGCCAGATGCAGTTTGACCCTGCCAAATACGCTCTCAAAAAAGAATTCAGTAACAGCAATCTAGAAGCCGCAAGTCTATTGTTCCGAACTGCGTATGTCGAAGCCGAAGTGAACTTGGCCATGAACCATACGAACGACCTGCAGGCTTGCAATAGAATAGAGGCTGACTGTCAATTCTTCCGTGGCAGGTATGCCGAAGCCGAAATGAACTTGGCCGGGATTTCCGCGGCCCAACGGCAGCTTTCAAACGCAATCAATCATTTACAGCGAGTGCTTGAATTGGACACGAATTCAGTCCGTGCCCTGAACAATCTTGCCTTTTTGCGGGCGACGGCTTCCGACCCCAGCTTGCGCAACGGCAACGAGGCGGTGCGCCTGGCCGAACGGGCCTGTCAACAAACTCAGTACAAAGAGGTTATTCCGATCACAACCCTCGCCGCTGCCTATGCCGAAGCCGGACGCTTCGACGACGCCATTGTCACTGCCCAGAAAGCCCGCGCGATGGCTCTGGCGCAGGGGCAGAAGGAAACTGCGGCACTAGATGAACACTTGCTGGAATTGTTTAAATCCGGCCGGGCTTACTATCAGGAGGTCAAAGCTGCTCCGTGAAACGCACGTACTTGTTCGCCTTTGAAAAGCTTACGACAAATCGCTGTTGAGTTGTTGCCAAAGGTGGAATATAAGCACAAGGGATGGCGGAAACTGTTCTCGTCACCGGCTCGTCCGGTTTGATTGGCTCGGAAGTCTGCGCGTTTTTTGCCGCGCAAGGTTTCGTGGTTCACGGCGTGGACAACAACCAGCGCGCCGTGTTCTTTGGCCCGCAGGGTGACACGCGCTGGAACCAGCAGCGCCTGCTCGCCACGCTCAAAGGTTTTCAGCACCACGAACTCGACATCCGCGACCGTCCCGGGGTGCTCTCCCTCGTAAAGCGGATCAAACCCGGCCTCATCATGCACGCGGCGGCACAGCCTTCGCACGATCGCGCGGCGGCGATTCCGTTTGACGACTTCGACACCAACGCCGTCGGTACGCTGAACTTTCTCGAGGCCGCGCGGCAGGCGTGTCCGGAATCGCCGTTCGTCCACATGTCCACGAACAAGGTTTATGGCGACGCGCCTAATCGCATTCCGCTCGTGGAGCAGGAGACGCGCTGGGATTACGCCGACCCGGCCTACGCGCACGGCATCCCGGAGACGTTCACGATTGACCAGTCCACGCACTCGCTGTTTGGCGCGTCGAAGGTCGCCAGCGACATACTCGTGCAGGAATACGGTCGCTACTTCAAGATGCCCACGTGCTGCCTGCGCGGCGGTTGCCTCACCGGTCCGCACCACAGCGGCGTGGAGTTGCACGGTTTTTTGAGTTATCTTGTGAAATGCAATTTGGAAGGTCGTGAATACAAAGTTTTCGGATATAAAGGCAAACAGGTGCGCGACAACATCCACTCGTATGACGTCGCGCGGTTCGTGTTTGAATTTTATTCGGTGCCGCGCTGTGGCGAGGTCTACAACCTCGGGGGCGGCAAGGAAAATTCCTGCTCCGTGCTGGAGGCGTTCGAACTGGCGGAAAAATTTTCCGGCCGCGCAATGAAATATGCCTACGTCGAACAAAACCGCACCGGCGACCACATTTGCTATTACAGCGACCTGCGCAAAATGCGCGCGCACTATCCCAAGTGGGACTTGACCAGGAGCCTCGAACAGACCATCAGAGAAATTGTCGAGGCTTGGCAAAAACGAAAATGAAAATTCTCATCACCGGCATCTGCGGGTTCGCAGGCAGCACGCTGGCGCGAGCGGCGCGCGTTGCGCACCCGGACTGGGAGGTTGCCGGCCTTGACAATTTCATCCGCCCCGGCAGTGAAACGAACCGCGAGCCGTTGAAAAAACTTGGCGTGAAATTTTTTTACGCGGATTTGCGAAACGCCAGCGACTTCGAAACCCTGCCGGCGGTGGACTGGGTGATTGACGCCGCTGCGAATCCCAGCGTGCTGGCCGGGGTGGACGGTCGCATGAGCAGCCGCCAGTTGGTGGAACACAACCTCGGCGGCACGGTGAACCTGCTGGAGTTTTGCAAGGCGCATCGCGCCGGCTTCATTTTGTTGAGCACCAGTCGCGTTTATTCCGTCAAGCCGCTGGCGGAACTGAAAGTTGAGATCGTGCAGAAGGCGTTTCGGCCCGTGCTGAAAAAATCCGCCCCCGGTTTGAGCGTAGAGGGTGTCAGCGAAGATTTTCTCACCACGTCGCCCGTCTCGCTTTATGGCGCGACCAAGCTCGCCACCGAGGCGCTGGCGCTCGAATACGGCGAGATGTTTTCGTTCCCCGTCTGGATCAACCGGTGTGGTGTGTTGGCGGGCGCGGGTCAGTTTGGCCGTGCCGACCAGGGGATCTTCGCTTACTGGCTGAACTCGTGGTTGCGGAAGCAGCCGCTGAAATACATCGGCTTCGACGGCAAAGGCCACCAGGTCCGCGACTGTTTGCATCCACGCGACCTGCTGTCGCTGATCGAAAAACAGATTGCGACCAATGACAAGAACAAGGCGCGGGTGCAAAACGTCTCCGGCGGCGTGAAGTCCGCGATATCGCTGGCGCAGTTAAGTGACTGGTGTGCCGCGCGCTGGGGCAGGCACCCGGTGGCGGGCAACCCGCGTCCGCGTCCGTTCGATGTTCCGTGGCTGGTGCTGGATTCCGCGCTGGCGAAGCAACAATGGAGCTGGCAACCGGCGACGCCCACGATGGGAATTTTGGAAGAGATCGCGGTCCACGCGGAACAGAATCCGCGTTGGCTGGAATTGTCCGCCCCCTTATGAACGAACCCACGCGTCGAGACGATTTGAAGCTCTAGTCAGTTGTCATTCCATCGCGGGACGAGGAAGGGTGCATTGCCTCAACGGTTGAGCATCTGCATTTGGAGTTAAACCTGCAAAAGGTTCCACACGAATCGTGGTCGTGGGTGATGGCAGCACGGATTCGACCTGGAAAATCTTGTGCGAGTTGAAGAACAAGATTGCGGAGCTCGCACCTGCGCAAAACACAGGCTTACACTGTTTTGGGCGCGCCATCATATGGGGATTGAACCAGATGAAAGGCGACGCAGTCGTCATTATGATGGCCGACGAATCGGATGATCGCCACGACTTGACCGGACGAAGAACCGCACTTAGCCTGAATTCATGGCGAACATCGGCGGCAAAAAGAAGCGCAAAGCGATGATGCTGGGTGTCGGGCTGGATTCCGACGGTCATAAACGGTTCACCACTGGCCAGAATTTTGCGCTCGTCGGCGGCACGAAGGAAACGCACGAGCAGATGACCGAGAAGGCCATCAGGATCAACGAAAAGCTCAAGGCCCGTGGCAAAAAGCTGGAAACCATCAGCCACGAGGAGTTCGACGACATCGCGCACGAAGTCGGCCTCAAACCGGTCAAGCCGCGTTCGAACTGATTAACCCAGGACGTCGGCCTGCTCCACTGCCGCGCGCGTCTTGTCCGGTGATTCATGCAAAATTGTCCGCCAGCCGCGCGCTGCGCCCGCTGCGACATTTTCCGGCCGGTCGTCGAGATATAAAATATCCGCGCCGTGCCGGCCGGTCAGCTTTTCCAATGCCTTATAAATCTTTGCGTCCGGTTTCAGCGCGCCAATTTCGTAGGAGACAATATAACCGTCGAAATTTTTGAAAAAGGGGAAGTTCCGGCGGATGTGCTCGATGGCGAGGTCGTTCGTGTTCGAGAAAATATAGGTCGGAACGCCGCGCCGGTGCAATGTGGCGTGAAGCGCGATCATGGATGGAATCGCCGTGAAAATGTCCGCGAAAAATTCGCCGAACTCCTCGAACGTACCGTGAAACCCGATTACCTGCCGCGCCTGCTCAAAAAATTCCCGCCGCGTAAGCAAACCGACTTCGTATTTGACGGTGATGTTGGAACTCCCGATAAAACTGTTGATCCCGTCGAGTGGCATCGCGCTGCGGGCGGCGATTTTGCGCGCGGCAAGTGAATAATCGAAGTCCACCAAAACCTTGCCGAGATCAAAGACGACAACCATGTTCACAGCATTTCCCTGCGGCCTTCCAACGCGCGGCTCAGCGTCAATTCGTCGGCGAATTCCAGTCCGCTGCCGGCCGGCAAACCATAGGCGATGCGGGAAACTTTCAGTCCTTTGCGTGCGAGCCGTTTGGCGAGGTAATGGCTCGTGGCGTCACCTTCCACGTCCGTGCCCAAGGCGATGACGATTTCCGTGATCGGCTCCTGCTTCAGCCTTTTTTCCAGTTCGGCGATGCGCAGATCTTCCGGTTCGACGCCATCGAGCGGTGAGATTTTCCCGCCGAGGACGTGAAACCTGCCGCGATACGTGCCGGATTTTTCGATGCTTAAAATGTCCACCGCGCGCTCGACCACGCACACGAGCGATGCGTCACGCCGGGTGTCGGCGCAAATGGAGCAGGGGGATTTCTCGGTCAATGCGCCGCAGGTCGTGCAAAATTGGATCTTCCCGCGCGCGTGAAGCATCGTGTCGGCGAGTTGCCTCACCGCCACGGAATCCGTTTGCACGAGATGCAACGCGATGCGTTCGGCGGAGCGCGGCCCGACGCCGGGCAACTTGTTCAGTTCGGCGATGAGGGCGGTGATGGGATCGGGCAGGGCGGGCATGGAATGACGAATGCTAAGCCCTAATGACGAATGAATGACTAAAACCCAATGACGAATTTTCCCTGGCAGTCATTGGAGATTTTGGGTTCGGTATTTGGCATTTTTTAGTCATTATGGTTTCGTCATTAGTCATTTTACATCAGCCCCGGCAGGCTCAGTCCGGCCGTGACCTTGCCCATTTCGGCGTTGGAAATTTCCTTAACCTGGCCGAGCGCCTGGTTTGCAGCGGTCACAATCATGTCTTCGAGCAACTGCGCATCGGACGGATTGAGCGCCTGCGGATCAATTTTGATGGATGCGATGCTGCCGTCGCACTTGGCGGTGACCTTGACCGCGCCGCCGCCGATTTTGATGGATGCGATGCTGCCGTCGCACTTGGCGGTGACCTTGACCGCGCCGCCGCCGCTGGTGGCCTCGACGGTGCGCGCGGCGAGTTGCGCCTGCACCTGTTCCATTTGCTGCTGCATCCGTGCAGCCTGTTTCATGAGTTTGCCGATGCTGGACATGGGTTGGTTGAGAGTTAATGGTTGAAGGTTGCGGGTTAGGCACGGACTTCGACAATCTGGCCTTTAAAAATTTCCAGCGCCTTTTGAATCAACGGGTCGTTCTTGAAATCGTTCTTGTTGAAGGAAACGGGGACCGGTTTTTCTTTTGCAGCGGACGTGGAAGAAGCAGAAGCCCCGCCTTCATTTCGCTTCAGCGCGGTCGGGGCGGCGGACGCTTCGGTTTTGACAAATCTAATCTGCGCGTTCGCGTGGCCGAGCTCGGCGAGCTTGGTCTGGAGCAACGTGTGATTGCGCGCGTTGTCCACGAGGCCAAGGTGATCCTCAAATTCAGGGTCGAAGCCGATGGTCAGGATGTTTTTTTCAAACGAAACCGGGTTTGCGTCCACAAGATAACTGCGCGTGAATGGGCTGACGCGGCCAACAGCTTCAACCAGTTTTGTCCACAGTTCAGCCAGGTCGGCGGAACCCGGTGTCGCTTCGGCGGACGCGGCGGGTGCAGCGGTAGCGGCTTGATGAACCACGTGCGTTTTTGGGGTTGGCCGGGCTGCCGACGCGGCCACGGGAGAACTGGCAGCCGAAGACACGGGCTGAGCGCTTGTGCCACCGCCGCCGCGCAACGAGTTCAATTGTTTCAAAACCGAATCCAAGCTGATGGCGTTGCGCGCTTCGATGGCCTTCAGCAGGGTGACTTCGAGCAGGATTTTCTTGGACGCGGCATCACGCAGGCGAAGTTCGGAATCGGTGAGGACTTCGAGAATTCGCGTGAGCGATTCGGTATTGGCCAGCGAAGCTTGTTCCTTGAGCGCCGCAACTTCGGTTTCGGAGACTTCAAGCAGATTCAAGTCGCCGCGTGAAACCTGGAAGATGAGCAGGTTGCGGAAATGACTCAGCAAATCGGAAAGCAGCCGCCCGAGGTCCTTCCCGTTTTGCGCCAGTCCGTTCAACTCGGTTAGAGCGGTTTGAATTTCACCGGCGAGTACGGCCTTGCTCAAGCCCAGAACCTGACCTTGCGCGGCGAGGCCGAACATGGACAGCACGTCCGCCTCCTCGATTTTTTCGCCGCAAAAGCTGATAAGCTGGTCGAGCGTGGATTCGGCGTCGCGCATGGCGCCGTCGGCGCCGCGGGCGATGGCGTGGAGCGCGGTTTCGTCAATTTTCACGTTCTCCAGCTTCGCGATGTGCGCGAGGTGTTTGGTGATAAGCGCGTTCGGAATCCGGCGCAGATCAAAACGCTGGCAGCGCGAGAGGATCGTCGGCAGGACCTTTTCCGGGTCGGTCGTGGCAAACATGAATTTGACGTGCGCCGGTGGCTCTTCGAGTGTCTTGAGCAGCGCGTTGAACGCCGCTGTCGAGAGCATGTGGACTTCGTCAATGATGTAAATCTTGAACGGCGAATTGGCGGGCGCGTATCTGCAGGTCTCGCGCAGCTCGCGGACCTGTTCGACGCCGTTGTTGCTCGCGCCGTCAATTTCCAAAACATCGAGCGAGCGCCCTTCGGCGATTTCGAGGCAGCGCGGGTCCTTGTCGTCGAAATTGATTTTCGGACCGCCGGCACAGTTCAGGCACTTGGCGAAAATGCGGGCGATGGTCGTCTTGCCGGTGCCGCGCGGGCCGCAGAACAGGTAGGCGTGCGCGATGCGCTTTTGTTCGATGGCATTGGCGAGCGTCTGCGTGACGTGTTCCTGCCCAATCACGTCGGCGAACCGTTGCGGACGGTATTTTCTGGCGATTACTTGATAAGCCATGTTCGATTTACGATTTCGGATTCACGATTTACGCGTCGTTTTACCATTGCGCCGGCAATCGTAAATCAAAAATCGCAAATCGCAAATTAAGAAAGGCCAGGGTGACCACGGCAGATGTCGAGCAGACTACCGTTGCTGCCTTCCGGCCCTGGCGGGGTTCGTAAGTCCACATTCCATGGGCCCTGGCGAAGGGAATTTGCCGCACCTTTCATTGGTTGTCGAGACAAAGCGATGCCGCCGCCAGCACGGCGATGTTGGCCTTTTTGCTTTGGACAATTTTCAAACGCTTCAACGAATTCTGGAAATGAAACGCCTTCAATTTTTCGCGCATCCGACCCTCAAAATACGGATAGGCCTTGCTGACCGAACCGCCGAGTACGATGATTTCCGGGTCGTAGGCGTAAAGCAAAGCCATGATGACATTGGCGAAATCGTCGCCGAACGCGGCGAACATCGCCTGCGCCTTGCGGTCGCCGTTTTTCGCGCGTTCATGGAGTGTCGCGCCATCGAGACCGAATTCGCACTGGAAAAACCGCCCGCTGCAATAATGTTCGAAATCCTTCTCTTTGTAGGCAATCGAGCCGATTTCGCCCGCGCCGCCGTTGCTGCCGGAATACAGTTTGCCGTTGATGATCACCCCGGCGCCCAAGCCGGTGCCGACAATCAAGCCAACCAGATTTTTACAACCGCGCCCGGCGCCAAAGTGCAATTCACCCAGGGCAAAACATTTGGCGTCGTTGTTCAAGACGACGGGAACGTGAAACCGGCGTTCGAGGATTTTTTGGAGGGGAACGACCTTCCAGGACGGGATGTTGTTTGGCGAATAAACAATTCCCTTGTTCACGAGGGTGGGCACGCCGACGCCAATGCCGCTCACACCCGGTCTCAAAACCTTCGCGATGGTTTGGCAGATTTCATCAATGATGGCTTCCGCGTTTGCCTTGGGTGGATGCGGCCGCGCTTCGAACGCGATGATCCTGCCGTTTTGGACCAGGCCGGCCCGAACGTTCGTGCCGCCGAGGTCAACGCCAACCAGGGAAGTTTTCTTTTCCGTGCGCATGAAATACTGCTTCAGGTTTGCACGCCATAAGTCAAGCTTTAGGTGAGCCTTCGCGGCACATCGAAAAAAAAGAGCGGCAATTGAAATTTTTGATTCACACCCGGGCGCGGTTCAGGTTAAGCTGGCGGCGGTTCATCAAAAAGCGAATGCCCGCATGATGTGGATCGAACAATTGCAGTCCGCACACTGGCTCCGGGCAACCGGCTGCGCGCTGGGCGCTTACGTGCTCGGCTGTTTCGCCACCGGCTACTACCTCGTCCGCGCCCGCACCGGCATGGACCTTCGTGAAATTGAAAGCGGCAGCGTCGGCGCACGCAACGCCGGTCGCGTTCTGGGCAAATCGGGCTATACGCTGACCATGCTGGGCGATATGGGCAAAGGCGCGCTGGCGGTCTGGTTCGCGGCGGAATTCACCAACCACAACCGGCTGTCCATGGCGCTGGCGATATTGGCCGTGGTGGTCGGGCACATCTGGCCGGCGCAACTGCACTTTCGCGGCGGCAAGGGCGTGGCCACCTCGTTTGGGGCGTTGCTGATGTTTGACTATCGGGTCGCGTTGACGATTCTCGTTGTGTTCCTCGGCGGTTTTGCCGCCACGCGGAAAAGCCTTTTCCCGGCCATGTTCGTCTATGCCGGTCTGCCGCTGGTGGATTGGTGGTTCAACCATGACGGGTTGACGGCGACCCTCATGACCGTCCTGGCCGCAATTATTTTGTTTGCGCACCGGAAGAATTTAGCGGAAGAAATAGCAACGCTGCTGGCGCGGCGTGGTATCGCATCCAAACCCGAACACACAAAATTATGAGCGCACAGGAACCGTTGGTGTTCAAATTCGCAAGCGAGGACTGGGAATTCGAGCAGATTCATCGGCTCAATTACAAAACTTTCGTCGAGGAAATCCCGCAACATCAGGCGTCCCCGGCCCAGCGGCTCGTGGACAAATTCCACGCCGAAAACACTTACTTGATCTGCCTCAGCCATCAAAAACTTGCCGGGATGCTCGCCGTGCGCGGCAACCGGCCGTTTTCGCTCGACCAGAAACTGCCGAACCTCGACGCCTTCTTGCCGACGGGCCGGACGGTTTGCGAAATCCGGCTGCTGGCCATCGAGAAAAAATTCCGCGGCGCGCGCGGCGGGCAGGTGTTGCAGGGCATTCTCGCCTTGCTCTGGCAGCATGGCGTTGAAAAGGGCTACGACCTCGCCATCATTTCCGGCACCACGCGGCAGCAAAGATTGTATCAGCACCTCGGTTTCGTGCCGTTCGGCCCGCTGGTCGGCAGCGGCGACGCGCAATTCCAGCCGATGTATGTCACGCTCGAAACGTTCGAGGTGACCGCGCGCGAATTCCTGCGTTCGTCACCCGCGCGCTCGTTTCATCCCAGCGCGGTGAATTTTCTGCCCGGTCCGGTGGCGGTGCGGCGCGAGGTGCGCCGCGCGTTCGAGCAGGCGCCGGAATCCCATCGCGGCGAAAGTTTCAAAAAGGATTTTCAGTCCGCCAAACAAATCCTCTGCGAACTCGTGCGCGCCAGACACGTCGAGCTGTTTGTCGGTTCCGGCACCTTGGCCAACGACGCGGTCGCCGGACAATTGTCGTTGCTCAAGGGCCGCGGATTGGTTTTGAGCAACGGCGAATTTGGCGAACGCCTCGTGGACCAGGCGCGCCGGTTCAATTTGAAATTCGACAAGCTCGCCTTTGACTGGGGCCAGCCGCTGGATTTGAAGGCCGTGAAGCGAAAAATTTCCGCCCGGCTCGCCCGGCTCACCTGGCTCTGGTGCGTGCACTGTGAAACCTCCACGGGCATTCTGGCCGACCTCGACGCGCTCAAAACGATGTGCGCCGGACGCGGCGTGAAGTTGTGCCTCGACGGCATCAGCGCCATCGGCACGATGCCGGTGGATTTGAGCGGCGTTTATCTGGCGTCCTGCGCCAGCGGCAAGGGCCTGCGCGCGTATCCGGGCGTTTCAATGGTTTTCTACAATCACGAAATTCCCCCCGCGCCGGACAAGCTGCCGCGCTATCTCGACCTGGGTTATTACGCAGAGGAGGACGGCACGCCGTTCACGTTCTCGTCGAACCTGCTCCATGCGCTGCACGCGGCGGTGAAACGGGTGAACTGGGAAAAACGTTTTGCGGAAACGACCGAATGGTCGGCGTGGCTGCGCTCGCGGCTGACGGAGCTTGGTTTCGACTTGATTGGCAACGGCGCGAAAACTTCGCCGGCAGTCGTCACGATTGCGCTGCCAACTGAAATGAACTCGGTGAAAATCGGCGAAGCGATGCAGGAAGCCGGTTATCTCTTGAGCTACAACAGCGGCTATTTGCGCCGGAAAAATTGGATTCAAGTTTGCCTCATCGGCGAGTGCACGTACGAGAAAGTCGTCTCCGTGACGAACGCCCTGAACCGGGTCTGCTTCCGCCGGCATGTCTCATCTCCGGCTGCGGCGGTTGTGGCAGCGAAATAAGAAAGATCAAACCGCAATTTTGTGGTTCAATATCGAGTAAGACCACATGCGCGCATCCTTGTCACAGTTCACAGCTCTGTTACTGGCTGGATTTCTCTTCGGGTGCGCTTCAAGTGAGCCGCGCCATCCGGCAGCATCTGAGCCGCCAGCCATCGTCATTTACCAAACTCCCGATTATCCAATGCCTAGTTATGATTCGGAGTTTCACGGTGGCTTGGTTGTTGCACTTTGGCGTGACGGGCGCATGGTTCGCGCTACGCGGCTTAACGCAGTAGGCAAGTTCTATGTCGAGGGTTTCGTAAAACCAGCACTACGTGAAGAGTTTTTTGTTTCACTCGGAACATGCAAGGCCTTGCAGCTTCTAGAGTGCGGAGGTATTCCGGTTGATGCGGCCAGCGAGACCATTACAGTTCGTCGAGATGGCAAGACATCCAGATGGACGAGGGTTTTGCCAGATAAGCAGTCTGCTTGGTGTGAGTTCGAGTCGGGTCTTATGAGTTTGCCTTTATCCGATAGTCAGAGCTTGGGCTTGATGGAGGTGGAAAGAATAAATTTGTATAAGTGATTTACGTGCTGCTTTTCATCAGCCAGCCCGCTGCCACCATTCCTTTGTAGCCGCCGATGAGCGAATGGACGTTGCGGTGGCCCATTTTTTGCGCGGCATCACACGTGAGCGCCGACCGGAATCCGCCGCCGCAATACATGATGATTTCCGTCTTCGGGTCGGGAAACATCTTCTCCAAATCACGTTCCAGAATTCCCTTGCCCAAGTGCACGGCCTCGACGGCGTGGCCTTTCTGCCATTCGTGATCTTCGCGCACGTCAATCAAAACGGCTTTCGGATTTTGCGCGAGGCGGGCGCGGGCCTGTTCAATGGAAATTTCGTGGACGCGCGTTTTTGCGTCGGCGACGAGTTTAAGAAATCCGGGCGAATGATCCATGCCGGCAAGTTAAGTCGCGCACCGCAACGGTCAAATAAATTCAACGGTAACCAGTTTGGCAGGGCGGTGCTGCTGCACCGCCGTGCGCCGCGGCAGCGGCGCACCCACCATATACGGATGACCAGCCAAATTTCATGCTGTCAGTTGGTGGGGCGAGACTCCGTCGAGCCCAAATTATCTTTGATACTTTCACTCAAGTCAGGGCTCAAGAGACTCTCACCCACCTCCGGTTACAAATTTCATTGGCAATACCTGCTTCCATTGGCTTACTCCGCACGTGTCACAGCAAAGAAACAACGCCGCGATTGCCGGGAGCCTGTTGCTCGTGGTTTTCCTGTGGGGTGGCAACAATACCGGAACCAAGTGGCTGGTTGCTGTGTGGCCGCCAATCTGGACCGGCGGCATCCGCTTTTTCTGCGCCGGATTGCTGTTGCTGGCGGTGTTGCGGTTCACATCGTGGCTCGGCGAATACCGCCCTCTGACCCCGCAACAGCGCCGGCAATTGTGGTTGCGCGGCGGTTTAAGCCTTGCGGTGTATATCGTCGTCTTCAACTGGGCCTTGCGTCTGACCGCCGCTTCGCACGTGGCGTTGTATATCGGCGCATCGCCGGTCTGGACCTTGTTGTGGGAGGAACGGCCGCAACGGACGTGGGCGAGCGCGCGGCGTTACGGAGCGGCGTTGCTGGCTGTGGCCGGCGTGGTGGTTTTGTTCTGGCCGGCTTTGCAGACGGCCAGGCTGGACTTGGTTGGAGAATTCTTCGGGCTGGTTGCGAGCATTCTGTGGGCGAATTTCAGTCATCAAATCCGCATTCTCAGCGCGGATTTGAGCGGAGCAGAAGTCGCGGCGCACACGATGTGGATATCGGGACTTTTGCTGATGCCGTTCGGGCTGGGCGAGATTGTCGCCCGCGGCATTACCGTCAACGCCGGTTGTCTGGGCGTGCTGGCGTTCTGCATTTTGTTCGGCAGCGTGATCCCCTACGCGCTCTGGAACCACGCGCTCGGTCGCTGGCGTACGAGCCGGGTCGTGCTGTTCAACAACCTCATTCCGTTGAGCACGATGACCTGGGCCTGGTTCTTTTTGCATGAACCATTCACGCCCACATTTTGGGCGGCCATGATTTTGATTGTCGCCGGAGTATTGCTGGGGCAGGCCAATTGGGCGAAAATTTTTGGCATGCCGGAGAGTTTTTAGCTTAAAATCGTGCTCGTCCTCGTTCTCGTAATCGGATGGGGCTGCCTGAAAAATCGAGGGCGAATAATACCAATGCCCAGAGACAATCGATGCAATGGGTAGGGCGGCGCTGCTGCGCCGCCGGGTATGATGGCCGCGCAGCAGCGCGGCCCTACCATCTGGAATATGTGCCGATTATTATCGGGAAATGGTATAACATGGAAAACCTATGGACATCAAAAATCTCGGCGATGTTCCGTCTTTCATCACGAAGGACGGTTCGGAAATCCGTGAATTGCTGGCGCACCGCAATTCCGTCATCCGCAACCAGAGCCTGGCGGAAGCGCGCGTTCCGGTCGGCGCCGGCACGCAAGAGCATTATCATGTCAAGACCGAGGAAATTTATTACCTCACGCACGGCACGGGCCGGATCCGCATCGCAGGCGAAACCCGCGACATCCGCGTCGGCGACGCCGTCGCGATTCCGCCGGGGAGGAAGCACAAGCTATGGAACACCGGTGCGGAAACGCTCCGGTTGCTGTGTTGTTGTGCGCCGGCCTACGAACATGACGACACCGTCATCACGGACGGTAGAGGGTAAAATTGAATTTCTGGTTTACAGTTTGAACGGTAGGGCCGCGCTGCCGTGCGGCCTCAGACGACCAGCAGGTCGTCCCTACCAACCAAATGCCCCACCGGCCTGATTGAATCGTGAATTGACCTGCGCGCCGCCGCACGTTTTACTGTTGGTATGAAGACGCTCATGCCGTTGACGTTGTTGTTGCTCGCCGGAATGCTGGCTGCCGGTTGTGTTTTTCACAGGGCAAAAAAGATCCCCGCGCCCGCCGCGCACACAACGCAGACCGTCGTCACGCCGGACAATTCACTCTCGGCCAGGGTCGCTTCCTGCAATGCCGCCGGCCGGTTCGTTGTATTGAGTTTTCCCGTCAGCCAGATGCCGAAGCTGGATCAAACGCTTTTCCTCTATCGCGACGGTTTGAAAGTCGCCGAAGTCAAAGTCACCGGTCCGCAACGCGACAACAACATCGTTGCCGACCTCGTCAGCGGCGACGCCCAGGTGGGTGACGAAGTGCGCGACCAATAATTTCTTTCCGGAGGGACGAGCTATGCGAGTCCCATTTTGACTTCGGATTTCAGATTTCAGTAACCGGCGACTCGTATAACTCGTCCCTCCGAAATTTCATTCCTCCGATTTTTGCGATTTTTCCGCGGGCGGTTTGATCGTTTTGGAGAGCACGCTTTTTTGGTAGGGCGAATGGAGATTGAAATAAATCCCGCAAAGTGGCCGCGGGTCGCCGCTTTCGCTCAAAATGATTGTGACCCGCTTGTCCAGCGCGATGCCATGGCGCAAACCTGCGCCGCGGTTCTCGTAAGCCTTGATGGTCTTGTCCATCAGCGAGACCAGCGACGTTTCAAAATCTTCCGGCGTCTTGTCCAAGCACACGATGTAGCGTTCGTAAGCCCTGACGGCGGCGGCGATTTCGCTCTTGAACGTTTCAATCGTCATGGCTTCAACATAATTCATCCGGCGCGCAATGCAGCAAAATTCAATCGGCCGTTGCGGCCGCTTTCGCCCCGGTTCGCGGGCCGAACAACGCCGTTCCAATCCGAATCATCGTCGCGCCTTCCTCAATCGCCACCTCGAAATCGCCGCTCATGCCCATGCTCAGATGGGGCAGGGCAGCGCCGAGGATTTGTTCGCAACGCTCCTTCATTTCGCGGAGCCGCTGAAAGTGCGGGCGCGATTTCTCCGGTTCCGACGACCACGGCGGCACGGCCATCAACCCGTGGATTTCGATCTTCGGCAGCGCGTTGATGGCTTCCAATTCGGCCAGCAACTTTTCCGGTGCGTAGCCAAACTTGCTCGCTTCGCCGGCGACATTGACCTCCAGCAAGATCGGCACCGTCTTCGCCGCCTGCTCCGCGCGTTTGGCGATTTCCTGCGCGAGCGGCAGGCTGTCCACGCTTTGAATCACTTCAAAAAGCTCCACCGCGTCGCGGCATTTGTTCGATTGCAAATGGCCGATGAAATGCCAGCGCAATTTGCCGGGGCAGAGCGGAATTTTCGCCCTGGCCTCCTGCACCTTGTTCTCGCCGAACAGATTCAGTCCAAGTTGCGCCGCCGCCGCCACGACTTCCGGCGAATGGCTTTTGGTGACGGCGAGCAGTTGCACGGACGAAGGTTCGCGCCCCACCCGCGCGCACGCCGCACGAATCCGTTGTTGAATTGCATTGAGGTTGTCGGCCAGACTCATGGCGCAATCGTAAATCGTAAATCGTAAATCGTAAATCCTTTCGATGAATTACTGGCTCGTAAAACAGGAACCAGAGGCTTACTCGTGGTCCGACTTTTTGAAGGACGGCAAAGCCGCGTGGACGGGTGCCCGCAATTTTCAGGCGCGAAATCATCTCCGTGCCATGCAGGCCGGTGACTGTGTTTTCTTTTACCACAGCGGCGGGGAAAAATCGGTCGTCGGCCGCGCGCGTGTTGCCAGGGAATCTTATCCCGATCCAACGGCAGACGAGGGCGACTGGTCGGCCGTTGACCTTGCGCCGGTCAAAACGTTGGCCAAACCGGTCACGCGCGCGGCGATTAAAGCCGACAAAATTCTCAAGGAGATGGCGCTGGTCAGGCAGTCGCGATTGTCGGTAATGCCGGTCACGCGTAAACAGTTCACGCGTTTACTGGAGTTAGCGGAGACGAAGATTTGAGGGCCGGCAGGCCAACGGCGGCGGTTTTGAGCTGCCGGCGTTTGTGGTATTGCAGGCAGGCCGCCCACATGAAAAGCAGGGCAATCACCATCAGGCCGATGGCTGTTTGCATCGCATCTGACAGCGGGAGCATCTGAACCATGACGGCTGCCGTGATGACCAGCGGCAAGTGGAAGGCGAACACGGCCAATGAGTGTCGTCCCAAGAGCGCGACCGGCGCCAGCCATCGTTTGGGAACCCGCGGATTCCAAGCCAGCAGCAGGACGGCCCAGGCGGCGAAGTTCAGCAGCCGCAACGGGCCTAATGTCCATTTGTCCATCCAGAGAAAAAGGTCGGGAGTCCACCAGGCTTGAGGCCAGAATCCGCGGCGCGACAGCAGCCCGACGAGCACAATCACGGCAGCCGGCACACCCAGCCAAAAGCGACGTTCGGATTTGATGATGGGCCGCCGGAGTGAAGTTTCGCCCAGTGCCAGGCCGCAAACCCAAAGAAATTGCCAGGCAAGAAGGTCAAACGCGCCCCATCGCAAAGGCAGCAGCCGGGTTGGATCGCCGATGAGGCGGGCGTCCAGCTTGCATTGCGCGGCCAGCCAGCCCAAGGCTGAGACCGCCAAAACCATTCCCCAACCACGCCGGCGCGCGACCGCCAGCAGCCACGGCATGACGCCCAAAAAAATCACGTAAAGCGGCAGGATGTCAAAAAGCGGCGGTTGATGCAGCAGCAGCGGCATGAGCATCAGACTGCTCCACGGGTGAGCGAGAAAATCGCGGAAGTGAACGGCCAGCGGCGGCAGCGAATCCGCCAAGGCCCACACGACCAACACGATGGGCACCAGCACCGCCAGATGGACGAGATAAATTTGTTTGGAACGTTTCCAGGCGCGGCGCGACATCGTGGTCCAATCCGCCTGCCGGTAAGTTTTCCCGTAAACGATGCCGGCCAGGCAGGCGCTCAGGAAAATAAAACCTTCCGCCGCCCCGTTGTAGCCCAACGGGTCTTGAACGGCGTGGGATACCGGCGTGGGCGCATGCACCCCCGCCATGATGATCAGGAACAAACCGCGCAAGGCATCCAGACGCATGTCACGCGGTTTTTTCGCGCCTGCGGTCTGCAAAACGGGCGGCTCTTTTTCGATGCGCCGATTCACAAAGGGCTCCATCATAGAAAAACCTCCCTGTAATCAAATTTCTTTCGGACATTTCCGTCGGACAATTCTTGTCGTCGCTCTGGCATTTTTGGGTTATTGGCAACCCGTTGACGCGGCTTGACCATGCTGGACTGGAAATGTGATCGTCTTATCCGACCCTGATAAAACCGACAACCTCGTAACAAACATGACTGAGCCAAACATCACTCAAATCAAAGACACCACTGCCAATCCGGCTCCCTTGGGGCTGCTCGGCTTCGGCATGACCACCGTGCTGCTCAACCTGCACAATGCCGGCCGTTATGATCTCAACAGCATGATTCTCGCGATGGGAATTTGCTACGGCGGTGCGGCGCAAGTCATCGCGGGCATTATGGAATGGAAAAAAGGCAACACCTTTGCCGCCACCGCGTTCATTTCCTACGGCTTCTTCTGGCTTTCGCTGGTGACGCTGATTGTTCTGACGAAGCTTGGACTCGGTGCGCCTTCCGATGAAACCGCGATGGCCGCCTATCTCGCTATCTGGGGGCTGTTCACCGCGGTCATGTTCCTCGGCACGCTCCGGCTCAACCGCGCCCTGCAGTTTGTTTTCGGTTCGCTGGCCATCCTTTTCTTTCTGCTCGCCATCGGCGATTACACTGCCGCGAGCGCCGGCTTCAAACATTTGACCGGATACGAAGGCATCATTTGCGGTTTCTCCGCCATTTACACGGGACTCGCCCAGGTGCTCAATGAAGTGTCGGGAAAAATCGTGCTGCCGCTCGGCACGGTGAAAAAATAATCGCGTTCAATTTCCCAGCGTCGCCGCAATGCCGTCGTGCAGGGCGGCGACCATTTTTTGCAACTGCGCCGTCGTCGTGCAATACGGCGGCATCAGGACAATCACGTTGCCAATTGGCCGTGTCAGCACGCCGCGCTTTGCCATCGCTTCACAGACACGGATGCCCGCGCGTTCGCGCAAGTCAAATGGCCCGCGCGTTCGCCAGTTTTTTACCAGTTCAACCCCGGCAATCAGACCGACCTGCCGGATGTCGCCGACGTTCGGCAGCGACCAAAGATTTTGCAATTCGTGGTGCAGATTTTTTTGCAATCGCACCCGCGCGCGGACGGATTCGGCGCTTTGCAGAATTTCCAGACTGGCGAGTGAGGCTGCCGCGCCGAGTTGATTGGCCGTGTAGCTGTGGCCGTGGAAAAAGGTCTTAAACTCCCTGTATTCGCCGAGGAAGGCGTCAAAAACCTTTTGCGTCGTGAGCGTCGCCGCCATCGGCAGATACCCACCCGTCATCCCTTTGGCCAGACAGAGAAAATCCGGCTGAACACCTTCGTGATGTGAGGCAAACAGGAATTCGGAGTTCGGAGTTCGGAGTTTGGAGTTCAAAATGCCTGCCCTGCCGAATCCCGTCATTACCTCGTCGGCAATCAACAGCGCGCCGTGGCTGCGCGCGATATGCGAGACGCGGTTCAACCAGCCCGCCGGTTGCGGAATCATGCCCGCCGCGCCTTGAATCAATGGTTCGAACACGAACGCCGCGTATGGATTTCCCTTTTTTTTCTGCGCGGAAAATTTTTGTTCAACTTTGCCGACGCATTCCCAGTTGCATTTGCGATATTCGCGGGCGTCGGCGCGTTCCGGTTTCGCACGGTTGAACGGGCAGCGATAGCAATACGGCGACATGACCTTGTCCGTTTTGAAGAGCAGGCCGGAATAACCCTGGTGAAACAAGTCAATGTGACCCAATGCGACCGCGCCCACGGTGTCGCCGTGATACGCGCCCTCGAGCGAAAGAAATTTCGGTTTTTTGCTTCGACCGGAGCGGCGGGCGAATTCATGCGCGAGCTTGAGCGCAACTTCGAGCGCCGTCGAACCGTCGTCAGAGAAAAAAACCTTCGACAATTTACGATTTACGATATTCGATTTACGCGGCGGTTGGTGGTTGGAGTCGTAAATCGCAAATCGTAAATCGTAAATCTCATTTGCCGTTTTGACCAACTGCTCGGCCAGTAACGACGCCGGCTCGTTGGCCAAACCGAGGGCGGAACTGTGCGCGATTTTCTGGAGTTGCCGCTGAATCGCCGCGTTGATTTTCGGATGGTTGTGGCCGTGAAGATTGGTCCAGATGGATGAATTGGCGTCAAGATATTCGCGACCGTTTACGTCACGCAAAATTGCGCCCTTGCCTTCCACAATCACAATCGGCTCGTGCCGCAGCCAGTCGCGCATCTGCGTGAACGGATGCCAGACGTGTCGGTGATCAAGTTCGGCCAGACGGTGCATTTCGATTTGGATTTACGATTTGCGATATACGAGTTCGCTCAGAGTGGCGGCGAGCCGGTTGACTTCTTCGGTTGTATGAGCCGCGGTGAGTGTTACACGCAAGCGTGCTTTGCCGCGGGCGACGGCCGGATAGCGAATGGCAGGAGTGAAGATCCCCTGTTCGCGCAGGGCGGCGGCGGCCTCAACGGTTTTCCTTTCGTCGCCGATTAAAATGGGAACAATGGCGCCAGGAATTTTCGATTGCCGGTTTTCGATTGCCGATCGAAGTTCGCTGACCCTCGCCCAAAGTATTTTTCGCCGGGCTTCACCGTTGATGGATTGGACAAAACGAACGGCAGCAGTCGCCGCGGTGGCCGCGGCGGGGACCGGCGCAGTGGAAAAAATGAAACTGCGGGCGCGGTTGATGAGAAAATCAATCAACGCGCGCGAGCCGCAAACAAATCCGCCGCTCGCGCCGAGCGCCTTGCCAAGCGTGCCCATTTGAATTTCGACGCGATGGCCCACACCCAGTTCAGCCGCCAGACCGCGTCCGTTTTTGCCGCAAACCCCGGTTGCGTGCGCCTCGTCCACCATCAGCCACGCGCCGTATTTTTCCTTGAGCGCGACCATTTCACGCAGCGGCGCGACGTCGCCGTCCATGCTGAAGATGGATTCGGTGACAATCAAAGTGTGACAGGTGGCAGGTGACAAATGACGGCCACCTGTTGTGGTCCATTTCAAAATCTTCTCCAAATCATCGAGGTCGTTATGGGTGAACACGCGGATTTTTGCGCCGCTGAGCCGCGCGGCATCAACGATGCAGGCGTGAACCAGTTTGTCGAGCACGACGATGTCGTCCTTGCCGAGCAGGGCGCAAATCGTGCCGATGGCCGTTGCGTAACCGGACGAAAAACTCAGCGCAGCTTCGGCGTTTTTGAAGCTGGCGAGGGCTTCCTCCAATTCATGAAACGGCGCGAGCGAACCGCAAACCAGCCGCGACGCGCCCGCGCCCGCGCCAAATTTTTCGACGGCCTTGATCGCCGCCTCTTTCAAAATCGGATCGTTGGCGAGGCCGAGGTAATCATTCGATGAAAAATTGAGGAGCGTTTTGCCTCCGATTTTGATGCGCGGCGATTGCGGCGAATCCACACGGCGCAGCTCGCGGTAAAGCCCGGCGTCGTGGATCGCGTCAAGCCGCTGGTGCAAATTTTCATCGAACAAACTCACCCGTGCAATTTATGATTTGCGATTTACGATTTACGAGCAAAAAGACAGCCGGCGTGTCAATCGCAAATCAAAATCTACTCCGGCGCGATTGCCCATTGGCCATCAATCATTGAAGCGCGGACGTGTCCGGAGAAATTGATGGCGGCTTCAACCGCATCAGAACTTCTCCCGGCGAATGGAATTGCCACAAGGTCGGCGCAGGCATTTTTTGAAAGTTCGCCGATTCGCCCGGTCAGGCCGAGGGCTTTGGCGCCGTTGACGGTGGCCATTTGCAGGATTTTTTTCGGCGAAAGCTCCGGATGCCCTCCGGCCAGCACGCGCATTTCTTCAAACAAATTCAACTCCGGCTTTTCGCGCCGCGTTTTATAAACCGTGGCCAGGCTGTCCGTGCCGAGACAGACGTTCACCTTTGCCTTTAACAACCTTCCCAGCGGAAACGGCCGGTGTTTGAAATAAAAATGGCTGCGCGGACAATGAACGACATTGACTTTTCGCCCGGCAAGCAGCGCGGCGTCTTTTCCGCCGAGATAATTGACGTGCACGGCCAGGAGATTTTCGCCGAGAACCCGGTTTCGCGCCAGGTGTTCAACCGGCGAGCCGAGGCCGCAGTCGGTCATGTCGCGTTCGTTCCGTTTCAGCCAGTCATACATCGCGCCGCGCGCGTGGACGAACATTTCAAATTCCTGCACGGATTCAGCGACGTGCGTAGTGATTGGCAGCTTTTTTTTGCGGGCTTCACGGGCACTGAGACGAAGCAGTTCGGGCAGGGTGGAGTAGGGCGCATGTGGCGAGAGCGAGGCCCGGCAGCGCGGGTGCGCGAGCGATTCAATTTTTTCAACGGCTTCGCGAAGCGCGGCGCGCGGCTCGTGCCGGGCGCGAATACCGGTCATTTCAAGAAATGAGAAAACGCGAAGCGGCGTTGCGTTCCAAACCTCCGGCAGGAGATCGGGCACGGCTTCGATGTCGGCGACGGTCGTGGTTCCCGTTTGCAGCAGCATCCGCGCGCCGTTCAACCAGGACCGCACGTAATCCGGGTGTTCCCACTGTGCCTTGGCCGATATCATAAGGTGAATCCAATCGGTGAATGTCTTCGGCGGCGGCAGCAACCCGGCCATGTCGGTGTAATCGAAATGGCAATGTGCGTTGACGAGGCCCGGCAGCAGAATGACCTCGCCGAGGTCAACCATTTCCCCGGTCGCGCGGGACTGCAAATCCGGCCACGAACAGGCTGCGCGAATGCGGTTTCGGGAAATGGTCACCGCGCCGTTTTCAATCGGCGGCTGCGAAACCGGCAGGACAACGCGGGCGCGGAGAATCATGGCAAAGTGACCGATGGCCGGTGACACGTGACAGGAAAATGCCGGAGATAAATCTGGTCACCGGTCACGTGTCACATTCAATCAATCGGCGACTTCCTGCCGTTTGCGCTTGCTGCGCGCGGCGACTTTGTGCTTGCGGGCCTTCCATTTGTTGTGGCGCTTGCGGATTTGTTGTTCGATTTTTTTGGTGACGCGGTCAATCGCCGCATACAAATCGCTTTCGACGTCTTCGGCGAAGAGGTCGGGGCCGCGCACCGCCAGCCGGATGGAGCAACTGAATTGTTTTCCCAAGGCGCGCGTGTGGTCATGTTCGAGAGTGACGCGCGCGTCAACGGCGCGCTGATCGAAATGATCGAGCTTTTGCAGCCGGTCGAGGATGTGCTCTTCAATGGCTTTGGTCAGCGTCACGTTGTGCGTCGAAAGAATCAACTTCATGTGCAGAAGATGCAGCCGGCGGGCGACAAAATCCAGCGAAAGTAAGGCGGAAAGGCAATTTGCAATTAACTTTGGGACAACAAGCTAATTTCGTGCCAAGTTTTGCTTGTCATTAGCCGAAACTGGGCTAAGCTCTAAACAGAATGGTTCAGAGCTTGCAGCTTTCGCAGCGTTTGACGCAATCGCTGATACTGGCGCCGCAACTCCAGCAGTCGCTGGCCTTGCTGCAAGCGCCGACGCTGGAACTCAAGGCGCTCGTCGAGCACGAGTTGCAGCAAAACCCTGTACTCGAAGAAGTTGCCTCGCCGGAACCCGATTTGCCCGACCAGCCGGCGGCGGATGAAAACGACCCACCCACAACTGCCGATCCTGCCGAATCGCCGGCAGACACGGCGTTTGATGCAACACAGGAAAAAAATGTCGATACGCCGGTGGATGATTTTCAAGTGGAATTTGACCGGCTCGTGCAACTCGATCAGGAATGGCGTGACCATTTTTCGCAGACGAACATTCCGATTCGCCAATCCGCCGAGGAGGAGGAAAGGCGGCAATTCATGCTGGACTCGCTCGTGGCCGGAACGTCGCTGGCGCAAACGCTCATGGAACAGTTGCACGACACGGATTTATCAGAGGAGCAGCGCGGCATCGCCGAGTTGATCATCGGCAACATTGACGATTACGGCTATCTCAAGGCCACGGTTGAAGAATTGTCCGTTTCGACGAATCTGCCCGTCGAAAAAATTTCCGGGGTGTTGAAGGTGATTCAGACGTTTGACCCGCCCGGCGTTGGCGCCACCAATTTGCGCGAGTGTCTGCTGCTGCAACTCGAACGCTCCGGCCAGCAGGATACGCTGGAATACCGCATCGTGCGCGATTTCATGGAGGCGCTGGGCAAACGGCGCATCCCGGAGATTGCGCGCGGCACCGGCCGGACCATTGAGGACGTGCAAAACGCGCTGGGCCGGATTGCGCGCCTGGAGCCGCGACCCGGACGCGCCTTTTTGCCGGACATGGATCAATACGTTCTGCCCGAGGTTTTCGTGCAAAAGGTTGGCAACGATTTCACCGTGACGACCAACGACGAGCACATTCCCCACCTGCGCATCAGCAACATCTACAAGGACCTCATGGCGCAGGGTGAAAATTCCGCCGAGGTCAAAAACTACATCCGCGAAAAAATCCGGGCGGGCAAATTTCTCATTAAAAGCCTGCACCAACGGCAGCAGACGATTTTGAACATCGGGAAGGAAATCGTGAAACGCCAGCGCGAGTTCATGGAAAAGGGCGTCGCCTACCTGAAACCGATGACGATGGCGCAGGTGGCCCAAGTGGTGGGCGTTCATGAAACGACTGTGAGCCGCGCAGTTTCCGCCAAATACATGCAGACACCCCAAGGCGTTTTTGAAATGAAATTTTTCTTCACCGCCGGCCTGCAAACCGCGAGCGGTGACGGCGTCTCCAACACCAGCGTGAAGGACATGATCGCCGAAATTTTCAAAAACGAAGACTCGACCCGGCCGTTGTCCGATCAGGAAGTTGTAAAAATGCTCGGCGACAATGGTATTACCATTGCGCGCCGCACCGTCGCCAAATACCGCGGCGAACTCAACATCCTGCCCTCAAATTTGCGGAAGGTTTATTGAGCCTTTTGCAACTCAGCCTTCGTTTTCGCCTGTAGTTCGTCCAGTTGCGGTCGAAGTTCTTCCTTGGTTTTTTTGCCCATCCGGTCAATGAACAAAATGCCGTTTAGATGATCCAATTCGTGCTGCACGACACGAGCGAGCAGGCCGCCGCAACGGAATTCGGCCGGTTTGCCTTTGCCGTTTAACGCCTTCACGGTCGCTGATTCGGGACGTGTGATTTCCGCGTAAATTTCCGGAAAACTCAGACAACCTTCGCCGCCGGTGGCCGGCTCGCCCGCCGGCTTGATTTCGGGATTGATCAGGACCAGGGGCATGCTGTCGTTCACGTCGGCGGGTTTGCCGTCCAATTCGAGCCACGATGGACGGTCTTTGACCTCGCGCACGTCAATCACCGTGAGTTGCAGCGCGCGGCCAACCTGTTGCGCCGCCAGGCCGACGCCGTGTTTCGCTTGCATCGTCTCGAACATGTCGGCGATGAGTTTTTTGATTTCCGGCGTGATGGTTTCGATGCGCGCGCCTTTTTGCCGGAGCGCCGGATGGCCGTATTTGAGGACTTCCAAAATCATGGGGAGGTGACAAGTGACAGGTGGCACGTGACAAGATTAAGACCGCTGGCGCGAGCGGTTTTCAATGGTTTGAATGGTTTTACTCAGACCGCCGATGATATGGCTGAGTGTGGCGACGCGCTGCGCAACAATTTCGGGCGGCAGGAGGTGACCGCAACGTTCGTAACGTCCTCGGCTTTCTCTCGCCTCGCCCCGGGAGATTTTCAAATGTTGTGGCAGTTCCTTGCCAAAACCACGGCCAAAACCTTCTTCCATGTTCGCGCAGACGGAATCCAGACTTCGGACTTGTTGTTTGCTCAGTTCGCGTCCGCGATGGTCCTTATTCATTATTTCCGAGTCGTTCCAAAAATCTTCAAAGAGCCGGCGGGCGAGTTGATAGATGCCGAAGGACTCCAGCTTGTCGGCAGAATTTGCGGGCTCGCGTTCACCTGTCTGGGTTGGATTCCTGTCACCTGTCACTTGTCACCTGTCACCTTTCAGTCACGCCCAGTATCTGCAGAATCCGCTCCAATTCCTCGTCGCTGAAAAAGGAAATTTCCACCGTGCCTTTCCCTTGCTCGTAATGCAGTTGCACTTTGGTGGCAAAAACTTCGCGCAGCCGGGCCTCCAAATCCGCGATGTGCGGATCGCCGGCGGGCGCGGCGACCAATTCCGGCCTGGGCGGGGTCCGGCGCGAACCGCGCTTTTGCAATTTGGCAACCAGGCCCTCCGTCTGACGAACGTTCAATCCCTGCTTGATGACACGCTCGGCGATGAGCTTTTGATCCTTCTCATTCGCGAGTCCGAGAATGACTTTGGCGTGGCCGACCGAAAGCCGGCCGTCGCGGATGAAATTCTGAATGGTCGTCGGCAATTTCAGAAGCCGCAGTGCATTGGCCACGACGACGCGGCCCTTGCCGACCCTGGCGGCAATGTCCTCCTGCGTCAGTTGAAATTGTTCGGCGAGTTCCGCGTAACCGTGCGCTTCCTCGATGGCATTGAGATTTTCGCGCTGCAGATTTTCGATGAGCGCCAGTTCGAGTGCCGCGCGGTCGTCGGCTTGACGAACAATGACCGGCACTTCCGGCAATTGCAGCAGTTGCGCGGCGCGCCAGCGGCGTTCGCCTGCAATCAATTCAAAGTAGCCGTTGCGATCGCGCACGATCAGCGGCTGCACGATGCCCTGCTCGCGGATTGAATCGGCCAGTTCGCGCAACGATTCGGCGGGAAAATCCTTGCGCGGTTGGAGCGGGCACGGCCGAATCCGGTCCAGCGGCACGCGCTGCACCCGTTCGCGCGTGTCAGGCACGGGTGCGGGCGGGGTGGGAGTTTGAACGGCGGGCGCGGGGGGTGCAGTTGGAGTAAGGACCGGACTGCCGCCCAGCAACGCGCCGAGGCCACGTCCCAAAGCAGGTTTTGCCATGCGCGCAGAGTGTCGCAGGTCGGGGAACTTGTCAACGCGAAGCGTTCCGTGGCTTAATCCTCCTCCTCGTCGTTCTCGTCCTCGACAATTGCCGGGAAAATCGGCGATGACCACGCTCTCCTGGAAAAACATCTTGCCAAAACCTTGTCCAGATGTTCTAATAAAGCTGGACAAAATAAATGAAAACCCTGCTGCCAGCGGCAGTAGTTTGTTGCGGCCTGTTCACTGCCGTTAATCCCGCCTGCGCGCAACCGTTGGCCTTCATGGTCAACACAGTCGGTTTGGGCGGGCAATCACATTTCGTCGTGGTTACGGATATCAACGCCGACGGCAAACCGGATTTAGTCTCCGCTCAAATTTTGGGGAATGGCGGGGGGAACAAGTTGATAGTACTGACCAACAACGGCGATGGCACATTTGGCTCTTATATTACACCCAGTGTTGGCCCTAACCCAAGTTGTGTCGCGGTGGCTGATATCAATAGCGACGGCAAATTGGATTTGATCAGCGCAAACTCAGGTAACAACACGTTGACGGTACTGACCAATAATGGCAGTGGTGTCTTTGGGTCCAATGCCACACTCAACGCAGGCATTTATCCGGAATACGTCGTGGCGGCGGACGTCAACGGCGATGGCAAACCAGATTTGATCAGTGCGAACCAAGGTGACAACACACTGACGGTGTTGACCAACAATGGCAGCGGCGTATTCGGCTCAAATGCGACACTCACCGTAGGTAACAGCCCTTGGTGCGTCGCTGTTGCGGATGTCAACAACGATGGCAAACCCGACTTGATCGGTGCGAATGGCGGTAACAACACGTTAACGGTGCTGACGAACAATGGGAGCGGGGTCTTTGGCTCCAATGCCACGCTCAACGTAGGTATTGGTCCGCGATGCGTCGTGGCGGCGGACGTTAATGGCGATGGCAAGCTGGATTTGGTCAGCGCAAATTACGGCGACAATACCCTGACGGTGTTGACGAACAATGGCACCGGGATTTTTGGCTTCAATGCCACACTCAACGTAGGCAAGAATCCGCTTTCAGTCGTGGCAGCGGATGTCAACGGCGATGGCAAGCTGGATTTGGCAAGCGCGAATTCGGGTGATCAAACGGTAACCGTCTTGACCAACAATGGCGCTGCAGTCTTTGGAACCTATGCCACGGTCACCGTGAATCCTACGCGGTATACTACCATACCATTTTGTGTCGCGGCGGCGGATATCAATTGCGACGGCAAAATGGACTTAATCATCGCAGATGACGGCAGTGAAGAGGTGATAACGCTGATTCAAGTCCCGACATTACCATTGCCCGCATTCACGCCCAGCACTTACATAGTCGGTAATGGCCCACATTCCGTAGCAGTGACGGATATCAACGGCGATGGCAGGCTTGATTTGATCTGCGCGAACTACAATGATTTCTATAATGGAACATTGACTGTGCTGACGAACAACGGCGACGGTGTCTTTGGCTCCAACGCCACAATCAATGTGGGCGGGTATCCGTTTTGCGTCGTTGCAGCGGATGTCAATGGCGATGGCAAACCGGATTTGATCATTGCGCCTTCGTCTGGGGTTGATGGCGGGCTGACAGTGCTGACCAACGATGGCAGCGTTTTTTTTGGCTTCAATGCCTTCCTTTACAATTACAGCTTTGCTCAGGATCACGTCGTGGCGGCCGATATAAACGGCGACGGCTACGTGGATTTGATTGCAGCGGGAACGACGGTGTTCACCAATAATGGCAACGGCGTCTTTGGCTACAATGCCACGGTCTTGGCAACAGGTGATCCGGTTTGGATCGTGGCCGCGGATGTAAATGGAGACGGCAAAGTAGATTTAATCACCGCAAACCAAGGCACACCCGGCACGCTGTCAGTGTTGACGAACGATGGCAGCGGTAACTTTGGCCTTTATGCAACACTTACCGTAGGCAACGGCCCACGGTGCGTCGCGGCAGCAGATATCTACGGCGATGGCAAGGTGGATTTAATCAGCGCAAATTCCTTAACAAACACTTTGACTGTGCTGACAAACGATGGCAGCGGCAATTTCGGCTACAATGCCACGCTTACCGTGGGCAAGAATCCAGAATGTGTCGCGGCGGCGGATATGAACGGCGATGGCAAAGTGGACTTGATCAGTGCGAATCAAGGCGACAACACACTGACGGTGTTAACCAACAATGGCAGCGGCGTTTTTGGCTCCAATACCACGTTCAACGTTGGGGACAGGCCGACTTGTGTTGTGGCAGCGGATCTCAACAACGACGGCAAATTAGATTTAATCTGTGCGAATTTCGGTACAGACACGCTGACAGTGCTAATGCAAACGATTGTTGTGCCGCCGATATTGTCCCTCACGTCCACTGGCTCAAACACTGTCGTCGTCTCATGGTCATCGTTTTCGGTCGGTTTTACGCTCCTGACCAATGCGGATTTGACCACGGCGAATTGGGCGGCTGCCGGCTATCCTGTCTCCACGACCAACGGCACGAACCAAAGCGTCACCATCACATCGCCATCCACAGGCAATTTGTTCTTCCGGCTGAAACAATAGCGGTCTCTTTAGCCTCATCACCCAATAAAATTGCAGGTGACAGGTGACAAGGTCGAAGCCTGAACTTCAACTTCGTGCGACCGGATTTGCCGGACGGTCATCCGCAAAACCGAAGCCGGACTACGACTGTTCCTTCTCCCTGGGGGAGAAGGTCTGGATGAGGGCGAGCTAAAAACTAACTTTTCAGTTTTCCCATCGTTCCCTAAATTCCCATCATGGCCGACATCGAACGCGCCCGCCAGCTTCGCAAAAATGAAACATGGGCGGAAAAACTTGTTTGGAGCTGGCTGCGCGGTGGGCGATTCAATGGGTACAAATTCCGCCACCAGCGTCCCATTGGCAATTACTACCTGGATTTCTTTTGCGAGGAAGCAGAGTTGAATGTGGAATTGGACGGTAGCCAACATGGTTTTCCCGACCAACGCAAACATGACGCGGAGCGGGAAAAGTTTTTGCAGTCGCGCGGCATCAAGACGCTGCGGTTCTGGAATTCCCATTTGCGCCGCAACGCGCAAAGCATCCGCGACACGATCTTCAATGAATTGCAATCACGTGCGCCGCATCACTTGCCGGAATATACGCGCCCGATGAAACCTGCGGTGAAAAGTTAGATTAAACGACCGTCCTCACCCCGGCCCTCTCCTCCGAGGAGAGGGAGAATCGTTCGCCGACCCCTTGAAAGTTCGCGTGACTTTGAACTTTGGACTTTGAACCTTGGGCTTTATTTTGGACCCGTGAGTCGCAAACACAAACGCATCGCCGCGCTGGTGGAACAGCACCAGGGGCACAAGCTTGACCAGCATTACGTCGGTTTTTTTGACTGTTTCAACCGCCAGCTTTATTACGAGGCGCACGAAGTCCTCGAGCACATTTGGCTGAAGGACAAACACGGCCCCAACGGCGCGTTTTACAAGGGTTTGATTCAACTCGCCGGCGCGTTTGTGCATCTGCAGAAAAATCGTCCGCGCCCCGCCGCCGCATTGTTCAAACTGGCGCTGACCAACGTCGAAAAGTATCCGCGCGAACACGAACGATTGAATCTGGATTCCACGCGCCACTTGATCCAAAGCTGGCTTGCAGATTTGGAACGGGCGCGTTTTGAAACCAATCCACTCACCGGCGGGAATGCGCCAAAACTGAATTTGCTACCATGAACAAAAAACGCGTGGTGCTGGCGGGCGGCAGCGGTTTTCTGGGCCGGGCGCTGGCCACCGAATTGCTCAAGCGCGGTTACGAAGTGGTCGTGTTGACGCGCACGCCGCGCGAGCGAGGCGATGGCGTGAGGGAAGTGGAATGGGACGGCGAACACCTCGGCGAATGGATTCAATTTTTGGAAGGCGCCGAGGCAGTAGTGAATCTGGCCGGGCGCAGCGTGAATTGCCGGCACACGCCGGAAAACATCCGCGCGATCAATGAGTCACGCGTCAATTCCGTCCGCGCCGTGGCGGCGGCAATTTATCACGTGACGCATCCGCCGCGCGTTTGGGTGCAGGCCGGGTCGCTCGCGTTTTACGGCGACACCGATGACCGTTGGTGCGATGAAAACACGCCGCCCGGCGAAGGTGAGGCGACGGAAACCTGCAAGCTCTGGGAAAATGCCTTTAGCAATGTGCTGGTCCCGAAAACGCGTCGCGTGCTGTTGCGCATCGGGTTTGTTCTGGGGCGCAACGGCGGCGCGCTGTCTGTGCTCGGCAAATTAACCAGATGGTTTCTCGGCGGCGCGGTCGGCAGCGGAAGGCAATACATCAGTTGGATTCACCTCGCGGACACGAACCGGATGTTCATCGAGGCGATTGGACGCGAAGATTTGGCCGGAACTTTCAATGCGACCGCGCCGAATCCGGTGACGAACGCGGAATTCATGTCCGAGTTGCGGCGCGCGCTGCACCGCCCGTGGAGTCCGCCTGCGCCTGAATGGGCGGTGCGTTTCGGTTCAATGCTGATGAAAACCGAACCGTCCTTGGCGCTGACCGGTCGTCGTTGTGCGCCGAAACGCTTCCTCGAAAGCGGTTTTAGGTTTCAATTCACCGAGCTGCGCGCGGCGTTGAAGGACATTTATCCCTAGCACCCGGTCAGATCAACGCTTCGGCCAATACTTCCGCCATGTGTCGCAGCCGGCCGTCTGCCAGATGCTTGATTTGCTGGCGGCAACTGGTGCCCGACGCCACGATGACGGTCCCACGCGGCTGGTCTTTGATTTTCTTGATGAGCGGCTCCGCGACCTTCAGGGAAAGTTCATACTTTGATTCCAGCATTCCGAATGCGCCCGCCATGCCGCAGCAACCGGTGTCCAGCAGCGATACCGTCCGCGCCGGCAGCCGCTCCGCCAGTTGCCGCATCCGGTCCGGATTGGCCAGCGCTTTGGCGTGGCAATGCGCGTGAATGACCATCTGTTCAGTTTTCTCGTTGAACCGAAGTGCGTTGGGTTCCTGCTTCAGCAAATTTTCGATGAATTCCTCGAACAAAAAACAGCGTGCCGCAATGTGTTCCGCGCCCGGCACTTTCAATTCCCGGTAATCCTCCACGAACATCGAATAGCACGAAGGTTCGAGAAAAATAATCGGCGTTTGGTTCGTATTGCCATTCAGCAGGGCGAGATTGTGGCGTCCCAGCCGCGCGGCCTCCTCAAGATTGCCTTGGCTGAAGGCGGGGCGTCCGCAACATTTGCGCTGTGGCGGCAACGCGACTTCAAAACCCGCGGTTTCCAGCACCTTGACGGCCGCCACCCCGATATGCGGTTCGTGGTAGCGCACAAAAGTGTCGTCCCACAGGATGACCGGGCCGCGAAACTTGCCGGCGCGGCTTTCGTGTTTGGCAAACCAGTGATCGAACCGTTCCCGCGCGAAAGGCGGCAACGGCCGTTTGGTCGTGAGGCCAAGAAACCGGCTACCGAAGTAACCCAAAGGGGTGAAACTCAGGAATGCATTGGCCACGCGCGGCATCGCGCAGCCTATCCGGCCCAGGCGGTCCACCGAACTGAACAGCCGTTCGCGCAGGGTCAATCCACTGTGCCGGATGCGCGCATGAAGCAGTTCCGCTTTTAACAACGCCAGGTTCACGTTGGACGGGCATTCCACAGTGCAGGCTTTGCACGACAGACAGTTGCTCAAAGCGGCGTCGAGTTCCGCCGAGTGGAGCGGCTCATGGCCGGTGCCGCGCAACTCCAACGCCGCGCGAATGGCGTTGGCGCGTCCGCGCGTGGACATGATTTCTTCGCCGGTGGCAATGAACGTCGGGCACATCACGGGCGTTTGCTTGAGGCAACCGCCGCAGCCGTTGCATTGTTCCAGGTTGGCCGTGAACGAGCCGTCCCGGGCGGCGAACGCGAGCCGCGGCTCAAACGGCAATTTAAGCGAATAGCCCGCGCCTAGGCGCAGGTGACGGTCAATTTTATAGCGACCGTCCGAGATGATTTTGCCCGGGTTAAACAAGTTATGCGGGTCGAAGGTCTGTTTGATTTGCCGCATGAGCTGGTAGATTTCCTCGCCGACCTGTTCCCGGAGATATTCGGTGCGCGCCATGCCGACGCCATGCTCGCCGGACAACGTGCCCTTGAATTGCCGCACGAGCGCGGCCACTTCGTCGGCGATCTGCCGGTATTTTTTTAAATCCTCGGCGCGATGCAAATCGAGCATCGGCCGCACATGCAACAACCCCGCCGCCGCGTGGCCGTAATACGAAGCCCGCAGCCCCAGTTGCCGCATCAAGGTCTGCAAGCTGGTCACGTATGCCGGCAAATCGCGCGGCCGCACCGCCGCGTCCTCGACGAACGCCACCGGTTTGGTGTCGCCCTGGCAGCCCGTCAGCAGCGACAAACCGGCTTTGCGCATTGTCCACACGAGGCCGGCTTCGGCCTGCGTTTGCAAAATCAAATTGCGCAGACCCAGTTTGCGCTTTTTCAAATGCGCGAGCCGGTCGTGAACGTCTTCAAAAAATTCAACGATTAAAATCGCCGCGCAGGGCTGGGTGTCGAGTTCAAGCAGGTCGCGCACGGCCTGGAACTCGCGCTGGCCGCGCGTCTGGTCAAACAGCGGACGGTCAATGTGCTCAATGGCGGCGGGCTTCAAATCGAGCAATTCAGCAGTGGCCCGCATCGCCTCGGCCACGGACGCAAAAAACAGCAGTCCAACCCCGCGCTTCGTTGGCAGCGGAACGATTTTCAGTTCGGCGGAAACAATTGCCGCCAGCGTGCCTTCGCTGCCGGCCAGAAGGTGAAGCAAATTGTTCGGTTCGCGCGCCAGCCGCGCCAGCGCGTAACCGGGCCACCGCTTCAGAAGGCCCGGCGGAAAACGCTCGTTAATTTGCAGCGCGTTAAGTGAAACCATGCTTTGAACCAAATCACGTTGCTGCGGCAAAGTGTCGTAGCCGGGGCCAACCTTCATGATTTCTCCGTCGTGGAGCACGATTTCGAGTTCGTTCACGTGCATGCCCGTCGTGCCATAGACCGGTGTGTAGGCTCCGGACGAATCGTTGGCAATCATGCCGCCCAGCGTCGCGCGCGAACTCGTCGCCACGTCCGGCCCGAAACAAAGTCCGAATGGACGGAGGAATTCATTCAGTTGATCCAACACGACTCCCGCGCCAACGCGGACCGTGCGGCGCTCCTTGTTGAAATCCGAGATTTGGCGGTTGTGCCGCGCGAAATCTATCACCAAACCGTCACCAATGGCCCCGCCGGAAAGGCCCGTGCCCGCGCCGCGCGGGATGACTGCCACGCCCGCCAGCGCCGCCGCCTGGATGATGGCACCGGCCTGGCGCGCGTTTCTGGGAAAGGCCACGGCCAGCGGCTCGATTTGGTAGAGCGAGGCGTCCGTCGCGTAAAGCTGGCGCGTGAGATTGTCCACGGCGACATCGCAGTTCGCCGCTTTCAACGTCGCCAGTTGTTGTGTCGGCATCATAGCACGTGCTCAAACCTATCGGCGTGACACCACGTTGACAATTTCATTAACTCAACGCCAGTGTAGTGTCGGTGCTGTGCGCCGAAAAAATCGAGCCGCAGGCTCGACGCTACACGGAGACGGACACCACCAATTCAAACGGAATGAGCGCCAGTTCGCAAAAACGTTCTGAAGAATTTCTGAAAATCAGCGGCCAGTTCAAACTCGGCGGGCTGGTCACGGAATCGTCGCATCCCGTCACGGCAAACTTGAGCGACGTTGCCAAACAAGACATCGCCGCCGCGTTGGAATTGCTGTTCGACGTGGATGATGACGTGATGAAAAAATACCGCGAGTTTGTGGAATCAGGCAGGGCAGGGGAAATCAAGGAAACCGTGATGCGTTCACTGAAAAACGGGGGACGGATTTTCTTCACCGGCTGTGGTGCGACGGGCCGATTGAGTATTTTGCTGGATTCCGTCTGGCGCGATTTCTGGCAGCAGTTGGCAGGGCCGACCTGCCGGTCGGCCAATGTAACCCTCGCCCCGCACGACGGGGAGAGGGTGGTTGAGCGAGAGCGAAACCGGGAGAGGGGCTTGTTTCCTTCGACTCTGGCTTCTGATTTCGGAAATCGGACGTTCAGCGTCATGGCCGGCGGCGATTTTGCGCTCATCAAATCGGTCGAGGGTTTCGAGGATTTCACCGCTTTCGGGCGCAAACAACTTCGCGACCTCGGCGTGCGCGCAGGTGACGTGGTGTTCGCCATCACCGAGGGCGGCGAGACGTCATTCGTCATCGGCACGGCGTGGGAAGGCGTGAACGCGGGCGCCAAGGTTTATTTCATCTATAACAATCCGGACGAAATCCTTTGCCGGCATGTCGAACGCAGCCGCGAGGTCATCGAAGACCAACGCATCGAAAAAATCAACCTCACGACCGGGCCGATGGCCATTACCGGCTCGACGCGGATGCAAGCGACTTCCATCCAGCTTTGCGTGCTGCTCACGATTTTGGAAATGGTGGTGCGGGATTTGATTTTGGAATTTGGTAGGGACGCGCTGCCGCGCGTCCTGGTCCCGCAATGCGGGATCAGCCCTACCGCCACTGTTCCTGCGCAATTTCTTGCCAAACTGGAGAAGCTGCATGCGAATTTGAAATCGCTGGAATTTCTTGAACAACTGGCAAAACTTGTCGCGCTGGAGGAATCGGTTTATCGCACCGGCCACAAAAACAATTACATCGCCGACCGGTTCGGCGTTGATGTTTTGACGGACACAACCGAGCGGTCGCCGACATATTGCACGCCGCCATTCCGCAAATTTGACGACACAACCGCAACGGAATCATGGGCGTTTTTGTTCCTGCCACAAAAGAAGACGCCGGAGGCGTGGCGGCACATTTTGAGACGTCAGCCGCGTTGCGTCGAATGGAGTGAGAGTGAAGTTCGCCAGCTTGTTAGCGACGAAAAATTCGCGCGGACACTGGAAACGATTCTCAAAATCAGTCGCGCGGAACTGATACGATTTAAGATTGGTCTGGACGGTCTCAAATATCGTCCGCTTGGTGCGGGCGACGGTGCGGTGGCCATTGTGTCGGAGCAGGAAAAGGAATCACTGCTTTCGCCGGACGGATTTTACCACGTCCAGCTTGAAGCGGCGCGGAAGGCGGGCGCGAAGACCGGTTTGATTTATTTTGGACGTGAAAATTGGACGCGCGGCAGCGCGTCCCTGCCAAAATCGGTAGGGCTGAGCTGCTGCTCAGCCATCGGAGATTGCGTTTCCGTTTTCCTTCCCGTTCCCCAGACAGACTTCTTCCTGGACGGTGTGACGCGCGTGGCGGTGAAGCTGGTGATGAACGCGCTTTCGACCTGCACGATGGTGCGGCTGGGACGCGTGATGGACAATTTCATGGTCTGGGTTGTGCCATCGAACCTCAAGCTGATTGACCGCGCAACGCGCTACATCGCCCGGCTCGCCGGCCTGACCTACGAAGCGGCGAACGGTTTGCTGTTCGAGGTAATCGAATACGTCGAGCCGCGGATGAAATCGGACCAGGCGTATCCGCCGGTGGTGGGCATGGCCGTCCTGCGCGCGCGGCATGGTTTAACGAATGAGCAGGCGGAGAAACAGTTGGCGAAATAAACCGCGGATTACGCGGATGAGCACGGATTCGTTTCAAACCAAGTGTCAAGGATGACGTTTGAGTTGCGCCGTTACGCCTATGCTGCTCACTTTGCCTCGTGACGTTCGTGGGCGCAGGACGGTGTATTCGGGAACTTCTTGCAGTGATAATGCTTGAACATTCCGAAGCCTGTCT
>JBEKMU010000018.1:0-30260 GCA_049523555.1 Verrucomicrobiota bacterium | reverse complement strand
GTCGGCGTGACGATGTCCACAATGTCAATCAGCGGTGACTCGACGATTTCGCGCCAGTCGGTCGTGGCGTGCTGCCAGCCGAGTTGGGCGCGCGCCGCCTGTACCCCGGAGGTGTTGCGTCCGCAAATGGTGTGCAGCTCGAGATTGGCCTTGAGCGGAAAAAATCGCGGTGCCTGCCGCCAGGCATTCGAATGCGCCCTGCCCATGAAGCGGTAGCCGATCAGCCCGACGCGCAAAGTTTTGGCCATAAACTTGGGGTTGAACTGGATGTGCCTGTCTTTATAGTGAGCCTTGACAACCAAGTCAACGGACAACCGTTTAAAAGCAAAAATATGCCATTTACCGCTGCAGAAATCGCAAAACACGTTGATGGCGAAGTGGTTGGCGACCAAAACGCCGTCCTGAAAAACTTTGCGCCCGCCGAATCCGCGCAGGCCGGCGACCTGACGTTCGCCGAAAACGAGGATTACTTCGCCCGCGCCGAACAAAGCGCCGCCACCGCCGTCATCGCGGATGAACGGTTCAAATCCACGCGCAAAATTTTAATCCGCGTGCCGAACGCGCGCATCGCCTTTGCCAAAGCCATGGCCCTTTTTTTCCCGGAACGCACTTACACCGCCGGCATTCATCCCACAGCGGTCGTCGCTGCTTCGGCGCAAATTGACCAAAGCGCGTACATCGGACCGCATTGCGCCGTCGGGGAGCGCGTGAAAATCGGCGCGCGCTCGGTCTTGCAGGCCGGCAATTTTATCGGCGACGATTCCAGGCTCGAGGAGGACGTGAACCTGTTCCCGAACGTGACGGTTTATCCGCGCACGGAAATCGGCCGGCGCGTCCGCGTTCATGCCGGCACGGTGATTGGCTCCGACGGTTTCGGTTACGTGCAGGATGGGGGCGTTCATCGCAAGGTGCCGCAGATTGGCAATGTTATCATCGGCGACGACGTGGAAATCGGCGCCGGCGTGATGATTGATCGCGGCGCGCTCGGCTCGACCATCATCGGCAAAGGCACAAAGATTGATAACCTCGTCCAAATCGCGCACAACGTCGAAATCGGCGAAGGTTCCATAATCGTCGCGCAGGTCGGCATTTCCGGCAGCACCAAGCTGGGTAAATATGTGATCCTCGCCGGGCAGGTCGGCATCGCCGGACATTTGAAGATCGGCAACCAGGTTACCGTCGCCGCCAAGTCGGGTGTGATGACTGACATTCCCGACGGCGAAAAATGGCTGGGCATTCCCGCGCAACCGGACCGGAACACCAAACGCCAGCTTATCGCCATTCAACATCTGCCCGAACTCCTCCGCCGCGTCGCGGAATTGGAAAGGCAACTCGGCATAAAACCGAAACGGAGCGGAAAAGCAGAATCATGAAACAAGAAAGGCGGCAAGACTGGATACCACTTCGGTCGCAGCGCGACCAATGATGGTAGCCGGGGCTTTTCAAGCCCCGGACCCATGCCCTCCATTCATCACCGTCGCGGAGCGACGGTTGAAAAGACGCCGACAATTTGCCAAACTCGCCTCATGGCGAACAGCTTCACGTCGCTCCATTATCACGTCATTTTCAGCACCAAACACCGTGAACCCTGGATAGCGCATGACCTTGAGGAGCGCGTCTGGAAATTCCTCGGCGGCATCGCCCGCGAGAATGGCATGAAGGCCCTGTTGATTGGCGGAATGCCGGATCACGTTCACTTGGCGCTGGCATTGCCACCCACGCAAACCGTGAGCAAAGCCCTGCAACTGCTGAAAGGCGGCTCGTCCAAATGGATCAAGGATACCCTGCCGCGTATGCGTGGTTTTGCATGGCAGGACGGATATGGAGCATTCAGCGTTAGCAAGTCCAACCTGCCGGAAGTCATAACCTACATCCAAGATCAGCGCGAACATCATCGGGTGAAAACGTTCCAAGAAGAATTTCTGGCGTTTCTGGTCCGCCACGGTGTGGAATACGACGAGCGTTATTTGTGGGATTGAATTTCACCCGTCGCTCCGCGACGTCGGGGTTTGGGGGGAATTGTTGTCCGTGGGATGAATCCCACGGCTACCATCAAAACATCGCTACGCGATTTGGAAACGCCCATCCAACGAATTCATGTTCCCAATTTCCCGCCACCGTTCCGCAAACTGCGCGAGCGCCACAGGTAATAGATCGCCGGATAAACCACCAGCACGCTGATGGTGGAGGTAATCACGCCGCCGACCATCGGGGCGGCGATGCGTTTCATCACGTCCGCGCCGGTGCCGTGGCTCCACAGAATCGGCGCCAGGCCGGCGATGATGACGCAGGCGGTCATGATTTTCGGGCGCAGCCGTTTCACCGCGCCGTGATAAATCGCGTCGCGCAAATCGCCCAAGCCGCGCATCAAACCATTTTGCTTCCATTCGTCGTAGGCGAGATCGAGGTAGAGCAGCATGATGACACCGGTTTCGGCATCCAGTCCCGCGAGCGCGATGATGCCGACCCAGACGGCCACGCTCAAATTGTAGTGCAGCAGATACAGCGTCCAGAAGGCGCCGACGAGCGAGAACGGCACGGCCAGCAACACGATGGCCGTCCTGAGCAGCGAACGCGTGTTCAAATAAATGATGAGCGAGATGATGAGCAGCGTGAGCGGCACAACCATGAGCAGGCGTTGTTTGGCGCGCAGCATGTATTCGTATTGGCCGCTCCAGAACAGGTTGTAGCCGGGCGGTAGTTTGATCTGGCCGGCGGCGATGGCGGCGTTCACGGCGTGCATGGCGTTCTGGACGTAGGTGCCCACGTCAATGTCGCGGATGTCCACATACACCCAGTCATTGGGCACGGCGCCCTCGGTTTTGATTTCCATCGGGGCGTCCACGACCTTGATGGCGGCGAGTTCGCCGAGCGGAATCTGCGCGCCGGTCGGTGTGGGCACGACGATGTCGCGCTTGAGTGAATCCAAATCGGAACGGAAATCGCGGTCGTAGCGGAGATTCACCGTGTAGCGCTGCAAGCCCTCAACGGTCGTCGTCAGCGGCATGCCGCCAAGCGCGACGGACAGCACGTCCTGCACGTCGCCGACGGTCAGGCCGTAACGCGCAATGGCATCGCGGTCTATTTCAAACTCGATGTAACGCCCGCCGGTGATGCGCTCGGCAAAGGCGCTGGCGGTGCCGGGCACCTGGCGGACGACGGCCTCGACCTCGGTGCCGATGCGTTCGAGCACGGCCAGGTCTGGTCCGGCGATTTTGATGCCGACGGGCGTCTTGATGCCGGTGGAAAGCATGTCAATGCGCGTCTTGATGGGCATGGTCCAGGCGTTGTTGAGTCCGGGAATTTGCACCGCGTTGTTCATCGCCGTCACCAATTCATCCGGCGTGCGGCAGCGATGGGCAATGATTTTGCCGTTGTCGTCCTGGATGTCCACGGCGGGCCACTCGGCTTCCGGCTTGAGGCGGATGGTGGTTTCAATCATGTCCATCGGCGCAGGATCGGTGGCGGTCTCGGCGCGGCCGGCCTTGCCAAAAACGGTTGCGACTTCAGGAAACGATTTGATGATGCGGTCGGTGACTTGAATCAGCTCGCGCGCCTTGGTCGGGGAAATGCCCGGAAACGTCGTGGGCATGTAAAGCAGGTCGCCCTCGTAAAGCGGCGGCATGAATTCTGAACCGATGTTTTGATAGGGAAAGAGTTTCCCGATCATTTCGGCAAAACTTCTGAGTTTGGTAGGGCCGACCTGCTGGTCGGCCTGTACGCGCGGCAGCGCGTCCCTACCGGGCAGATTATCCACCACCAGCGAGTTCCACGGGAAAAACACCCAGCCGACAAACAAGCCGCCACCCACCACCACCAGCCAGCGATACCTGACGGCCAAGTCCACGACCGGGTGGTACAGCCAGATCAGGAAACGGTTGATCGGATTCTTTTCCTCCTTCGGAATTTTTCCGCGGATGAACCAGCCCATCAGCACTGGCGCAAGTGTGATGGACAGCAGCGCCGCCGCCGCCATCGAATAGGTTTTCGTGAACGCCAGCGGCTTGAACAACCGGCCTTCCTGCTCCTGCAACGTGAACACCGGCAGGAACGAAACCGTGATGACCAGCAGCGAATAGAACAGCGCCGGCCCCACTTCAATCGAGGCGTCGCGGATGATTTCCCAGTGCGGCTTCTTATCCTGCTTGCGTTCGAGATGCTTATGGGCGTTTTCGATCATGATGATGACCGCGTCCACCATCGCGCCGATGGCGATGGCGATGCCGCCGAGCGACATGATGTTCGAGCTGATGCCCTGCTCGAACATGACGAGGAATGAAATCAGCACCGCGACCGGCAAAACAATGATCGCCACCAGCGCGCTCCGCAGGTGCAACAAGAAGGCGAGGCACACGAGCGCGACAACAATGCTTTCTTCAAGCAGCTTTTCTTCGAGCATCGCGACCGCACGGTCAATTAATGCCGTGCGGTCGTAAGTGATTGTGACCTTCACGTCCGGCGGCAGCGCCTTCATTGCCTGGTCCAACTGCTGTTTCACGTCCTGAATCACCTTGTAGGCGTTCGCGCCGTAGCGCACGACGACGATGCCGCCGACGGTTTCGCCGTCACCGTTCAAATCGCTGATGCCGCGGCGCATGTCTGGGCCGAACTGGATGTTCGCCACGTCGCGCAACAGGACGGGCACGCCGTTTTTACCGACGCCCACGGCGACTTTTTTCAAGTCATCCAGGTTTTCGATGTAGCCCTTGACGCGCAGGATGAATTCGCGTTCGGAAAGTTCGAGCGAACGCCCGCCGACTTCGCCGTTGCTGCGTTCGATGGCCCGGCTCACGTCACTCAGCGAAAGGTTGTAGGCGCGCAATTTCGTCGGGTCCACCGTCACCTGGTATTGCTTCACGAAACCGCCGATGGACGCGACCTCCGAAACGCCCGGCACGGCGGTGAGTTGATATTTCAAATACCAATCCTGGATCGAACGCAGGTCGGCCAGGTTGCGGTTCGTGGAATTGATGGAATACATGAACGCCCAGCCGACGCCAGTGGCGTCCGGCCCAAGCGTCGGCGTGACGCCCTTGGGCAGTTGCCCGCTGATGCTGCTCAAGTATTCCAGTACCCGGCTCCGCGCCCAGTAAGGATCGGTGCCGTCGTCGAAAATGACATAGACGAACGAGTAACCGTAGAACGAGTAGCCGCGCACCACTTTTGCGCGTGGCACGGAAAGCATCTTGGTCGTGATGGGATAGGTGACCTGGTCCTCAATGATGTTCGGCGCCTGGCCCTCCCAGGGCGTGTAAATGATGACCTGCGTGTCGGAAAGATCCGGGATGGCGTCGAGCGGGATGTTGCGCAACGCGTAAATGCCGCCAAGCGCCAGCGCCACCGTCGCCAGCACGACGATGAACTTGTTCTTGAGCGAAAAATCTATGACGCGTTGGAGCATGGTTTTATGAAATGACTAATGACGAAGCCCTAATGACTAAACAATGACAAAGCTCGAATGGCAAAAGCCACTCAGCAGCGCGACTGTTTTTTCCGGAATTGGTCATTGGGGATTCTTTAGTCATTCGGATTTAGAAATTAGTCATTGATTTTCCGAGTCATGGTTTTGTGGTCCATTGGCGCGGACATCAATTTGGTTTGTTCTCGTTTCCATCACGGGAACGAGCGTCATTCCGCACTTCGGACATTGGCCGGGTTTGTCGGAAATCACATCGGGATGCATCGGACAGGTGTAAAGCTGCCGGGCTGCCGGCTTCACACTGGCCGGTGCCGTAGTATTCGGTGGTGTTGGATTCGTGGCTACGTCCGGCGGCGCCATCACGGGAATGAGCGTCATGCCGCAAATCGGGCATTTGCCGGGTTTGTCCGAATGCACGCTGGTGTGCTCCGGCATCGGGCAGGTGTAGTAAAGCACCTTGCCGCCGGGCTGAAGCTGCTTGAGTTCACTCGGCGTCACCGGCACCAGCGTCATGCCACAAATGGGGCATTTGCCCGGATGATCGTAGGTGATGGAAACGTGCTCCGGCATCGGGCAGACATAGACCACGCCTTCCTTTTCGGCGTTGGTGGATGCGGCTTGCTCCGTTTCATTCGTGCCGGCGGTGGACGGCGATTCCGTTGCGGCGTTCGCCGGCCCGCGCATTTTTTCAATCGCCTCGCGCAACTGGCTTTCCGAATCCAGCATGAATTGCCCGGAAGTCACCACACGCTCGCCTTCCTGCAAACCGCTGATGACTTCATACCTGTTGTGTTCGGCCTCCGGACCGAGAATGACCGTGCGGGGGTCGAATTTGCCGCCGGGCAATGCAACGAAGACCGTGGTTTTCTCACCGCTGCGCAGCACCGCCGAATCCGGCACCAACAGCGCCGACGGTTCCAGTTCGGATGTGATTTGCACGGAAACGAACATGCCGGGCTTGAGGAAATAGCCGGGATTTTCGAATTCCAAACGAACCTTCGCCGTGCGCGTTTTTTCGTCCACGTCCGGATAAACGTAGGTGACGCGCCCGCGAAATTCGCGGTCGGGCAGCGACGAAAGTTTGACCATAGCCTCTTGGCCAAGCTGGACGTAAGGCAAATCCTGTTCATAGACCTGCGCAAAGACCCAGACGACACCGAGGTCAGCCAGCCGGTAAAGCTTCATGCCCGCATCCACCATCTGGCCTTGGACGATGTTTTTTTCGATGACGAAGCCGTCCATCGGCGCGAGGATTTGCAGCGTCTTGCGCGGCTCGCGGTTTTTTTCCAGCTCGGCAATCTGCGCGTCCGCGATGTCGAAGAATTTTAATTTTCCCAACGCCGCCTCGCGTATCGCCACCGCACTGGAATCGTTTGTGGAATTCAACACCGCCAGATATTCGGCCTCGGCGCTGTAAAGTTCGGGCGAATAAATCTCAAACAACGGTTCGCCGCGATGCACCAGTTCGCCCGTGGCGTCCACGTCCAGTTTTTCAATCCAACCCTTGAACTTCGTCGTCACGTCCGTCAGTGCCGTCTCGTTGTAATCAATCGTGCCGACCGTGCGGAGGGTCCGGCGCAGCGGGCCGCGGGTGATTTCCGTCGTCTGGAGGTTCATCATCTGGATCGTCGCCGCGTCAATGGTGATGGCGGACGATGCCGCGGACGGCGCGGCGGCGTTCGCCGTTTTGTGGACCGGTTCGAGTTTCATGCCGCAAATCGGGCAGTTGCCGGGATGATCCTGGATGATCCACGGATGCATCCCGCAGGTGTAGAGTGTTTTTTCCGATGAAGCCGCCGTGGCGACGGCTGTTGCCGGCTGACGCGAGCAACCGGTGATGAAGGCGCCCAAGCCAATCGCAGCGACCAGCAGGATCGCGGCAGATATCAATTTCAATTTCGAGTTCATAAAATTATTCCAGTAAATCAACGATGAGGGGTGTTCGACAAAATCGGCGCGCCCGGTGGCGGCACGCCGGCGACCATGATGGACAGTTCCGCGAGCGCAATCTCGCGTTCCGTGCGGGCTTCGGCGGCGGCGAGTTTCAAGTCCAACAGCATCCGTTCCGCGTCCGTCAAACTGGAAAAATCCATCGTGCCCGCGCGATAACCGGCGCGGACGGTTTCCAGCGATTGACGCGCCCTGGGAACCAGCTCGTCTTCAATCAGCGCGAGGTTGCGGCTGGTTTCGCGGTAGGTGAATGATTTTTCGGCAAAATTCACGGCCAAGTCAATTTGTGCCGCCTTCAGCCGCGATGTTGCCGCCAGTTCATTCGCCCGGGCCTGTGCGACTTCCGCCGCAAGCTTGTCGCGCCAGATCGGCAGCGTCATGCCGGCTTGCGGCCAGTAGAATGGCGGGGCGTAAACGTCGGCAGACAGGCCTGCGTTGAAATCAGGCACGCGTTCCTTGTAGGCCATCGCAATTCCGGCCTCGGCGGCGCGCACATCGGCGGCCATCGCCTTAAGCTGCGGGTTGCGCGCGAACGCGGTGCGAAGCAGCTCGTCGGCATCGGGATTTTCCCGGCTCGTTTCAAAATGCGCGGGCGCGGGCGGATCGGGCTGCTGCGGTGTCAAGCCCAGCGCGGCCTTGAAATTTTCCAGCAGTGAACGGCGCGAATCCTCCAGATTGGCGAGGTCGGTGCGGACGCGGTCGCGGTCGCTTTGGACCCGCAGCACGTCGGGCAAGGTCGCCGTGCCCGCCTCGTTTTGCGCGCGGACGACGTGTTCCTGATTTTCCAGCAACGCCAGCGTCGCCTGCTTGACGCGAAGCTGTTCATCCAACAGGCCGAGTTGGTAATAAGCGCGCTTCAGATTGAACGCAGCTTGGAGTACGGCGCTTTCAAACGCGAAGTATTTGCCCTGGCTTTCGGCAGCGGCAACCTGGGCGCGCGCCTTGAGCTTGCCAGGGCCGGGAAAATTCCATGCGAATCCCGGCATGAGCGACGTGATGGTGTCTTGAATGTAAGCCTGGAAGGTCAATTGCGGGTCCGGGAGTGAGCGCGTCACCGTGATGTTCTCGACGGACGCCGACCAGTCGTAAAACGCCGCCGCGACCACCGGTGAGTTCAGGAGCGCGAACGTGAGAAAATTGCTGAGGCTCGAATCTGGTGTCAGTTCGGGCAGCGCCGGGCGGCTGTTTCCGGGCCGGTATTGGCCGGCGACTGCGCCGAGATCATGGCGCGCCTGCCTTTCGCCCGAGGCCGGGACACCCCGGCAACCGGCGAGTACCAGCCCGCTGGCGGCGAACACACATAAAATGGCGACTGGCTTCATAAATTTACAACGACAGACATTTCACAGACACAACAAATCCACGGACACAAAACAAACGGGTACGCAGTGCGCGGCGATGGCCACACTGCGGGCGTGGAAATGGGAAAATCAGATGAGCCGGGCGCAATTCCGCGCGTAAAGTGGCGCGGCATTCGCCGTCAACAGCGAAGAAACGGAGGTGGAAAAATCAGGCGCAGGCGCGTCCGGCAAAATCCAGGCCAACGCGGCGGGCGCAAGGGTCAAAAGCTGACTTTGATACGAAGCCGGAACCGGAGCCGCAGGGACAGGCTGCGAGTCTGGCGAAGATGGCGCGGCGCAGCATGCCTTGCCGCAATGGCAGCAGGCATGTGCGACGCGCGCGACGCCGGCCGCCGGTGCTTGCGCGGGGACGATGGGCGTCCACGCCAGCAACAGGCTGCAAACAATGGCCAACGTCGTTTTCACGTCTTGAATTTCATCCACCGGCCGCAGGAAAGCTAAACGGTTTTTGACTTATTCCTGTCAATTTTTGGCTTTCTTGTCAGCCGCCCGGATTTTCGTCACATATTTGGCCGGGTCCTTGTCGAAATCCTTTTTACAACCCGAACAGCACAGTTTGATCTCCTGGCCCTGGTACACAAAAATGTCAGGCTTGCCCATCTCGCCGAGTTTTTCACCGGACACAGGGCAGGTCGTCAGCAAATCGGGTTTGGGTTTGGCGGGAGGAATCGAATTCGTGTCGTCCGCCAGGCCGGCAAACGGTGAGACGAGGAATGGAACGGCCAGCGCAATGGCCGCGAGCATTTTCAATTTCTTCATAATTAACATTTCGAGTATAACAACGCTTATTATACACCAGTCTTCGAAAATTCCCTCGAAAATTTTCGCGGGGTTTTTTGCGCACCGGGGTAATGCAGATACAACCAATCGGCGGCGCAATGAAGCACCGGCCAAAACGAAAAGAATATTAAAATGAAAACACGAAACCTCCTCCTCTCCATCGGCGTGGCCACCTTGACCGCGATAACCATCAATGCCGACGCCTACGACATCGCGCTTTCCCCGCGTGCCGCCGCCAACCAAATCAAGACCGTTCCCGGCACCACCGTGGCCCAGGCCGCACCGGCGACGGCAATTGCCCTGTCGCCGCGCGCTGCCGCCAATCAAAGCACAACGGTCACCGGCATGGCCAACGACCGGAATCCGGCTCTGGCGTGCCGCAACGCGATGACCGGCAGCCCCAAGGCAGTTCAAGCGTGCGCATCCAATCCCGCGATGCCGGGTTGCAAGACCACCGTGGCAGTCGCGCCGCTGAAGTAACCGGAACGGTGCGTTAAACCATCAAGCGGGTTGTTCTGATGTTACAACCATGTTAAACTACGGGCGGCGGACGAAAATCTCCGCCGCCCCAAATCCGATGAACAAAGAAAATTTCAATCCTGACCCAGGCTGCGCCGAGGCGGGCGACGCCCGGCTCGGTGCGCTCCTGCGCGCGTCGCGCCCGTCGCCATCGTTGCCACCCCGGTTCCAGGAAGGCGTCTGGCGGCGGATCGAAGACGCCGCCGCACCCGCGAGACCGGAATCCTGGCTGGACGCACTGGCAGGGCTGGTGCTGCGCCCGCGATTCGCGTTTGCGACCGTGTCGGCGCTGGTGCTGGCCGGGGCTTTGCTCGGCGCCTACGATGGCACACAAGTCGCGCGGCAGGACGCCCAGACACGCTACCTCGCGACCGTCGCCCCCAACCCGCTGCGTTGACGGCATGAGCCGCTCGCTCGTCATCGTCTTGGGCGCGCTGGCCTTGGGTGCGGCGGTTTTCGCCGGCTCCTTTTTTGCCGGCCAGCGCGCGTGTGTGGCAAGCATGACGCGCTCGGCGGATGATTTAAGCTGGCTGCGCGACGAGTTTCATCTGAGCGACGCCGAAATGGCGCGCATCCGGCAATTGCATGAGGGATACCTGCCGCAATGCGCAAAAATGTGCGCGCTCATCGCCACCAAGAAATCCGAACTCCAGGCGGCACTGGCCGATGGAACCAACATCACCGCCGACGCCCAGAAAAAATTGATCGAACTCGGCGAAATTCGCGGTCAATGCCAGGCGCAAATGCTCCGGCATTTCATCGCCGTCAGCCAGGCCATGCCGCCGGAGCAAGGCCGCCGTTATCTTGTCGAAATGCAGCGCCTCACCCTTGGTTTCCACGAGGAAATCGAGCAATCCATGACCCCCGCCGCCGGCCATGAGCATCACCAACCCTGATGCCCAGCCTTCACCGGAGGCTTCCGCCTTCGCTTCACTCCGGCGCGACGAGTCGGCGCGGCAAGCCGACGCCCGCGACCGGGCCGACATGGAACGCCTGATTGCCGGCCACGACGCCGCGCTCAACGACCTGATGGAACGTCACGCAACGCCCGTCTTCCAATTCCTTTGCCGGATGGTCGGCAACGAGGATGATGCCAATGATCTCGCGCAGGAAACCTTTGTCCGCGTCTTTCGAGCACGAACGAGCTTTCGGACGAACGAAAAATTTTCCGCCTGGCTTTACACCATCGCCGCCAATCTGGCGCGGAACCATTTCCGCTGGCGCGCGCGGCATCCGAACGTCTCGCTCGAAGCCGAAACCGCGGACTCAGAACAAACTCTCGGCAGCACGCTTCCCGCGAGCGGGCCGGCGCCGAACGAACAGGCGCTGGCCGCCGAACGTGCCGCTGCCGTGCGCGCCGCTGTCGGCAGATTGCCGGAGGATTTGCGCGAAGCGATTGTGCTGTGCGAATGGGAGGAACGCAGCGTGGCCGAAGCGGCAGCGATTCTTGAAACCACGCCGAAAGCTGTCGAGTCGCGGTTGTATCGCGCGCGGCAGATGCTGCGCGAACGGTTGAAATCGTGGCTGTAACCAAGATGTGGGACAGGCTTTCAGCCTGTCTCTGACTTCATATTTCAAATAATGAAGACAGGCAGGATGCCTGTCCTACGTTGCTTCGGCTTCGAATTGCGCCATTTCCGTCTCCGCCTTTTCCCATTCCGCGTTCGCGCCGGCCAATCGGTCGTGCACTTCCATCAACTCGCGATTAATTTGTGTCGCCCGCCCGCCTGTCGCGTAGGTCTCCGGCTTTTCCAGTTCCGTCGTCAATTCCTTCTCGCGCGCTTCCAGTTCCGCAATTTCCTTTTCCAACGCGGCGATGCGTTCCTGAATTTCGCGTTTCTTCCGCGAACGCGCCTGCCGTTGCTCGGCCTCGATGCGGCGTTGTCCCTTGCGGTCAATCGCTGACATTCCTTCGGCGGGCGGAGATCCCCGACGCCCTGAATTATGGGGACTCGCAGAGCTCGCCCCTCCGGAACTGGAACTCGTCAGCGCGGCGCGGGCGGATTGCGCCGTCTTGTCGAGGTAATACTGGTAGCCGCCGGTGAAATGCCGGAGCCGGCCGTTCTCGACCCGGACGACGTGATTGGCCAGCACGCGGATAAAATGCACGTCATGACTGATGAAAATCAACGTGCCTTCGTAGGGCTGCAACGCCTCAATGAGCGCGTCCACGCTCGGGAGGTCGAGATGCGTCGTCGGCTCGTCCATCAGCAGCAGGTTCGGCGGGTCGAGCAGCAGTTTCACCAGCGCGAGCCGGCTTTTCTCGCCACCGCTCAGCACACTCACAGGTTTGAAAACATCGTCGCCGCGAAACAAAAAGCTGCCGAGGACAGTGCGAACGAACTGCTCCGTGACGCGTTGCGGCGTGTCGAGTGCCTCCTGCAACACGGTGTGGTTGGGATTGAGCATGGCCGCGCGGTGCTGGGCGAAGTAACCGGACTTTGCATTGTGACCGAGCCGGCGTTCGCCCGCCAGCGGCTTCAGCACGTCGGCCAGCAGCTTCAACAAGGTGGATTTGCCCGCCCCATTCGGCCCGACCAGCACGATGCGTTGCCCGCGCTCGGCTTCAAAGTTCAACCCGTCGTAAATCAACTTTTCGCCGTAACCAAACTTCACATGCTTCAATGTGATGACGCGATGGCCGCTGCGATGCGGTTGCGGGAAGCGGAATCCCACCGTCGCATCCGGGCCTTCGGGCGTCTTGACCATGCCCTCTTTGAGCCGCTCAATCTGTTTCAGCTTGCTCTGCGCCTGCGCGGCCTTGGTGTTCTTGGCGCGAAACCGGTCCACGAACAGTTGCATCCGGTCAATCTCGCGCTGTTGCGCCTTCGCCGTGGCGACGAGTGTCGCTTCGGTGGCGGCGCGTTGTTCGAGGTATTCGTCGTAGTTGCCGGTGTAACGCAGCACACGCGCCTGGCGGATCTCGGCGACGTGTGTGCAGAGACGGTTCAAAAATTCGCGGTCGTGTGAGATGAGCAAAATGGCGCCGGGATAATTTCTCAGGTAATCCTGGAACCACAGGAGCGTTTCGAGGTCGAGATGGTTCGTTGGCTCGTCGAGCATCAACACGTCCGGCTCCTGCACGAGCAGCCGCGCGAGGTGCGCCCGCATCCCCCAGCCGCCGGACAGCTCGCGCGCCGGGCGCAGGAAGTCCGTCTGCTTGAAGCCGAGATTCGCAAGAATCCGTTTCGCCCGCGCGACAAACTGCCCGTCATGCTCGTGGTCGTGTGGCACGGCAACGTCGAGGACGGTTTCGTTGCCGGCCGGTTCGCTCTCCTGCGGCAGGTAACCGAACCGTGTGCCGCGGATGAACGTGACCTCGCCCGCGTCCGGCGGTTCCTGGCCGAGGATGATCTTGAGCAACGTGGATTTGCCCGCGCCGTTCGGCCCGACGAGGCCGACGCACTCGCCGGACTGGAGCGTGAGCGAGACGTCGTCGAAAAGCTGACGACCACCAAAGGCCTTGCTTAATCCGGCAACGGTGAGCATTTCTCCTTTTTAACGCAAAGACGCAAAGACGCAGAGACGCAAAAAAAAATTGCACTGTGCTTTCCCCGGCGACTTCGCGTCTTTGCGCCTTTGCGTTGAATTCATTTCGGCTTCAACTGCGGGAACAAAATCACGTCGCGGATGCTTTCCTGGCCGAGCAACATCATGCACAAACGGTCAATGCCCATGCCCATACCACCCGCCGGCGGCATGCCATGTTCCAACGCGACGAGAAAGTCTTCGTCGAGCTTTTGCTGTTCGCCGCCGGCTTGATGCTCCAACCGTTCGCGTTGCGCAATCGGATCGTTCTGTTCCGTGTAGGCGGGCGCGATTTCCTGGCCGTTGATGCAGCATTCGAAGACTTCGACCGTCGTCGGGTCGTCAGGCGAAAGCTTGGCCAGCGGAATCAATTCCTTCGGCGTGTGTGTCACGAACGTCGGCTGAATCAGCGTCGGCTCGATGAGTTTCTCAAACACGGCCTGCGTCACCTCAAAGTCTTCGATACCCATTTTTAGATATTCTGTCCGTTGCGAAAGTTCGTGGAGCATTTCGTCAAATTGCTTTTTGTCCTCGTCGCTTAGTATGGCGGTAAATTTAAGACCTTGGTCGATATAGCCTTTTATTTTTTTTGCAAAGGGAAGCCATTTCCCGGCAGTTTCTCCCAATTTCCGCTGAGGTCTGCCTCCGACTTCCACCCCTAAAAGTTGTTCTGCATAGATCAGGCGTTCTTTTGAAGAAATTTCAAACCAGCCCGAATCAATTCGTTCACGGATGAGGTCTTTGTATTTCACGCGACGCCATGGAGGCGTTAAATCAATCTGCGTATCCTCATGGGCGAAACGTTCCAACCGACCACGAATTGTGTGAAGAAGTGTTTGCCCTTCTTGTTGTTGCTCAACCGTCCCAAATAGCGTTGGGCAAGTCAATTTGGTCGCCTCGACTTGCTGAATAAATTTGTCAATGAGTTCTAAGCTCTCTTTAGCAACTTTCCAGTAAGGCTGCTGACCAACTTGAGCATAAAGCATTTGCAATTTAGCATTAGCTTCTATCGGGAAACTGTTTATCAGACGATCTTGAGTTTCCCGATCAACAGAGGTCGCAGGGTAAGCAAAGAATTTTGGGAGGACCTGCACAATTTCACTTGTTGCATATTTAAGCTCTGTAACAAGTTCGTTGTTTCGATTGCGCGTAACAACAAGCGTCCCCAAAACCTTTTGCGCGACGTGGCAAACCATGCCCTGCACCAGTTCCATCATGCTATCGTAATCGCCGAACGCCTGATACGCCTCGAGCATGGTGAATTCGGGATTGTGTTTGCGCGAGAGGCCTTCGTTGCGAAAAACGCGGCCAAGCTCGAACACCTTGTCCACGCCGCCAACCAGCATCCGCTTCAACGGCAGTTCCAGCGCGATGCGCAGGTAAAAATCGCAGCCAAGCGCGTTGTGATGCGTCTTGAACGGTTGCGCCGCCGCGCCACCGGGAATCGCCTGCATCATCGGCGTCTCCACCTCCACAAATCCCCGCGAGTGCAGAAAATTCCGGATTTCGGCAATAATCCGGCTGCGTTTGAGGAAAACGTCCTTCACCTCCGGGTTCGCCATCAAATCAAGATAGCGCTGGCGGTAGCGGATTTCCGTGTCTTCGAGTCCGTGCCACTTGGCCGGCGGCGGGCGCAGCGCCTTGGCGAGGATGACGAAGCCGGTGATTTTGACGGAAATCTCTTTGGTCTTGGTGGTGAACATCGTGCCGCGCACACCGATGAAATCCGCAAGGTCGAGATGCCTGAAAAGGTTCCATTGCTCGTCGCCGAGGACGTTTTTCTGCGCGTAAATCTGGATGCGCCCGCTCTGGTCGCGGATGTCCATGAACATGGATTTGCCCATGTCGCGGTGAGCCGTGATGCGACCGGCGAGCGCGACTTCGCGGCCTTCGGCATAGTGGTCGCGCGCGTGCTGGCAGGTTTCCGCAGGCGCGAACTTGTTTTTGAACGGGTCAATGCCCTTGGCGCGCAGCGCGGCAAGCTTGGCCTTGCGCTGTTCAATCAATGCATTCGCGTCGTCCATCAGAGTTCACAGAGTAAATCACAAGGGACCCGGTTTTGCACGCGATTTGATTGCCACCGTCTTCGCGCCGTGGCCGTTTTACTTTGAAGAATAATGCCAGACCCAGTCGCCGATGTTAATGTTCACCGTTTCACTGTTTTTATAAAAACCAACCACTCCACCGTCATCTGCTTCGTTCCAGCCAACGGAGTAGAGAACGAATTGACCGTCATCGGTGCGGCGATAATGCAACGGCTGGCCGTTGATGATGTCGTGCGGCAGTTTTTCAATAAACTGTGGCACAAGCGTGTCGAGCATTTCGGGATATTCGCGATGTACCAGGCGATAACGCTCCAACGCAATGGCGACGTCGGACAAGTTCAGAGCGTTTTGGCAAAAGGCGAATTTTCTGGCAGCCGCACTTAGACCGGGCGTCAGCATTCTCGGTAAGTAATGGAAAATTGAAAAAGCCGTGAAGTCGCTGAAACTATCCTCCGCCCGTAAATAAGTCTTAACCGAGAAGGTCCGGTTCGTTTCATCTGCAATTGGGATGATGCATCCCGTCATCAAGCGGGCGCAATTGACTTGGTTCTGATAGAACCAGCCAGGTGGAATGAGCCGACAAATTAGGCGTGTCACTAATGGCACATTTAAATTCTCTGAATCGCCATCAGCCAGAGCGCAGAATAAGACCAAATACTCCGGCTTTTTTCGCAGGTAATTAAAAACCAAGCCCTGCCACGCCATCTCGCCACGCATGGCAAATTTGTAATCCGCTGCAATATTCTGACGGTCGATTTCTGCTGATAGTTCGGTAAGTTCCGCGTCGGACCAACGATGCGCAGCAAGCCCTTCGTAAATCACCTGAACCGCTATTTGCGCCATGGCGATCCGCACGAGATGGGTGATAAGCATTGGCTCGCTGCGAACTTTTTCTGTCAGGCGCAAAATAAGAACTACATCTTCACAAGCCTTGACACTCTGGCCCGCTTCAAGTTCTGCCAGCGCGCGGAGTTGCAGGGTCTGCGCGGAGCGTTTCAAGGCCGCCAAATGCGTCAATATGATGGCTGTCGGGTCTTCGCTGTCGTAGTTCACCGGGAAACGTGATGCAGGCAAACGGCTGGCTTCGGCTAATTCCTTCAAGGCATCCTCGTATTTGCTCAACGCCAGTAAAACATCGGCGGCGGGCGGCTGAGGCTGAAGTGAAACTGGAAATTCATGAGTGACTACGCCGCTCTCATTCGTACTGAACGAATTGAGATAATAATTCTGCCAACCTTTCAGGTCGGTGAGTGTCTCTTTCAGCCAGTAGCCGTTCGTGGGTGAATCCCTCCACCAGTCGTGAACGCGATAGATGCTGAATTGCAACCGATCCACTACATTGGTTTTTTCCGGTTTGATACGATGTCCGTTCCTGTCCAGAACGTGCACGTAGCAACTGGCGACAATCGGCGTCGTTGCGAAATTCTGGTCGTCGGGAACAGGCGGTGGAATAAAACTGGCGAAGTCGAATTTTTCACCTTTGGCTTCCCATTCGTGTTTGAATTTCTCCCAAGCCTGTTTGCCACGCCAATTTTCCTCGGCGTAACCCAGCAAGATGAGTACCGCCAGGCATGCCAACCCCAAAAGAAACCGGAGAAAATTGCGCCAGCAGTAGCAGACCCAGCGGATAAAAATCACCAGACAAAACAGCGCCGTTGCACCAACGATGCAGAAAATGACCATGGCAAGACATTCCGAGTTATTCGACAGCGAATAGTTGGTCCTCGATAAAAAAAGGGACACTAAAGAAAGGGTTGTAGCCACCAGTAACAACCATACCCAGAAGCCACGCCGCCATCTCCATGAGCTTCGCCAGAAACCTTTGTTTTTCTCGTCGGTGCTTGTCATAGGCTTTGGCAAAATAGCGAGCGGCTGATTTAGTTGCTATGACACGCCCGGCGGCGGGAATTGTCCAGTTTGAAAATTTTACCAAGCTGTCCGGAGCCGTGCGCCGGTTTGCGCCGCCGGCTTTTACATGTGGAACCAGTTGTAGGGATTCGTGAAAATCGGCCAGTCAATCGTGACTTCGGAAATCAACATGAACAGGATGATTCCGGTTAGCATGAAAAATTTTGCCTGGTTGCTGAAACGGGTCAGCGCGTGGTCGAGCCCGAACACGAAGAGCAGCAGGAACGGGATCAGCGCGCCGAGCAGCAGCCGGCCGGAGGTGAAATACGGATGTGCGCGTGAGGGATAAAAACAGTCCTGGAAATCGTAAATAATCGAGAGACAACCGAAAAACACGAGGGCCGTGGCGAAACAGCCGAAGGTGAACCAGAGCACCTGCCATTGCGGCGTGGTTGTGACAGCGGGTCGCCGGAAAAGGGCGGCCAGCGCCAACGCGACCAGACCGACGGACAGAATTGCGTAAACCGAATCCACGCCGTGGATGGCGAGCGGCTTGCGGTGCCACAAAATTTCGCCCTGCCACAGCGTCGCCAGGTTGCCGGACAGAAATATCCAAAAACCGTGCAGGGTGAAAATCGGATGGTGCCACCATTCGGCGAACGGTTTGTGCGTCCAGCCCAAGAACTTGATTTTCGCCTCCAAGCCGGTAAAATCGCCAAAGATGATTTTGCACCACACGAACCAGAGCACCATCGGCAATCCGGCGCAAATCACGAGCGATAAAATGGCCGGCTTCGCCGCGCGCAATTGTTCAGCCCGGAACAGTCGCCACGTTTTAAGGAGCACCGCCGCGCCGGACACGGCCACCAACGGCAGGTTGCTGATTTTGGTCAGGAACGTCGCCGCCAGCGCCAGCCCTGTGAACATCCCCAGACTTGTGCCCGGCCGTTCGGCTTGCAGCCATCGCACCAGCAAAATGAACGCCACGCCGAAACACAGCGGCGAGAGTGCGTCATTTTGAATCGAGTAAAACGCCGTTTGCGGCATGAATGCAATCAACGCCGGCACGCCGAGCCGCAAAAACAGGTTTTCCGGAAAAATCATCCGCGCGGTCACAAAGCCCAGCCACACGAGCGCGATGACGAAAAACACATTCAGGAAGCGGACCCAATAGAGCAAATAACCGTCGTGAAATCCGCACACCTTTCCCAAGTGCCACCACGAACCTGCCAGCGTGTAATAGAGCGGCGGCTGCGAGGCTTCGTAGTTTGTCACCGCCCGCCAGGTCGCTGCTTTGGCGATGAGCGTCTGGCGGATTTTTTCCAGAGGCTGCTTCCACGGCGGCGGTGCAAATTGCCCATCGGGGGAGTTGGTTGGGATGCCCACATACTCCGGTGAACCGTAGAGCACGACGTAACTCACCGTTTCGTCGGACACCGGCTCCAAGCCACGCAGAATGTGTCCTTGCGAACATTTCACCGTCAGGTCGAAATGGATCTGCTCGTCCACGTTGTTGAAAAAAGGAAAGGCGGCGGAAAAAACAAACACGTGAACCGCCGCCAGCAGGCACAACAGCCAGACGATTGTGCGCTCGCGCATCCCGGAGATTCCGGTAGCCAGGTTGGAATCGGCGTTGCTCAAAATATTCTCAGTCAGCTTAAAACTCCATCGTCAAAGCACAAGTCCGGCTTCGAGCAAATTTACATGTGGAACCGGTTGTATTTGCTGAAAAAAACCGGCCAGTCGGTTGCGATTTCCGAAACCAGCATAAACCAGACCAAGCCCGCCAATGCCAGCCATCGCGGCCAGAGTTTTTTTGTGAAACTGAACGCGCGGTCCAGTCCGTAAACGAACAGCAGCAGAAAGGGAATCAATGTGCCGAGCATCATCCGCCCCGCTGCGAAGTAAGGATGTTCGCGCGATGGGTTGGGACAATTGTGGAAGTCATAAATGACGGACAGAAAGGCAAAAAACGCCAATGATACAACGAAACCTGTAAAACTGAAACAAAACGCACGGCGTTGGAGTTGGGTCGCATTTGCAAACCATTGAAACACGCCGGCCAAAGCCAGCGCAGGCAGGAACAATGATGCTATCGTGTATATGACATCAACCGCCGGCCATGCCAGCGGCCGGTGGTGCCACCAAAATTCTCCCTGCCAGAAAGTTGCCAGTTGTCCCGACAGATACGTCCAAAGGCCGTCCGGTGTGAACAGGGGATGACCGAACCATTCACCGAATGGTTTGCGCGTCCAGCCGAGGTACTCGGTTTTTATTTTTGCGCCGGTGAAATCGCCGTAGTTGTATTTGCACCACGCCAGCCAAGCGGCCACCGGCAAACCCGCACATAAGGCCATTGCCGCCGGCGCCGGCCACGACGCGCGCAATCTCCCGATTCCAAACAACCGCCAAATCTTGAATAACACAACTGCTCCCGCAACCACCAGCAAGGGGAGATTTGTCCATTTGGTCAACCATGTCGCCGCAAATGTCAGACCGCTCACAATTCCCAACTGGATATTCGGCACTTCCACACACATCCACCGCGCCGCACAAATGAACAGCACGCCAAAACTAAATGGCGAGAGCACGTCGTTTCCAAGCGAATAAAAAGCGGTTTGCGGCAAAAAAGCCAGTAGTGCCGGAACAGCCATGCGCGGGAAACACTGCTTCGGGAAAATCATGCGCGCTGCCCTGTATCCCAGCCAGACGGTCGCGGCCACGACCAAAATATTCAGGAAGCGAAGCCAATAAAGCAATCGCCCGCCTTTAAAACCGCACCATTGACCCAAATGCCACCATAAACCGGCCAGCGCATAATAGAGTGGCGGTTGCGAAGATTCATGATTCATGCGCGCGCGCCACATTGTTTCCAGGGCCAGCAACCTCTGATGGTTATTCTCCGTCGGAGGTTCCATCCAGAGCGGAGGTGGGAATTGCCCTCCGGTTAAAGCAGCCGGGTCATTGAAATATTCCGGCGAACCGCAAATGGCACAGTATGGCACCGATTCCGCCGAGAACGGCTCTAGGCCCAAAGGGATGTGACCTTGTGAATATTTGATGACCAAATCGAAATGCGCCTGTTCGTCCACGTTGTTGAAAAAAGGAAAGGCGGCGGAAAAAACAAAAACGTGAACCGCCGCCAGCAGGCAGAGCAGGAAAACGATTTTGCGCTCCTGCGATTCAAAAAAACCGATGGGCGGATGGGAATCTGCAGTGTTCATACCGATTCGCATTGCGCGGTCAAATTAAACCACGCGCGGCAGAGCACAAGTTCGGCTTCGAGCAAATTCACATGTGGAACCAGTTGTATTTGCTGAAAAAAACCGGCCAGTCGGTTGTGATTTCCGAAACCAGCACGAACAGGATAAATCCTGCCAGCGCCAGCCAACGCGGCCAGAGTTTTTTTGTGGAACTGAACGCGCGGTCCAGTCCGTAAACAACCAGCAGTAGAAACGGAACCAATGCCCCGAGCATCAAGCGGCCTGACGTGAAATAGGGGTGGGCGCGGGACGGATAAAAGCAATCATGAAAGTCGTAGATGATTGAAACAAAACCAAGGAAGGCCACGACCGCGCAAACACTCCAGAAACCAAGCCATAATGCCTGGCGTTGTGCGGAAGTCGCTGCCTTGAACTGTGGCAAAAGGTTCACCAGGGCGATACCCGTCAGAATCATGCTTGAAATGGCATAAACCAGATCCACCCCTCGGAAGGCCAGCGGCGCCCGATGCCACAGAAATTCCCCCTGCCACAAGGTTGCCAAAGTCCCCGACAGAAACGTCCATAAACCGTGCGGCGTGAAAATCGGATGGTGCCACCATTCAGTGAACGGTTTTTGTGTCCAGCCCAGAATCTTGATTTTTGCGGTGGAACCGGTGAAATCACCAAAGGCATGTTTTGTCCAGGCCAGCCAGCATATCATTGGCAGGAGGGCGCACAACGCCAGGCCACCCAGGGGCGGCAACTCTGCGCGCATTTGTCCGGCCTTTAACCAGTGCCGCACCTTGAGCAACACGACGCCGGCGGCTAGAATCACGAGCGGCAGATTGCTGATTTTGGTCAGATACGTGGCTGCCAGCATCAACCCTGTGATGATTCCCAAACGAACGGTCGGCCTTTCCGCCCACCACCATTGCACCAGAAAGACAAACGCCACGCCAAAACAGAGCGGCGACAGCACGTCGTTTTGGATGGAATAAAATTGCGTTTGCGGAATGAAGGCCAGCAGCGCCGGAACGCCCAGACGCAAAAAACACTGCTCCGGGAAAATCATTCGTGCAGCGACATATCCCACCCACACCAGCGCCGCCACCAGAAACATGTTTAAAAAACGGCCCCAATAGAGCAGCCTGCCATTTTCAAAACCACACCATTCGCCGATATTCCGCCAGATACCCGCCAATGCGTAATAAAATGGCGGCTGGGAATTTTCATAATTGACGATTTGTTGCCGTGCCATTTCATTGGCGGTGAGATACCGGCGGATTACCTCGGGGGATTGTGTCCAGGGCGGCGGGGGAAGCTGTCCATTCGTGAAGAAATTCGTCTTCCACAAAAACTCCTGCGAACCAAAAATCGCAATGTCTTGCATGGATTCCGCCGATACCAACTCCGGCCCGCCGGGGAGATGGCCATGTGAATACTTTACCGTCAGATCAAAATGATTGGCTTCATCCACGTTGTTGAAAAAAGGAAAGGCGGCGGAAAAAACAAAAACGTGAACCGCCGCCAGCAGGCACAACAGCCAGACGATTTTGTGCTCGTGTGTCCCGGAGATTCCGTTGGCCAAGTTGGAATCGGCGTTGCTCACAATATTCGCGGTCAGCTTAAAGCCCCGCCATCAAAGCTCAAAGAAATTCCCAGCGATCAAACATCGCCGCCTGGCCGCAAGGCCGACCGTCTTCGGTCAGCAGATTCCAGACGGTCACGCGGCTGATGCGAAAACGCCGGCCGGTTTTCGAAATGCGCACGCCGGAATAATCGTCAATAAACCCGCGCCGCGTCACGGTTCCCAGCAACTGTGCCCGTTCCTCGCGACCGGGCGCCTCGGCGGTGAGCCGCGACGGTATGTGCGTCAGTTCCTCCCACGACATTTCCCATAGCGTCAGCGCCGCGCGATTGCCGTAGTTCAACATCGGATCGGCCTCCGTGCCATGCGAAACGACGACAAACGGCGCTTCGAACACCGCCCGCGCCAGTTCCGCCGGCACAACCACACCGGGCATCAATTCGCGTCCCGTCCAATGCTTCAAGCTGCGCGCCAGACAAGCCGTGTGCGCAATCACCAAGTCCGTTTTCCAAATCGAATCCACTTTTTCAATTTACAACGCCTGCCGCAGTGTGTCCGCCAACTCTTCGCGACTCAACGCAATCGGATTCGCCTTCATGCTGCTGGCTTGCGTGGATTTCTCCACCAACCCGGCAACGTGTTCGTTGCGGATGCCGTAACTCCCAAGCTGCGGAATTTGCACGTCGTCGACAAGTTTGCGGACCCAGGCCACACCATCATCCGCCGCGGCCTGTCCGTTGCCGGTCAACAATCGCGCCACTTCGTCGTAACGTCGCAACGCTTCGCCGCCGTGCGCGCGTTGCCGGAGCGCCCGGATGTTCGCGTTCATTACGTGCGGCAACAGCGCCGCGCAAATCGCGCCGTGCGGTGCGGGAAAACTGCCGCCAATCGGCCCGGCAAATCCGTGAACTGCGCCAAGACCCGCGTTGGCCAGTGCGAATCCGCCGAACAAACTCGCCGTGGCCATGTCTTCGCGGGCGGATTTGTTTTTGCCGTCGCCAAACGCCACACGCAGTGACCGCGCGGCACAGCGGAGGCCCTCGACGCATAACCCGTCGGTCATGGGGTTTGCGCGACTGCAAACGAACGGCTCGATGAGTTGCGTGAGCGCGTCGAGACCAGTGCTGGCGGTAAGCGCGGGCGGTAAATCGTAAGTCAGTTCGGGGTCCACCAATGCGACCTTCGTGAGCATCAACGGACTGCGCAGGCTGACTTTGACTTTCTGCTCCGGCGATGACAGCACCGCGTTGCGCGTGACTTCCGAACCGGTGCCGGCTGTCGTCGGGATGGCAATGAACGGCGCGGATGGCTTCGTCAGCGCCCTACCGCGTCCGACGATTTCGACGTAATCCAGCACCTCGCCGCCATTCGCCAGTATCGCGGCCATCGCCTTCGCCGCGTCCAATGCGCTGCCGCCGCCGAAGCCGATCATCAGTTCGCAATTTTCCTTTTCAGCCAGTGCCGTGCCTTGCTCAATCGTGGAAAGCTCCGGTTCGCTGGCAACGGAAAAGATTGCCGCGCTCACACCGGCTTCGCGAAGAATTTTCAGCAATGGCCCGGCGCGTTTGGGGTCGCGACCCGTCACGACCAATGCGCGTTTGCCAAATTCTTTGGCAATGGCACCCGCCTCGCGCAGCGCGCCCGCGCCGAAAATGATTTTTGCCGGCGATGTGAATTCAAAGCGCATAACCAATCAAATGGTGGGGCGAGCGTCCTCGCGAGCCGCTCTTGATTTTGGGACGATACGGCTCGTCAGTAGCCTCGCCCCACCGTTCACCACTCTCCATCATCCGGAAAAATTTTGTTGAACTTCACGCTGAAACGCGGCTCGGCCATCATCGGCGCGCCGGCGTCGCGCCAGACGGGATAATGCGGCGTTTCCTTGTGCGCGGCGGCGGCATCGGTGTCGCGATAAACCTCCACCAGCACGAACCGCGTCGGGTCATCTTGCTGTTGCAAAACGTCGAAGCGCAGGACACCCAGCTCCAGCAAACTCAAACGCGCGTTGACGCGTGTCGCCTGCTTGAACGCCTCGACGCACTCCGGTTTGACCTGAACATGAACATGAACCACGAGCATAAATGCCTTTCGTTTAATTTAAACGTTGCGTTGCCTAACGATAGAGCGAAAAACCCACCCGGAACGCTTCCGACCGCCGGTTATATTCCAGCAGGCTCTCGCCGTAGCCGGTGAAGTATTGCGCCTGCAGGTACAGGCTGAAACTGCCGAAAATTCTCATCGTCGGATAGGTCAGGTCGAGTTGCAGGCTGCCGTGGTTTGCATCCTCGCCCATCCGGCCAAGCGCCGACAATTGCAACCCGCGCTTCCAGCCCATGATGGCCCGCAAGTCCGCGTAGCCCCGATAATCCGCAATGTCAGGATTGTCGCTCAAATCACCGAGATAAACCCACGCCCGCGGTTGGAGCGTGAGTTGCAGGCCGTCGTCCCGGCCCAGTGTCAGTGTTGGCCGGAGATACGCGGTGTTCAGGCTGCGCGAATCCGCGCCATCCTTGCCGTTGGATTCGTGCTGCAACCCGCCTTGCAGATCGAGTTGATACCAGTTTGGCGGCTGCCCGCCCGCGACCCGTTCCCAGGCATACAGAAACTCCGGTTTGTAGCTGGTGTCGAAAAACGGAGCCGACGGCGCGTTCCAATCCCACAGCGAAGTCTGCGTGTAGGCCAAGTGAAAGCCCTTCAGGGCGGGCGCCCTGGTTGCCAGCGGCCCTTCGTTGTTCAACAATTGATACATGAAACTGATCTGGAATTTTGCGTTCGGCGATTTCGTGCCCGCAATGAAATAAAACGGCTCGTAACCCGAGATGTGCTCCTTGAAAAACTGCCCCGGATCAAACGGTTTGCCCGGTTCCTTTGGCTCGACGTGCTTGACCAGCCGGGCGAAGGCCGATTCTCCTTTCTCCTCCGTTTCGTTGGCGATCGGAGGCGGGGATACGGTGTCCAGCACCACGCGGTTCGCGTTCAATTGTGGGAACACCACCACCACCTGCCCGGTGACCGTTGCCGGAACCGGCAAGAGATATTCCCGGCGGACAAAAGCGCCCGGGGCGATTTTGACTTCACCTGCTTCGGTGGGGTTTCGCAACTCCAGCCAGCTTTCAGAGGCACCTTGCAAAGAGACGATGCGGCCTTCGATCCTTTGCGGAAACGTCCACGAAACCTCCCGGCTCGAAGGGTTGAGCACGTTTAACCAGAGATTCGTCCGGCCGCCGGCCGTCACCGGCTCCGAGGGTCCGGTAAAAGTCACCGTAAGATCCTGCCCGGGCGCGAGGCCGGGAAGACCAACGAACCACAGAAAAATGAAAACCATCCGGACGATTCGCCGGGTGAAGCAGCCAATTGGGGGTTTCATGCGATGACGCTATCAATGCCCCGCGAGAGCCGACAATACAATTCGGCGCGGAGACAAACGGGGTTTCGCTATGCAATTTGCATTGAACCGGCTTAACGGTCATTCCACACTGGCCGGACACGATGGGCGCGCAATGGAAACAGGCCGGACGCGAAATCAACGCGCAGAAAAAAGGCCAGATGACCGCCAAACTGGTCCGCGAAATCATGGTCGCGGCCAAGCTCGGCGGGCCTGATCCCGACCTCAATCCGCGCCTCTTTGTCGCCGTTGAAAAGGCCAGGAAAGCCTCCGTCTATCGCGACACCATCGAGCGCGCCATCAGGAAGGGCGCTGGACTGGACACCGAAAAGGTCAATTACGAGATCGTCGTCTATGAAGGTTTCGCGCCGCACAAAGTGCCGGTCATCGTTGAGTGTCTCACCGACAGTCGCAACCGCACCGCACCGGAAATCCGCAATCTGTTCAAGACCGGCTCGCTCGGCCAGCCTGGCAGCGTCAGCTTTTTCTTCAATCACCTCGGAGTCGTCGAAGCCACGCATCCCGACGCCAATCGCGACGCCGAAGCCGATGCCATCGAAGCCGGCGCGCAGGAGCTCGAGCCGCTCGAAGCCGAGGAAATCCCCGCCAGCCAGCAGGGCGCGCGCTTTCTCACGGAAATCAAGGACCTCGACCATGTGGCCAAGGCCTTGAAGGCCGCCGGTTGGAACGTCATCGCCTCGGAAATCCGTTATCTGGCCAAAAATTTTGTCGAAGTCAGCGCTGCCGACCGCAAGGACGTCGAAAATTTCCTCAACGCCCTCGACGACCACGACGACGTGCACCGCGTCTATGCGGCAATGAAGTAGCCCGACGCCAATGATATCCGCAAACGAGTTGTGGACTTTCCCGCCTTCATCAACGACAATGACCGGGTTCCCGCCTAACGAGCCGGACCGGGTTCCATTTCAGACCCCAAATTTTATGATCAAAAAAACAGCGGCCATCGCGCCGGTGACCGACCAGTCCCCGGACAGTGAAACTGAACAGCAGCGATTCGAGCGCATCCTGTCACGCGACCAGTTCAAACCGCTGAAAGCCGTGTTCGACAATCTCGGCATGGCTGTCCCGGTGATGCAAGGGGCGATCATCACCACGAACTCCTACCAGATGTTTCTGGGCAAGCTGGGCTATCGCGTCGTCGTGGTGAAACAAATCCACGAGCAGGATTGCTATTCCCGCCTGGGGCTGGCTGGCGGCATCCGGGCCGTGCTGCCGGTTCACGACATAGCCACCTACAGCACCCTGGTCACTCTCGTGAACTTCGATTCCACGCTGACCACCACGCCCAAATCCGTTGATTTCTACGATGACCAGTTGGCCGAATTCAAAACCCTTTTGATGAACCGGTCCGGAAACGCCGGGTGAGTCCGCAAGCACGCGGGCGAACAGCCCGCCGTTTCAACGGTGGAATTTTATTCGTGTGGACGTTGGGGTTCAAAACGCATAACAAACATCTCATCCCGTTTTATGCATGAAACCAGTTGTATCGGCTGGAGAAAACCGACCAGTCGGTGATGATTTCCGAGATGAGCATGAACAGAATCATCACCGTGAGCGCCGCCAGTCGCAGCCAGAGGTTTCCTGCCCGGCGCAGCAGGCAATCCAGCCCATAGAGATAGAGCAGCAAAAAGGGAATCAGTGCGCCCAGGATCAACCGGCCAGCGATGAAGTAAGGATGCTCGCGCGAAGGACTGGGACAACTGCCGAAGTCATAGATGACGGACAAAAACGCCAGGAACCCGGCGCCCGCAATGAAACAAACGAGACCCAGCCAGAGTGCCTGGCGTTGCTGCCGGGTCGCCACCGAAAATCGCGGAATCAGCTTCACTGTTGCCAGCGACAGAAAACACATGGAGAGGATTACGTACAGTGCGTCCACCACGGGCAAGTCCAGCGGTTGCCCATGCCAGTGAAATTCCCCCTGCCAGAAGGCGGTTAACAGTTCCGACACAAAGGTCCAGCAACCTTGCGGCGTGAAAATCGGGTGATGCCACCATTCATCGAACGGCTTGCGCGTCCAGGAAATAATCTGAAGTTTTTCCGCCATTCCGCTGAAATCGCCAAACGCCCATTTTGACCAAGCCAGCCAGCTGCCAATGGGCAAAGCGGCGCATAAAATCATCCCCGCCAAAGCCGGCAGCGCCGCACGCCATTTGCCGGTCCCACGCCATTGCCACAGCTTGAACAACACGACCAGGGCTGACACGGCCAGAAACGGCAGATTGCTCATCTTGGCCAGAAACGTGGCCGCCAGCGACAGGCCGGTGGCGATTCCCAAACCCAGGCCCGGCGGTTCCGCGCGCAGCCACCGCAACAGACAAATGAACGCCAAGCCAAAACAGAGCGGGGAGAGCACGTCGTTCTGGATGGAATAAAAGGCCTGCTGGGAAAAGAAGGCGATGAGCGTCGGCACGCCCAGCCGCAAAAACAGGTTTTCTGGAAAAACCATCCGCGCCGTAAAATATCCCACCCAGACCAGCGCCGCCACAAACAGGATGTTCAAGAAGCGCGTCCAATACAGCAAACGCAAACCCTGGAAGCCGCACCAGTGGCCGACGTGCCACCATAAGCCTGCCACCGCATAGTAAAGCGGCTGTTGCGACGATTCATAATTTGGCCCGGACTTCAGTTTTTCGAGCCACTGCTGGGAAAAAGGCAATGGTTTATCAGCCGCGCGTGGCTGCGTCTCCCCTGACAGCGCACGGTCAGGCTGGATCCAAGCCGGAGCCGGGTACCGGCCTCCGGGACAAAGCACCGGTGACCAGATGTATTCCGGCGAACTGTAGGCAAGGATGTATGGCTCAGCCGTTCCATCCACCTGACTCATGCCTCGAGGGAGATGGCCATGTGAATATTTCACGACCAGATCGAAGTGCGAGTGTTCATCCATGGTGTTAAAAAACGGAAACGCGGCGGAAAAAACGAAGACGTGAACGGCGGCGAGAATGGAAAACAGCCCGATCAGAACCCGCTCTTTCGCTTCACGTGGCTGTGAAACCGGACCAAGGTTCGTTGCGCTCATGCTGCACTCATTTTTTCGCCCCGCAAGTTCCTCCTTGAAATCCACAACCATCCGATTGCGGAATGCGGATTTCAGATTGCGGATTCATTGGCCATTGGATTTAACAGGCATCCACGCCAACGGCGAGAACGAAATGCCGCGCAGGTCATGTCCCGATACAAAGCCTCCCACGATAATTTTGTCGCTTGCCCCGGGAATGTGAGTACTTCAATTTCGCGCAAACCAAATGACATTGCCATGAACGGATACCTGTTTACCGCCGGCCTCACCCGATCCCAAGTCCGCCCGACTCCCGGTCGGGGCGGACAGATGGTTGACAGTATCCAGATCTGGGATGCCTGTGTAAGTGCGATCGTTTACGGCGGCGACGCGGAACAGGCGCAAAAACGGTTTGAAGCCTGGTGCCGACTGACTCCGGAAGGACAAAACCCGCTCGAAACGGAAATCAAAAAGGTCGTCGCCGCGCAGTTTGTGGATCAATTGCTCACGGAATCGGGCGGCAACCCGTTGGATTGGCCGCAGATTTCCCGGCAGGTCAACGACATTTTGCAGGCGACCCCCGTGGACGACTTCGAACAAGGCTATTGGGTGGACGTCAACCAGGCCGCGCCACCGGGGAAAATCAGTTTCGACGTCGAATCGCTGAAACGCGATTTGCCGGAAGATATCCGGTCCGGCTTGAACTGGTCGCCGGACAAAAAATTCTTCTTCCTCCTGAGCGTCCTTAGCCCGCGCCCAGCGCCGCCAATCTACCCCGATGAATTGGAATCTGACGTGCCAGACCGCCAGGACACTGATGATGAAAGCGAAGGCCGCGACGAAAAACCTGATTTGGATGGGTTTGTCGCCACGCTGCCTGAAATGAGGGACAAGGAAGCCGCGGCGCTGGTGGAGGCGCGCAATTCCGTGGTGGCCGCGTGGCTCTGGCGGAAATTTGCCGCCGACACCCGGCTCGCTGCGAATGAAATCCAAATTGACCCCTGTTGCAGTTTTATTCCGGTGGAATAGAAGCGGGGGAAAATGGGAGGCGGTTGGAAAGGTTGAGCGCGGGGCTCTGGTTTTGTTACCGTAAGCGAAATGAAAGTGCAGAAACGAGATGGAAAGGTAACGGCGGACGAGTTGCTGGAGCAGATCAAAAGACTTCAAAACGAATTCTTTGTTGCGGATGTGCAGTTTGAAATGTTTGTTGGATTGCAGAAAGCAGGGCCAATATACAAAGACGAATTTCGATGTTCACCACTCTTCTGGGATTACACATTTCAAGCACACATCAATATGGTTGTCTTACGGCTTTGTAGAATTTATGACACTGACGACAAGACTTTTTCTTTGCCAAATTTCCTTAAAACCATTGAGGCAAATCGTGAGCTGTTTAGCAAAGCGGCATTCATGGAGAGAAACAAAGGCAATCCCAACCTTGAAAGGTTAGCAAAATATCCGAGAGAACTAAGCATGAAAGGGCTTGAGGATGACCTGACCCCCAAAAACTGGACGTGACAAAAGGAGAGTTCTGCTGCGAAAGAAAGGGCAGCAGAACTATGAGAAAGAGCCAATACAACGAAGAACAGATCATTGGGATATTGCGAGAGGC
>JBEKMU010000017.1:0-31758 GCA_049523555.1 Verrucomicrobiota bacterium | reverse complement strand
GGCCGCGGCGCAAATGCCGAACAGGATGGCGTAACCCGCCGTGATATTGCCACTAGCTTTGAAGTGATCCAGCATCGCGCCGGTGAAAATCGGGAACATGAACCCGCCAATCGAACCGGCCATGCCGCCAATCCCCACCACGGAAGCCACCGCCCGTTTCGGGAACATGTCGGACACGGTAGTGAACAGGTTGGCCGACCACGCCTGGTGCGCCGCACCGGCAAGACCGATGAGCACGACCGCGGTCCAGTCGCCGACCATGGTGATGACGAGAACCGGCAGCACGCACAAGGCAAACACGAACATGCCGGTCTTGCGGGCGCGGGTGACGGTCCAGCCGCGCTTCGCCAGGAATCCCGTGACCCAGCCGCCGAAAATGCTCAGCACCGTTACGATGGTGTAGATCGCCACGATATGGACCCAACTGTGCTGGATGTTGAGGCCGCGCGTTTTATTGAAGTAATCGGGTAGCCAGATCAGGAAGAACCACCAGACGGGGTCCGTCAGGAATTTGGCAACGACGAACGACCACGTCTGCCGATAACCCAGCAGACTCAACCACGGTATTTTTTGCTGATTGGCCGGTTCGTCCATATCGCTGCGGATATGTTGCAGCTCCGCCGCGCTGAGGCGGATTTTCTCCGGCACGTTGTAAAGCGGCCCCCAAACCAGCAACCACAAAAGGCCAACAATACCTGCGGCCACGAACGCCGCCTGCCAGCCCCACGTGTGTCCGAGCCACGGCAGCGAACGGTCCCATCCGTGTTTGAGGCAAAACGCTTTCCATCCCCACCCGGCGTCGGTGCTGCCCACCCACGGAATGACGGCCGGGCCGATGATGGCGCCGACGTTGGCGCCCGCGTTGAAAATGCTCGTGGCCAGGGCGCGTTCCTTTTTGGGAAACCACAGCGCCACGGCCTTGATGGCCGAAGGGAAATTGCCGCCTTCGCTTAACCCCAGGCCGATGCGCGCGCAGATGAAGCCGCGGAACGTGCCCACCAGCGCGTGCCCCATGGCGGCCAGACTCCACGCGGCGATGGAAACCGCGTAGCCAACCTTGGTGCCGAACCGGTCAACGAACCAGCCAAAGACGATCAGGCCCAACGCATAGGCCAGCTGGAACGCCGAGTTCACCCAGCCAAACTGTTCGTTGGTCCAGCCAATTTCCCGGTCGAGGGTCTCCTTCAGCAACGACAGGATTTGCCGGTCAATGTAATTGATCGTGGTGGCGAAGAACAACAGCGCGCAAACGATCCAGCGATAGTTGCGAAAGCCTGGACCCATGATGTTTTATCAGGTGCCTTTGATATGGACCTGTTCGTAGCGCGGGGCGCAGAGATGGTTCAACCCGAAGGCGATCAGGTACGCCGAAGCGCAAATGGCAAACAGGATGGCGTAACCGGTGGTTTCGTGCTGCGTTTTGGAAAAGTGGTCGAGCATCCGTCCGCAAAAGATCGGAAAGAAGAAACTGCTGCACGCCCCCGCGAGCCCGCCGATGCCGATGACCGAGGCGACGGCCTTCTTCGGGAACATGTCGGAGACGGTTGTGGACAGATTGGCCCCCCAGGCTTGGTGCGCCGCGCCCGCAAACCCGATGATGAGCACGGCCGTCCAGTCGCTGACTTGCGTCACCACCACAATCGGCAGCACGCATAACGCGAATATGAACATGCCGGTCTTGCGCGCGCGGGTGGCCGTCCAGCCATTCTTGATCAGGTAACCGGTCACCCAACCACCGAAGATGCTCAACACGGTGATAATCGTGTAAATTGTGATGAGATGCGGCCAACTGTGTTTGACATCCATCGCGCGGGTTTTCTTGAAAAAGTCCGGCAGCCAGATGAGGTAGAACCACCAGACCGGGTCGGTCAACACCTTGCAGACGATGAACGACCACGTCTGGCGGTAACCGATCAGACTCGCCCACGGCATTTTTTGTTGCGGTTGAATTTCGTCGCGGTCGCTCAAGATGTGGGCCATTTCGGCGGGATGCAGCCGCTTGACCTTTTCCGGCACCTGATAAAGCACCAGCCAGAGCACGAGGCAGACAAAACCGGCGAGGGCGGCGGCGAGGTAGGCGCCGCGCCAGCCAAAATGATAGGCGATAATCGGAACCACGGCAGGGGCAATGATGCCGGAGACGTTGGCGCCCGCATTGAAAATGCTCGTTGCGAAGGCCCGCTCGCTTTTCGGGAACCACAACGCAGTGGCCTTGATGGCGCTCGGGAAATTGCCCGATTCCCCAAGTCCGACCCAGAACCGTGTTGCCAGGAACCCCGTCACCCCGTGCACAAACCAGTAGGCGATCGCAGCGATGCTCCAGGCAAAGATGGAAATCGCATAGCCGATTTTCGTGCCGAACCGGTCAATGAACCAGCCGAAGCCCAGCAGTCCCAGACCATAGCTGATTTGAAAGATGGAGTTGACCCAACCATATTGCTCGTTGGTCCAACCCAGCTCCTGATCGAGCATGCCTTTGCACAAGGCGACAATATGGCGGTCCATGTAGTTGACCGTCCAGCCAAAGAACAACAGAGCACAAACGATCCAGCGATAGTTGCGAAAACCCATGTGGGCTTGATTTGGGGAATCCATAATCTGACGGAGCAATATCCGAAACTAAATCGTGGTTCAAGCGTTGAAATCCATCTTTACAAACCAACGCCACTTATGCCACGCTGTGTGATTATGTTGAAAAAATTTCTGGCAGTCCTGCCCATCCTTTTGCTGACCGGTTGCGCCACCACGTTCACGCGCCTGACGCCGCTGGAACAGCCGCGCAATCCCAACAACCTTTATCCGGTCGAAGTCGCCTTCAATTCCTCGCAACAATCGCTGCGCTGGCAGAGCATCCAGCCTTCCGTGCTCGTCAACGGCGTGCTTTACCCAATGCGCCAGGTGCCGATGATGCAAAACCGTTGGGACGGTTTCGTGCCGGTGCCGCCGGAGACAAATTCCGTCAGCTACCGTTTCAAATTTGATTATCTCTGCAACACTTTCGGCGAGCCGCCCAAACCCAACAGTTCCTTTTCGCCGGTGTACAAGCTGACCATCATTGACCAGTAAGCGGAGGGACGAGTTACACGAGCCTCCAAATGATGTGGAGCGCGGATGATGTGTCCGCGCTCTTTTTTTAAGGAATGGGGGAAATTGGGGGATCGCGCAGCGCGTCCCTCCGAAAAGCGGTTGTCAGTGCCGGGGCCGGAGCAGGATTGCCTTTTTGTCCGAGCCTTCCACTTCGACGCTGTGCGTTTCCACGTCGGGATCGTCCTTCAACGCGTGGTGCACGACGCGGCGGTCAAAGGCGTTCAAAGGTTCCAATTCCACCGCATCACCCCAGCGCCGGACTTTTTCGGCGGCGTCCTTCGCCTTCTTCACGAGCGCCTCACGCGCCTGCGCACGGTAGCCGCCCACGTCCACCATCGCCTTGGGCGAGTTGGGGTCCTGCTGGAAGAGCAGGCGATTGGTGATGTACTGCAAATCGGCCAGTGTCTGGCCCTGGCGGCCGATGAGCCGCCCGGCGTCGTCGGTTTTAACGTCGAGTAAAAAACCTTCTTCCAGCGTGTGTTCCTCGACGGCGGCTTGAAAGCCGAGTGACGCCAGAATTTTTTCCAGGGTTTCTTTCGGTTGGGCAGGCATGGGTCGGTTGCGGGTTGCGGGTTGAAAGTCACCGGTTTGTTTTTGCTTTATTTCTTCTTTTTTGGCGGCGGCGTCAATACCGGAGTGACGGGGTCGCGCAGGTTTTTCGTCAGCTTGGTTTGCAGAATGGTCAGCAAATTGTTCACTGTCCAGTAAAGCGCCAGCCCCGCCGAGTAGTTGTAGAGGAACACCAAAAAGATCAACGGCAGGTAGCGCATGATTTTTGCCTGCGTCGGGTCCATGCCCGGCGAGGGTGGCGTCAGATGCGACTGCCACAACATCGCCCCGCCCATCAACAGTGGCAGCAGGTTGAACGGAAAATTGATTCCCGGAATCATGAACAGCGTGTCCGGCTTGGATAAATCCCTGGCCCACAGAAAACTGGCGCCGCGCAATTCAATGGCGCTGCGCAGCATCGTGAAAAAGCCGATGAACACCGGCGTCTGGATCAACATCGGCAAACAGCCGCTCATCGGATTGACTTTGTGCTCCTTCCAAAGCTCCATGGTCTTGCGCTGCAGTTTCATCGGGTCGTCTTTGTATTTTTCCTGAATGGCCTTGATTTGGGGCTGGAGCGCCTGCATCCGTTTCATCGAGCGCGTGCTCTTCGCCATCAACGGCCAGAAAATGCCGCGCAGCAGGATTGTGATCAGAACAATCACCCAGCCATAACCGAGTTTCGTGACGTCGTGCAACCAGTTCATCGCCAGCAGCAACGGCTTCGCGCAAAAACCGAAGAATCCGCCGAAGCCCATCACGTTGTCGGCGTGATTTTGAAATTGCGCGCCGATGTTCGCCAGCGTCCGATACTCCTTCGGCCCGGCGAAGAAAACGATTTGCCGCTCGATGGCCTGATTGGTTGCCAGCGTCTGCGCCGGATAAACCAGGGCCGTCTCGACGCCCTGCGGCGGCGGCGCGCCCGGAATCGGTTCGACATTCGGGAACAGCGGCAAGGTGATGGGACGCGCGACGATTTGCTCCGCCGGCTGTTGAGGCATCGCCAGCAGCGCGAAAAACTGATTGTGCGCCGCCGCCCAAACGACGTTGTTTGAACCGGCAAGATATTCCGAACGCGGCATACCGCGAAAACAGCCAAAGCCTGCGCCCGAAAACCACGAGAACGGGGTGTCGTGCGAACTCGCGCCATCAAACCACATCGCGCCCCCGTACATGGAATAGTTGTTGTCATCCGGCCCCATCGGCGTCGCCGTGCCTACCACCAATTCCTGCGCCGGCAACGCGAGCGGTTTGGCCGAAGCGTTTTCCAGCCGCACGCTGGCGTTCACCAGAAAATTCGAGCTGAGATGGAACTCCTTCACGAGTCGCAAACCGTTGGTGAACGATTTCTCGGCGCGAACCCCATCGTCGGTTTTCGCCAAAGTGAAAATGCCGTCACCGACGAAACCGGCATCACCCAAAATCGCCAGCACCGGCACGGGTGCGCGCGTGTTCAACGTGGCCACGCCGTTACTCAAGGTTGTGTTTTGAATTTTCCAGCGCGCGGAAATCGTCTCTGGATAATCCAGCAGTTCGACCAGCTTCAGGCCGCCGCCGCGCGAGGTGAACGTGTAACGCGCGCGCTTGTTCGTGAGCACAATCGTCTGCTCGGGCGTGTTGGTGTCGAATGAGAAGGCCGGGGCCGCGGTTGGCGCGGGCAAAACGGCGTTGGCATTTGCCGTTGTCGTTTGGGCCGCCGCGAGCGCGTTCGTGCCCGTTTGCGGCTGCGGCAAACGCGAGTAATACTTTTGCTGCTCGTAAAAACACAAGCCGAGCAGAATGGCGCAGATGGTGACAACGATGATGCCGGTGCGGTCCATGAGAAATTAAATTCCGAACTCCGAACTCCCGCCTTTGCCTTCGGCTCCGGCGCGGCAAGCCTCAGTAGAGGCCGCGTCGAAGCGCAGCGCAGACGGGCGAACTCCGAACTTCCTTTTGGGAACGGGATCGTGTCCGCCTCCACCCCACGGATGACAGCGGCAAATCCGCTTCGTTGCCAGCCAGCCGCCGGCGATGGTGCCGTGCGTGTGAAGCGCTTCCAGCGTGTATTCGGAGCAGGTGGGTGTGAAACGGCAGCCGCCGGTCGGCCCGAACAAAAAAGTCTGTGCCGGCGAAATCGTCCAGCGATAAACGCGAATGGCGAGAAGAATGACGAATGACAAAGCCCTAATGACTAAAGAATGACGAAGCCCAAATGACAAACTGGAAGCCGCTGCGAGTGCGGAAGTTTCGGCATTGGTCATTGAGGATTCTTTAGTCATTCGGATTTAGGAATTAGTCATTTTCAAAAGACCCCCGCGGTTCAGTACCGCTAGAAAATCTTTCTCAACGTCGGCAAATTTTTTTCCGACAATGGAATTTCGCGCCACGAGGACGAGTTCCACCTGTTGGGACAATTCATGTTGATGCTGCCGGAAACTTTCGCGGAGCAACCGTCGGGCGCGGCTGCGTACCACCGCACCACCGATTTTGCGGCTGGTGACGACGCCGAGCCTGGGCGACGCCCCCACCGGCAGCCGGTTCCAGTTGGCGATGAGACAGCCTTGCGCGAGTCGCTGACCCTGCTGCCGAACGCGCGCGAACTCACGGTTTTGACCGAGTCGCGTGGCGCGACCCAGTCGCAGGCGTTTCGACGGTTCGGCGGGCATGAGCGCGCGAGTTAAACCGGCGTCAGGCGTTTGCGGCCCTCGCGGCGGCGGTTGTGGAGCGTGGCCCGGCCACTCTTGCTGGATTTGCGGGCAAGAAACCCGTGCTGCCGTTTGCGGCGGATTTTCGACGGTTGATACTGGCGTTTCATAAATTAATTCGACTTCCTTCCGGGTGAAAAACCGGAGTGTGCGAGGATAGCCATGAAACACCTTGTGTCAAGGCAGGGTTCGGAGGCGTGGGTAGGCAGGAAGCGGTCCCTTCGGTCATTGGCCCGGGCGGTCAGTTTGAAGCGCGGAAACATAATCGCTGAAATCCAAACCATAATGCCGGAGGTCCGGCAGGGTTTTAATTTTGAGCGGATCGAAGGGTTGCCAGAACATACCCCGGTATCTAGGGTCGGTGCAGTATTCGGAGCAAACCAAGCTCTGAATCTGCGGGCCGGGGTTGAGCGCGATGCTGAGACAAGGCCAGGTCCAATCGAAATTCAGCGCCCGGCTTTTCATGGAGCTTGTACCCAGAATGCTGGAATGGAGCGGAACAATTCCCTGGCGTGCGCTTAAAACTCCTTGCAACTTCCCCACATCCTCGTGCCATTGCCAGGTTGCGCTGATCTGCCAGATGGATTGTACCATCAACAGAATGGCGGCCATCCATCCTAGATGATCGGCTTGGGATTCAATCCAAGCCGGACGGTATCTCAAGATCAAAACAACCGGCAGCAACATTAACGGCACCAGCAGATCGAGGATGCGGTTGTCGTATTGCACGGCAGGTTCCAAATCATGGGGCGCCAGCAACGGCCATGTGCCCCAGACAATCAAGGCGCAAAGAAGAATCGTCATGACCATTCGCTGACGGATGATATCCCATGTTTTTTTAGACAACCAGACCGCCAGCATGACGCAGCCCCAGATGATGCTCCACGTCAACGTCCAGCCTTTGTGGAACAGCAACATTTTGACATTTACCTGGAAGCTCAAAAAATTGGAGGGAATCTCCGGTTTCAACACCGCGTACAAACCGATTCCTGATGCGGCGATGAACAATCCGGCGGCAACCAGCAACACGGCCCATGACCAAAGGGCCGCCCTGTTCCGAATGGAAGTTTGTCCGCTGGCTTCTTCCGCAATCCGCCATAAGCTCAGGGCGGCGAGCGGCGGGCAAAGAAAAAGTTGCGATTCGTAACTGAACAGCAGACAGGTCGCTGAAGTCAGCAATATGAGCGCTGCCAACGGCTTTAACGGGCGTGCAAATACAATGGCAAAAAGTGAAGGCCAGAAAAAGGCATGGGCTAAAATGTGTTCGCCGACGGCCATGTATGCCGCGTTGAGATACCCTCCTGCGCAGGCCACGACGACGACCCAGAAGTGTTTTGGTGACATCCAATGACAAAACATCAGGACCGCCGGCCAGGGAAGAAAACACCCCAACCCGAAAGCCAGACGCAACAGGCGCATGTTCGTAACGCCGAGTTTGATGGCCAGCACCAAAGGGAATTCAAAGATGTGAAAGGCGAAGTGCCGAGACCACATCAGGGAAACAAAGTCCTGCGCCTGCAACACCTTGATGAATTCATGGCATCCATCAGCGTAAAGACAACGGTAAGAAATGACGGCCAGGATGTTCCAAGTCATGAAGACGAGGCAGGCCATCGGCATCAGGAGCTGTGAAAATGCCGGTTGGATTTTTCCTGTTGTCATTGAATCAGGATTGGGGCCGGGTTTATTTTACGCTTAGCTCGCGCTGGATGCCGAATTTTTCAATGCGTTTGCGCAGCGTCGCGCGCGTGATGCCGAGCAGTTTGGCGGCGTGGACCTGGTTGTTGCCCGTTTCCTTGAGCGCCTGGATGACCAGTTCGCGCTCGACGGCAGGGATGACCTTCAACTTCGGGTCGCGTCTGGCCCACTGGAACAATTGTCTAGCGAGCGCAGCGGCATCGGTCGCAGCGGCATCTCCCGCCGCTCCGGTGACCGGCGGGAGGGCCGTACCCGCACCCTGTCCCGAAATTTCCGGCGGCAAATCGCCCAGCAAAATCGCGCCGCTCTTGGCCATGACGTGCGCGCGGCGGATGGCGTTCTCCAGCTCGCGCACATTGCCCGGCCAATGATATTTTTCGAGCGTCTTGATGACGCTGGCGGCGATGGATTTGGGGGGGCGTTGCTGTTCGCGCGCAATTTTCTCCAGAAAATAATTCACCAGCAGCGGTATGTCTTTGCGCCGATCGCGCAGCGGCGGAATGTGAATGCGCACGACGTTGAGCCGGTAAAACAAATCCTCGCGGAACTGCCGCGCGGCCACCGCCTGCTCCAGATGTTTGTTCGTCGCGGCGATGACACGCACGTCCACCTGGATGGGCTGGTTGCCGCCGACGCGCTCGAACGTGCCGGATTGCAGCACGCGGAGGATTTTCGTCTGGGTCGCGGGCGTCATGTCGCCGATTTCATCCAAAAAAATCGTGCCCTGGTTGCATTGCTCAAATTTGCCGATGCGTTGCATCGTCGCGCCGGTAAATGCGCCCTTTTCGTGGCCAAAGAGTTCGCTTTCGAGCAGTTGCTCCGGAATGGCGGCACAGTTGACCGTGAGAAACGGCTGCCGGCTGCGGTTGCTGTGATGATAAATCGCGCGGGCGACGAGTTCCTTGCCGGTGCCGCTTTCTCCGGTGATGAGCGCCGTGGCATCCGTCGCGGCGACTTGGCCGATGAGTTTGAAGACCTGCTGCATCGGTTCGCTGCGGCCCACAATGCCCAGTTCGTAATCCTCCGATTCGAGCAGGGGCTGGTACGACACCACCTGCTTCATGTCGCGCGCGGCTTTGAGCGCGTTGGCCACGATTTCCTTGAGCTTCGGCACGTCGAACGGCTTGAGCAGGTAATCGTAGGCGCCAAGTTTCATCGCTTCGATGGCGGTCTGCGTGGTGCCGTAGGCGGTCATCAGGATGACGAGCAGCCTGGGATCGGCGGCGCGAATGCGGCGGAGCGTTTCAAGGCCGTTCATGCCGCCCATGCGCACGTCCATCAGCACCAGGTCGGGTTTGAATTTGGGAATGACCTTCAGCCCTTCCTCGCCGGACGACGCCGTGGCCAGTTCGATTTCCGGCGAATCAAAAATCCGCTGGAATGAATACCGTACGTCTTCCTCGTCATCAATCAGCAGCAGTTTGCTCATTTTGGCGAAGGCGAACATAACCGATTTTGGCCGGGCGGACAGCGAATTTTGCGCGGTAAAAAAAAGGATTTCGCTGTTTGACCTTGCGTCGCCCAACACCTAGACTCGCTGCTCATTTTGATATGAAAATCATCGTGTGTGACCCGGTTTCGCCAAAGGGCATTGCGCTCCTGCAGCAGCGGCCGGAATTTCAAGTCGTGGTGCTGCCGAAACGGCTGACGGAGGCGGAGCTGTTGCCGGTGGTGGCCGACGCGACGGCGCTGGTGGTGCGTTCGGAAACGAAGGTTACGCGCAAGGTCATTGAGGCGGCGAAGAAACTGCGCGTGGTCGGGCGCGCGGGCGTCGGCGTGGACAACGTGGACGTGGAAGCCGCCACGCAGCACGGCATCGTGGTGATGAACACGCCAGGCGGCAACACCGTGACGACGGCGGAATTGAGTTTCGCCATGATGATGTCGCTCGCGCGCAAAGTGCCGCAGGCGCACGTTTCGATGAGCGCGGGCAAGTGGGACCGGAAACTTTTCCAGGGCTTGGAACTCGCCGGCAAAACGCTTGGTATCCTCGGCATGGGCCGCATCGGCACGGAAGTCGCCAAACGCGCACTCGCGTTCGGCATGCGCGTCATCGCCTACGATCCCTATCTCACCGAAGACCGCGCCAAGGCCATCGGCGCGGAATTTGCCGACAGCGTGGACGATCTTTATCGCGCGGCAGATTTTATCACCATTCACATGCCGGTGACGCCGGAAACCAAACACATGCTGAACGCCGCCGCGTTCGCCAAGATGAAACCCGCCGTGCACCTCGTGAATTGTGCCCGCGGCGAAATCGTCGTCGAGGCCGATCTCATTGCCGCGCTCGAATCCGGCAAGGTAGCCGGCGCGGCGCTGGATGTTTACGCCACCGAACCGCTGCCCGCCGACCATCCGTATCGCAAGCAGCCGAATTTGATTCTCACGCCGCACCTCGGCGCGAGCACGGCGGAGGCGCAGGAAAAATGCGGCATTGAAGTGGCCGAGGTCATTGCCGGTTATCTGCTCACCGGCGAAGTCCGCAACGCGGTGAATTTGCCGTATCTCGACGCCAAGACTTATGAGCAGGTGAAGCCCTATCTGCCGTTGGGCGAGGCGCTGGGCAAATTGCTGGTACAACTTTCGCCCGCCGGCGCAGACCGCATCCACATCACCTACGGCGGCCACGCGCGGCAGTTGCCGAACATTGACCCGGTGACACGCGCAGTTTTGCGCGGCTTCCTGTCGGGCAGCAATTTGAAGGACGTGAACAACGTCAACGTCCGCAGTGTGGCCCAAAGCCTCGGCCTCACGGTCGAGGAAAAGAAATCCGACGAGCCGGTGACCTTCAACGAATGGCTGCACGTGCAGGTGTTCGGCAACGGGAACAAGCTGATTTCCGCCGGCGGAACTTTCTTCGGGTCGCCGAACAATCCGCGCATCGTACGGCTGTTCAGTACACCGGTGGAGATTCCCGTCAGCGGCACGTTGTTGCTGTTGAACAACAAGGACCGGCCGGGTATCGTCGGCCATCTCGGCACATTGCTGGGCAAACACAAGGTGAATATTGCCAACATGAGCCTGACGCGCGACACTGCGGGCGGGCTGGCGTTGACCGTGTTGAACCTCGACAGCGCACCGCCGCCGGCGGTGCTGGAAGAGCTTCAGAAAGACCCTGACATCAGCAATGTGAAAGTGGTAAAATTGTAACCGCCGTCAAACAAATTGAAAAATGAAGACTAAAATGAAAATGATTTTCCCTGTCACCCTGGCCGCGCTTGTTTTCGGAGTATCCTCCGCGCCCGCGGCGGCCGGCACTGCATCCACAAATGCTGCGCCGGCGGCGCTCGGCACAAACGCCAATCCCGAGGCCGCGATGACCGCCTTGTTCGGCGACCCGGTGATTATCAAAGGCAAGGGCCTTGAGCTCAAGCGCAGCCAGTTGGATTCCGTGACGAGCAGCTTGAAGGCAATGTTTGCGGCCCGCGGATTGGCCGCGCCACCCAATGTCGAGGGGCAGGCGTTGCTGGTATTGATTCATCAACAATTGATACTCAGCAAAGCTACCGAGACCGACAAGGCCAAGGGCAAGGAGAAATTTAACGCTTCTCTGCAGAAGTTAAAAACCAGCCAGCACCTTACGGATGAAGAGTTTAATCAAACGCTGAACAAACAGTTAATACTGAGCGGACAGACCAGAAGCCAGTGGGACCAACAGAACATTGAACAAGCCACCATCCCGTTCGTGTTCGAACGTGAATTGAACATCAATGTGACCGACGCCGAAGCAAAGGAATTCTACACCAACCATCCGGCGGATTTTGAGCAACCGGAAAAAGTCCGACTGTGTGACATTATGCTTTTGGCGGTGAACCCCAATACAGGCACACCCCTGCCGACGGATCAGTTACAGGCCAAACGCCAGAAGATGGATGACCTGCTCAAGCGCGCGCGCAGCGGCGAGAATTTTACCAATCTCGCGGCGCAGTATTCCGAAGACCCCGCCACGAAGGACAACAACGGCGTATTGCCGCCCGTCTCACGGGACCAAATGAGACCGGAACTGGCGGCGGCGGCGTTTTCGCTGACCAACAACCAGGTCAGCGACGTCGTCGAAATGGCTTACGGTAATTATATCATCAAGCTGCTGGACAAAATTCCGGCCAAAAAACTGGATTACGCGACTGTGGCCGACGATGTCAAAGACTTCTTGAAGCAGCAGAAAATCACCCGGCTGGCGCCGCCCTATCTGGAGAAATTGAAACAGGCATCCGGCGTGGAAATTCTCGACGCAAAGCTAAAGGCCATGGAAATGGCTGTGGAAGCAGCCCTCTCCAACTCGCCTCCTATGACGCCGGAGAAATAACACGGGCTTGCCAAAAGCACCGCGTCCAGCCATGTTCGGAAGCGTTATGAAAACAAAATTGGCCATTGTCATACTCACGGTGGTTTGTGCGGGACTGGCAGTCGCTTTGATCGCCGCGAAAAAGACCACCAGCGACCAGTTAAACAACGTGGCCGCCATCCTCGACCTTTCCAACCAGTTGGTGACCGCCAACGAAAACCTTGACGAATTGCGGCAGGTCAATCTCCGGTTGACCAATGATCTCGCCGCCGTTCAACAGCAGACGTCCCGGCTTTCCAACGGTCTGAGCGAAGCCTCCGGCGCGCTGGCCTCCGCCAAAGCGACGCTCCAGGGCGCCCAGGACCAAATCGCCAACCTGAATGGTCGCATCACCGACTTGGAAGCGCAAAACAAGGTGCTGGATGATCGCGCCACCGCGCTGACCAACACCATCGCCGCGCTTGACGTGCAAATCGCCGACACCGAACAAAAACTTGCCGATTCCGAAACCAACAATGTCTTCCTCGAAAAGGAATTGCAGCAGCAAATCGCGCAAAGAGCCGAATTGGAACGCAAGTTCGATGACCTCAATGAAGTCCGCGCCCAGGTCAAAAAATTGCGCGACGAACTGTTCGTTGCCCGCCGGTTGCAGTTGATGCGCAACGGCGCCGCCGACCAGAAGGGCGCCGAATTGCTCGTGCAGCCACGTACCCTCGTTGCCACCACTGCCGCGGCCAAACCGCCGCATTACGATTTGAACGTGGAAGTCGGTTCCGACGGCTCCGTCCATGTCATTCCGCCGCTGACAAATGCGCCGGCGCGTTAAACGGCTGACGCGCGCGGCAAAGATTTATCCGCAAATTGCCGATGCCGACTTACGAATATATTTGCGAGAAATGCGGGCACGAGTTTGAGGCCTTTCAATCCATTTCCGCCAAACCGCTGCGAATTTGCCCGGAAAAATCCTGCGCCCGGAAAAAATGGGGGCGCGGGCGCGTGAAACGCAAAATCGGCGCCGGCGCCGGCCTGCTCTTCAAGGGTAGCGGCTTTTATATCACCGATTACCGCAGCGAAGGCTACAAACAGGCGGCCAAAAAAGATTCCACCACCCCGAAAACTTCCGGCGGTGATGCCAAATCCGCGCCCGCAAAAACCACAACCGGCGCGGCAAAGCAATGATTCAAACGTTTCAACGTTGCATCGTTGCATCGTTGCACCGGTTGGGCAATTTAACGATTCAACGGGTCAACGGTTTGACGGTTCAACCCCGGCTCATTTGGGGTGTGCTGTTTTTGCCGGTGTTTGCCAGCGGGCAACTCTCCCCGCCGGTTGTGAATTCCGTGCAGAGCGCTTCCGGCCAGTTCATCGCGACCGGCCCGGCGCAATTTTTACCGCCCGTTCCTTTGCCCGGCGTGGCAACCAATGCCAATCTTGTCCGGCTGGAACCGGCCTTGCTGTCGGTTTCCGCCGAGCGCATCAAAGATTCGCTCCGGCGCAAGCTCGGCATTGCACCCAACGCGCCGTGGCAGGGGAAAATTTTTCTGGTCCTGCATCCGGCGCAATCGCTCGACGAAGACGTCACGATTGTCTCCCAGCCTTTCCTCAACGGCTGGAATTATCAGGTGCAATTGCCGGACGTTCTGTCGCAAACCCGTTTCCTGCGCGCGATGACCAGCGTGTTGCTGCTGGAATTGGCCAATCGCAACGCCTCGGGCGCGCGCGCCGCGGAAATCCCCGGCTGGCTGACCGATGGTTTGTCGCAACAATTGTCCGCCGCTGGTTCGCCGGAAATTATTCTATCGACGCCGGGCAGTCTCGTGGATGGCCTGCCGCAAAACCGCATGGTCACAACGCAGCGCGGTGTGGACCCGCTCGCTGACGCACGCCGCGTGTTGCGCGACCATGCCGCGCTGACGTTCGACCAATTGAGCTGGCCGGCCGACGCCCAATTGACCGGCAGGGATGATGGTGTGTATCGCGCCAGCGCGCAATTGTTCGTGAGTGAATTGCTCCACTTGAAAAACGGCCCGGCGCATTTGCGCGTGATGCTTGCGGCTTTGCCAGATTGTTATAATTGGCAGACCGCGTTTCAAAGCGCGTTCCAGGAAAATTTTTCGCGGCCGCTCGACGTCGAAAAGTGGTGGGCGCTGCAGGTCGTGAGTTTCGTTGCGCACGGTCCCGGTCCGCGGTGGACGCCCACTTTCAGCCGCGAAAAACTGGATGAAATTTTGAGCGTGCCGGTGGCAGTTTGGACCGCGTCAAACGCCCTGCCCGCGCGCACGGAAGTTTCTTTACAGGCCGTCATCCGCAATTTTGAGCCGCCGCGCCAGACGGCGATTCTTCAAACCAAATTGCGTGATCTCGAATTGGCGCAACTCCGCATGGCCGCGCCACTGGCCGCCTTGACCGATGAATATCGCCGAACCGTTGCCGGTTACCTCGGCCAAAACAAGGAAATCCGCCAGCCGCCCTGGAGCAAACATCCCTTGCCGCAGAAAACGAGCGCGCGCGCCACGTTGAAAAAACTGGACGAGCTCGACGCCCAACGGCAGACCATCGAATCGTCCATCAAACCGGACGTTTTGACGCCATAAAGCTTGAACGCGGCGACGCCGGCAATGGTCAACTTGACAGGACGCAATTCCAACTTATAGTTTCCATTTAAAATGAAGGATGATAATTCGCAGGCAAATGGTGAGGAGCCGCCATCAGGCCACCGACTCCGATTTTTGAAGGAATTTCACTCCGTCGGACGCGGCTTCTGGCGTGACGTTCCCAATGCCGATTGGAACGACTGGCACTGGCAGCTCAAACACCGCATTACCACGCCGGAGCAATTGCAGCGCTTGATGCCGACGCTCACGCCGGAGGAATTCGCGGGCGCAAAACTGGCGAACCACAGGCTTGCGCTCGCCATCACGCCGTATTTTTTCAACCTGATTAATCCGGCGGACGAACATTGCCCGATTCGCCTCCAGGTCATTCCGCGCATTGAGGAAACCCACACCGCGCCGTGGGAGATGAGCGACCCGTGCGGCGAAGATTCGCACTCGCCCGTGCCCGGCCTCGTGCATCGGTATCCCGACCGCGTGCTGTTTCTCGTCACCGACCGCTGCGCCGCGTATTGCCGTTACTGCACGCGCTCGCGGCTCGTCAGCAACGCCAGCGGCTATGATTTTCATCCCGAATTCGACCGGCAAATCGCCTACATCGCGCAACACCCGGAAATTCGCGACGTGTTGTTGAGCGGCGGCGACCCGTTGTTGCTGAGCGATGAAAAATTGGAAAATCTTTTGAGCCGTTTGCGCGCCATCAAACACGTTGAATTTTTGCGCATCGGTTCGCGCATCCCGACGTTCCTGCCGCAACGCATCACGCCCGGACTCTGCGCGATGCTGAAGAAATTCCATCCGCTGTTCATGAGCATTCACTCGAACCATCCGCGCGAACTGACCACGGAAGTCCGCGACGCGCTGGGTCGCCTCGCCGATGCCGGTATCCCGCTCGGCAACCAGTCCGTCCTCCTCAAACACGTCAACGACGAGGCCGAAGTGATGAAGGCGCACGTGCAAAAACTGCTCATGTGCCGCGTGAAGCCCTATTACATTTACCAGTGCGATTTGATTTCCGGCTCGGCGCATCTGCGCGCCAGCGTCCGCAAGGGCATTGAAATCATGACCCAACTGCGCGGTCACACAACCGGCTATGCCGTGCCGCAATACGTCATTGACGCGCCCGGCGGCGGCGGCAAGGTGCCCATCAACCCCGACTACGTGTTGAGCCACAACCCCGACCGCGTGGTGCTGCGCAACTACGAAGGCAAAATTTTCGAATATCCCGAAGCCGACGACGGCACGCCGCTGTCCAGTCCACCGAAAGAAATTGAAGAGCCGCAGTTGGTTTGAGCGGTCACTGAGTTTCGTGAACAAAGAATCGGAGTTTTTCTACTTGGAAAAATTCAAGGAAATTTTTCCTGATTTTCCTGACGGAATTATTAATCCAGACGAAGAGCCGGATTTTTTAATCAAGACGGAAAGCAAGATCGTAGGAATTGAAATCACCGACTATTATCGAGAAAGACCTCCTAAAATTAAATCTCCGTTGCAGCAAAAGTTAACAACGAGGCGGAAAATTGTTGATTTGGCAAAATCCATCTATGACAAGCAAGGCTTGCCGCCTTTATTTGTGCATGTTCATTTCAATCTGCATTTCCGTTGCAGTGAGCGGGAAGTTCAGGCGTTTGCAGAAAAAATAGCTCAATTCGTCGAACAATCACTGTTGAAGCCGTCCAGCGAAGTACTGTGCAGAGCCCACGAAATTCCCATGCAAGGAGTGGATTTGATTTATATCAAAAAGAGGACGTCAGGAATTAATCGCTGGACAGCACCGTTTGCCAGCTTCGTGCCTTCAATAAGTCCACAGCAAATTCAAGGTGTTTTGGATGGAAAAAATACCCATTGCGCAAAATACAGAAAGAAGTGTGACATAATTTGGCTCGTGTTAGTAATGGATCGTTTCAAGCCATCCTCATTTTCTCTGATTCCAGAAACGACTTTGGAATATTCATACAATCACTTGTTTGATTCGGCTTTTCTATTTTTCTACGATTATACTCATTTGCAGAAGCCGCCTTTTCTCCTGCGAAGAGCATAAGCAATCCGTAAAGCAATTCTTGAAGTTGTTTTAATTTATAGAACCGCAAAGGCACGAAGACGCAAAGTTTTTCTTCATGTCTTTGTGCCTTCGTGGTTAAATTTTCAGAGGAATGCCACGTGAAACTGCCCAAGTCAAATCCGCGCGACTGAAGAAAATCATCGCCGCGCTTCAGTGAACCTGTCACATCGCCGGTTTCCCAAGTGCAAAGTTTTCTTGGTATCTCTGCGCCTTCGTGATTAACCTTCCCGCAGATTCGGACATTGGATCAACATGAATCATCAATGGAAATTCTTCCGCGCCGGCGGATTTGATCAGGTCAAAGTCGAAACCGGCGCCGATTTGATGAACCTGGATCAACTCGACCAGAAGCTGTGGGTCGCCCTCGCCTGCCCGGCCACCGGCCTGGAGTTCGACGCCAAAACACTGGCGTTGATTGACGCGGACAAGGATGGCCGGATCCGCGCCCCGGAACTCATTGCGGCCGTCCAGTGGGCCGGTGCGATGCTCAAGAATCCCGATGATCTCTTGAAGTCATCGCCGTCGCTGCTGTTGAGCGCGATCAACGAGGCCACGCCACTGGGCAAACAACTTTTATCCTCCGCCAGACAGATTCTCGCCAACCTCGGCAAAAAGGACAGCGCCGCTATCACCCTCGAAGATACGGCGGATACCGCCAAGATCTTTGCCCAGACGAACTTCAACGGTGACGGCATCGTGCCCGCCGATGCCGCGGGCGACGCCGCCACCAAGGCCATCATCGCCGACATCATCGCCTGCCTCGGCCCCGAAACCGACCGGAGCGGCAAACCGGGCGTCAGCCAGGCCAGGGTGGACCAGTTTTTTGCCGAGGCGCAAACCTATTCCGATTGGTGGAAGCAGGCCGAAGGCGACACGAAAATTTTGCCGCTGGGCGAAAAAACCTCTGCCGCGGCCGCGGCCGTGAAAGTGGTCAAAGCCAAGGTGGACGATTATTTTGCCCGGTGCCGGCTCGCCGCCTTTGATGCCCGCGCCGTCGGGGCACTCAACCGCGAAGAGAAGGAATATCTGGCGTTTGCCGCCAAGGACCTCACCATCACGGCCGCGGAAATCGCCGCCTTGCCGTTGGCGCGCGTTGCAGCGGACAAGCCGTTGCCGCTGCAGGAAGGAGTCAATCCCGCCTGGGCCGCCGCGCTTGCCACCTTGCAGTCCAATGCGGTAAAACCTTTGCTGGGAGACCGGTCGTTGTTGTCGGAAAGCGACTGGGCCGCCCTTAACGCCCGGCTGGGACCGTATGAGTGTTGGGCCGTCGGCAAGGCGGGTGTGGCGGTCGAGAAACTCGGCCTCAAGCGCGTGCGGGAAATCCTTGCCGGCAAGGCGAAGGAAAGCATCGCCACGCTCATCGCGCAGGACAAGGCGCTCGAACCGGAGGCCAACGCGATTGCGGCGGTTGAACAGTTGGTGCGCTACCACCGCGACCTTTTCAAGCTGTGCACCAATTTTGTTTCGTTCCGCGACTTTTACGGTCGCAAGGACAAGGCCATCTTCCAGGCCGGCACACTGTATCTGGACCAGCGGAGTTGCGACCTGTGCCTCACGGTCGAAGACGCCGCCAAACACGCCGCGATGGCCGCGCTCGCGGGCACTTACCTCGCTTATTGTGACTGCGTGCGCAAAGGCACCGGCGAAAAGTTGCAGATCGTGGCCGCGTTCACCGGCGGCGATTCGGACAACCTCATGGTGGGCCGCAACGGAATTTTTTATGACCGCAAGGGCCGCGACTGGGACGCCACCATCACCAGGCTTCTGGACAATCCCATCAGCATCCGGCAGGCGTTCTGGGCGCCCTACAAAAAGTGCCTCCGCCTGATCGAGGAGCAGGTGGCCAAACGCGCCTCCGCCGCGGGCGACGCGGCGACCGCCCGGATGCAAGCCGCCGCTGCCACCGACCAGCCCCCACCGCCGCCGCCGCCGCCGAAAAAAATTGATCCCGGCATGTTGGCGGCGCTTGGGCTGGTCTTGAGCACATTGCTGGTCGCCCTGGGTGGAATCTTCGCGGCCTTCACGAAGCTGCCGCTCTGGCAGATGCCGCTGGCGATTGCGGGCATCCTGCTCGCCGTTTCGATCCCCTCCATGATCATCGCGTGGCTCAAACTGCGGAAACGCAATCTCGGGCCGATCCTCGACGCCAATGGCTGGGCCGTGAATGCCAAGGCCAAAATCAACGTGCCCTTCGGCAGGTCGCTCACGCAGGTGGCGGTTCTGCCGCCCGGTTCGCAACGCGATCTGGTCGATCCCTTCGCCGAGAAGCGAAAGCCGTGGGGATTGTATGCAGCGATTATCGTCATCCTGTTGCTTGCCGGCTATTGGTACCTGGGCAAGCTCGACAAAGTCCTGCCCGGCAAAATCAAGAGCACGACCGTCCTCGGCACCAACGCGCCGGCTTACACGCCCGCCGGACTTCGTTCTTCTGCCGATTCAGGCGGGACGAATACAAACGCTCCGGCAACAAGTTCGCCGGCAAAGTAGCCGCACAAAAACCCGGTGTTTTTGCGCAAATTTTGTGCAAAATTAGGTATTGACAATTTGAATAATTTTTACAAACTTCTCCTAATCATTCCGACGGGATCTTCTGAAATTCGTCTCACCGTGGAAACCCGCCGCTACAAATAAAAGCACAAAGTAGTAACAACAGCCTGAATCTATGAAACCGAAAATCATACTCATAAAATACGGCTTGGCCGTGGCCATGGCCGTAATCATCGCCGGTTGCGCCACGCAGCAACCCAATGTGTCCGAACGGCAAAACCGGAACCTCGCCAGCATTGACCAAGTTCAAGCCGGCTATGACACGTTTGGTCGCAAATGGGGTGAACCCGCCCCTGCGCCGGCCCCGACAGAACCCAAGGCCGCGCCGGCCCCGGCCGCTCCATCCTCGACCCAGCCCTGCGCTGCCGAAATCAGAAGCGGCCTGGTTCACCTCGCCAAGAAGGTTCCCGCTGAAGCCACCTTGGGCCAGGAATACATGACCGAACTGGATGCGACAGCCGTTGCCTGCGCGGACAATATTGTCGTGGTTGACCATGTTCCCGCCGGGGCGTCTTTCGTCCGCAGCGACCCGCCCGCCCAAGTGGATGGCGACAAGCTCACCTGGAATCTTCCGGACATGAACGCGGGCCAGGCCCAGAGCATCAAAGTCTGGCTGCGCGCGGACAAGGAAGGCACACTGACCTCCTGCGCCACGGTCAAGGCCGACCCAAAAGTTTGCGGCGATACTCGCGTGGTCAAGCCTGACATCCAGTTGACCAAGAGTGAGCCGGGCGACGTGATCGTCTGCGACCCGATTCCGGTGACGCTGGTGGTCAAAAACACCGGCAGCAGCCGGTTGACGGGGGTGAAGGTGATCGACAACCTGCCGGGCGGTTTGACCAGCGACGGGAGGAACAGCCTCGTGTTTGACGCGGGCACTCTCGCCCCCGGCGAAAGCAAGGAATTCAAATTCAACGCCACTGCCGCCACTACCGGCAAGTATCAAAATCCGGCCCAAGCCACGTCCGACCAGGGCGTCAGCGCCAAGGCCTCCGCTTCGACTGCCGTTCATCAGGCCGTCCTGGCGCTGAGTTGCAAGGCGCGCGAACAGCAATACATGGGACGTCTGTTTAACGTTTGCTTCACGGTTTCAAACAGCGGCGACGTCCCGGCTGCCGGTGCGCAAGTCGTGATGCCGATCCCGGCCGGTTTGACGGTGAACTCGGCCACGGCTGGCGGTCATATGTCCGGTAACAATCTCGTTTGGGATTTGGGTTCGCTGAGCGTGAACGCGCCGCAGGATCTTTGCGCCACGTTTGCGAGTGCGAACGCCGGCACGTTTGATTTCAAGGCAACGGCCAAGGGCACTTGCGCCGCGGCGGGTTCAACCTCCTGCTCAACCAAAGTGGTGGGCATCGCGGCCATCCTGCTTGAAAAGGCGGATGATCCCGATCCGGTCGCGGTGGGCGAAACGACGACCTACACGGTCAAGGTCACCAACCAAGGCTCGGCCGACGATTCCAACGTGCGGGTGGTCGTAACCATTGCGCCGGAACTCGTTCCCGTCAGTGCTTCGGAAGGCACTATTGACGGCCAGACCGTCACCCTGCCAGTCGTGCCGAAGCTCCCGGCCAAGCAGGCGGTCGCCTACAAGATTGTCGCCAAGGGCGTGAGAGCTGGCGACGGACACACCAAGTTCACCTTGTCGTCCGACATGTTGAAGTCGCCGATTACAGCCGAGGAAAGCACTACGATTTACTAAACCGTTCTTCTCTACAACCGGCGGGTCGAAAGGCCCGCCGTTTTTTTTTACGCTCTCAATTACTCACCCGAAACGCAAAGCGGGACGGGGCGAAAAACCCGGCACGGAAGTCGCTTAATCGGCGGCTGGCAGCGAAAATCGCCGCCGGAAAGAGAGCAAAAATATGAAGAAAATCATCGTTGCAATGGTGAGTTCCCTGTTATTTGCCTGCTCGGTCGCGCAGGCGGAACCGAGCGCTGCCGACCAGAAATGGCTCGAAGTTGTCCAGAAAATGGTCGAAAAGGGACAAACCAAATTGTCCACTCCAAGCCAGGAACGGGTCAAGCTGTTCCAAACTTGGGCGAGCCAGCATGGCCTCACGGTTGTGGTGACCAAGGCCGATTCGAATTTCAAAATCGAAGTCACCAAGCCGGTCGCCAAGAATTAAGTCAGCGACTCACTCATTCCGTTGAACCAAAGCCCGGACGTTCTTCCGGGCTTTTACTGTTTCAACAGCTTGCCGCCGGAAGAGGCAGCATTTAGCCTCGCGGGAAATGCCTCGTGAAACATCTGAAGCCAGGGCCGCGCGACTGAAGAAAATTATTGCCGCGCTCGACCGGACGTACCCGGAGGCGCATTGCGAGCTGGATCACGCCGACCCGCTCCAATTGCTCATCGCCACCATCCTTTCCGCGCAATGCACCGACAAGCGCGTCAACCTCGTCACGAAGGAATTGTTCAAAAAATACCGTTCGGCGGCGGATTACGCGAACGCGCCGCTCGCGGAACTGGAACCGGCCATCAAGCCGACGGGCTTTTTTCGGAACAAGGCGAAGAACATTCAGGCTTGTTGCCACAAACTCATCGAACGTCACGGCGGCCAGGTGCCGCGGACAATGGAGGAACTGACACATCTCGACGGGGTCGGACGCAAGACCGCGAACGTCGTTTTGGGCAATGCGTTCGGCATCAATATCGGAGTCGTCGTGGACACCCACGTTGCGCGGTTGTCACATCGGCTCGGGCTGACAAAACAAAAGGATCCGGAGAAAATCGAGCAGGAACTGATGGCGCTCGTGCCGCAGAAACAGTGGACGCTGTTCAGCCACTGGCTCATCTGGCACGGACGCCGCCGTTGCGACGCGCGCAAGCCGGACTGCCTGAATTGCGAGATCAAAAAACTGTGTCCCTCGGCGGGCAAGGTGAAGTGATGAACAAACTTCGAACTTTGAACCTCGAACCTCGAACCTCGAACGCATCGTCCGGGGACACAAGACCGTTCAAAGTGCAAAGTTCAAGGTTCAAGGTTCAAGGTTCTTCCGCCCAGGGTGAATGGCTTCTGCTCAACTCGGACGCTGGTCCCGGCGCGTTCAACATGGCGCTGGACGAGGCGTTGTTGGAGGCAATGTCGCGTCTGGGCAGGCCGGTGCTGCGGTTTTACGGCTGGACGGAGCCGGCGGCCACCTTCGGTTATTTTCAAAAATATGCGGACGTTGAACGGGTAACGTCGTTGCGTCCGCTCATCCGCCGGCCCACCGGCGGCGGCATTGTGCCGCACGACGCCGACTGGACCTACAGCCTTGCCTTTCCACCGGGCCACGAATGGCATTCGCTCAGGGCCGAAGAAAGTTACCGCCGCGTTCACGAATGGATTCAATCCGCGTTCGCAAAATTGAAGGTCACCACCGCTCTCGCGCCTACTCCGAACTCCGAACTCCTTGCCGCGCCGAATCCCGCAATGGCGGGAGAAGGCGGGCGAACTCCGAACTCCGAAATGGGCCAATGCTTTGCCGGTTACGAAAAATTCGATGTGCTCTGGAACGGGAAAAAAATTGCCGGCGCGGCTCAGCGGCGCAACAAACTCGGCCTGCTGATTCAAGGGTCGGTGCAGCCGCCGCCGATTTCACTTATCAGAGCCGATTGGCAAAAGGCCATGTGTGAGGTGGGGCGCGGGGAATGGAGAATTGAATGGTTGGATTTTGAGCCGGACGACGCGCTGCGGAAACGGGCGGAATATCTGGTCCGGCATAAATATTCACAAATGGAATTCATAAGAAAACGGTGAATACGCAGGTATGGACACCGCGGGCCACCAACCTCGTTGCGACCGGCGCCGATTTCACGTTCAGTACGAATATGCCGGGCGACACGAAATTCTTCCATATTTACCGCGCGCCATAAAATTTTCACGGACACCAGACCAGTTCCGGGTTGTTGGTGATTCCCTTGCCGGTGGCGAAATTCCAATACTCCTTGTTCCGAAAACGGGCAACGTGGCCATCGAGAAAGAGGATCTGTGCGCCTTTGTTGTGCAGGTTGGTGTGAACAAAATTCGCTTCACCGACGGCGGGCAGATTCTTGCTATCAAACAAATACACGACACATGACGGATTTCGGATTGAGGCAAGCCTCATGGGAAAATCGTTTGCACCGGAACCATCAATGAATTCGTTCAGGCAATAGTGAAACAAATTGTTTGTTTTGCTGCTGGCATTACAACGGCGGGGATTGGAAGGGCATATCCAAAGCGAATTCCCTGGATCAACAGAAGGGTTCGTGCGCCACGGCATTTCAGCGTAACGCGACAAGTTCATTTGCGCTGGTAGCTGGATGTACCATGCTTGATATGTCGGATTAGCAAGATCCGTTTCCAGCGGGGTGGGCTTGCCCTCCGGTGGCAGGAAATCGTCGTGATCCGCTGCGAAGAGATGCAATGCTGTGCCCCACTGTCGGAGATTGTTCCGGCACTCGGCGGCTTGAGCGGTGCATTTGGCGCGGTGAAGTGCGGACAGCGCCAGCGCAGCCAGAATCGCGATGACCGCCATGGCCACCAGCAATTCAATCAGCGTGAATGCGCGCACCCTTTTCATCGAGTCCGACGACTCTGAAACCCAAGCGAGTTAACACCCTGGCCGGGCGATTGGCAAAGTTTTTCTTAATCAGGCAAAAGGTCATCTTGGAGTGGCACAAGCCTCTGACCCGTACATTCTGCCGGATGCTACAGGCGAGACACCCATGCTACTTTTGCTCGCCGGGCTTTCGGGTTCTGGTATTTTTTTCGCATGATTCGGCTGGTTCTATTCGACGTTGACGGCACGCTCGTTCACACGGGGCACGCCGGAACGCAGGCCTTTGCCAAAACCTTTGCCACCGAATTCAATGCGCCTAACGGTGTCGAAAAAATCAATTTCCCCGGCCGCACCGACGTGAATCTCGTCCGCGAATTTTTTGGTCTCCACGGCATTCCGGCGACGCCGGAAAATTTCGCGCGGTTCTTCGAGCGTTATGTTTTCTGGCTCGACCAAATCATCGCGCAAAGCCACGGCGGGCCCTGTGAGGGTGTGCCGGAATTCCTCGCCGGTCTGCGGGCGCTGCCCCGGCCACCGTTGCTCGGCCTGCTTACCGGTAACATCCGCCTCTGCGCGGAAATCAAGCTGCGCCGCTTCAATCTCTGGAACATTTTTGAAATCGGCGCGTTTGCCGACGACAGCGAAGACCGCAATCAAATCGCCGTCGCCGCGCTCAAGCGCGGCCGCCGTGTGCTCGGGAAGGATTTGCGGCCGGACGAAATCGTCGTGGTCGGCGACACACCACATGACATCCGCTGCGGAAAATTCATTGGCGCAAAAATTCTGGCCGTGGGCACCAGCGGCACAGCACTGAATGAATTGAAACGGCATCAACCGGATTGGGCGGTCGAGGATTTGACGCAAATCAACGCGCGGGAAGTTTGCGGGTAGAGATAGCGCGCTGGCTGTCCGCGGACGCCGCAGCACGGCGTCCCTGCCTAATGCCCGTGGCAATGCCCGCCGCAGCAACCACCACCACCGCTGTTTCCGGACGGCGCATCGCTGCCGCCGGCGTTGGCCGAGGCGAAGACGGAAAATTTCTTGGCCAATTTCGCCGAGCCGCAATGCGGGCAGTTTGTGCCCTTCCAATCGGTCGAGCGGACCAGGATTTCGCTGTCGCGTCCGCACTTTTCACAATGGAATTCGTAGATCGGCATAACGTAAAAATAATCTACGCGATGAGAATCTCAAGGCACGAGTTGTTCACGATGCGGGAAACGGTCGCGGTTCCAGCGGACCAAAGCGGCGTCGCTGGTGTCTTCAAAGAGAAATTTCAGCGTCGGCGATTCGACGTGGCCGTCACAAAAGACCACGTTGGCTTTGCCTTGATGACGGGAATAACTTCTTCTGGTGCTGCCCATATATTCCTGCACACCACGGGTTCGCCACAAAATAAACACGCCATCTTGAATAATTCCATCACCGCCTTTAAACCCGTCACCAATGGCCATCATTTCACTTGGGCTGGCAATTTCTGATTCAACCACCGGCGGGGCGAACGATTGCGCGAATGTTCCCGCTTTGTGTCCGCCAAGCCCAAGTGAGACGGGGTGGCTCATGGTGTCCAGGCCATAGGCATTGTAGCCGTAGGACATAAAAACCGCATTCGTGGGAAAGTTGGATGGACGTTGAGCCGCCGGGCAATGCCACACGCCCGTTTCAAAAAAACTTTTACCGGGTTTGGAGGCAATTTTTTCATGCTCCAAGGCGTCAACCCAGTTTTCATAATGCTCCGGATAGCCGCCTTTTTGAAAATCCACATTCGCGAACAAAGGATAAACACGATTATCCGCGACGAATGCCTGCAAAGCCAATCCAAGTTGATGAACATTATTGGCACATTGAATTCTTTGCGCCCTTCCTTTGACATGAGAATTTGCCACGAACAAAAGCGCTGCGAGAATTCCGATGATGGCGATGACGACCAGAAGTTCCGTCAGCGTGAACGCGGAATTTCTATTCTGGCGACGGCGGGTCATGTCCAAGCGATACCGCATTTCGCCTTTTCTTTCAACAGCTAACAATTAACCTTTCGCGCATGACTCTCTTGCAACGGGCGATTGAAGATTCCGTCACGACGCTGCGTGCGCTGGCTGCTTTTGAAGAACCGTTGAACCGCGCGGCGCAGATGGTCCTGCGCTGTCTGACTTCCGGCCACAAGCTGCTCGTCTGCGGCAATGGCGGCAGCGCGTCGGACGCCACGCATCTGGCCACGGAATTTCTTTGCCGCTATGTCCAAGACCGCCGGCCTTACCCGGCCATTTCGCTCACGGCCAACGGTGAACTCATGACCGCCATCTGCAACGACTATACCTTCGACGAAGTTTTCTCCCGGCAGGTTTGGGGTCTGGGCGAAAAGGGCGACGTGCTCATCGCGTTCACGACCAGCGGCAAATCAAAAAACGTCCTGCGCGCCCTGGAAGAAGCCGGACGCCGCGGTCTGGAAAGTATTTGTTTTTTGGGCCGCGACGGCGGATTTACCAAAGGCGTGGCCACACTCGATTTGCTGGTGCCGGGAACCGTGACGACGCGCATCCAGGAAGGGCAAAAATTGCTCTTCCACGTCCTGTGCGAGCTGGTCGAGGAAAAATTGCCGAAGGCTTAAATCAAAATCAGACACGAATTTCACGAATTCTCACGGATTGATTTTCTCGATTTTGAATTCGCGTCAATCCGTGCAATCCGTGTCAAAAATAATCCGGTTCGTTGCCGGATTTCCATTTGATGTTGCAGCCCATGCTGGCCTTTTGATTCGCTGAAACGGGTTTGCCGGCCAGTACGGCGTCGAGCGCGGCGCGCAAATCTTTTCCGGTCACTGGAATTCCATTGCCGGGACGGCTGTCGTCAAGCTGGCCGCGGTAAACGAGCTTGCGGCCCTTGTCAAAAAGATAAATGTCCGGCGTGCAGGCGGCGCGGTAGGCTTTGGCGACGGCCTGTGATTCGTCGTAGAGATACGGGAACAAATAACCGGCGGATTTGACTTCCTCCTTCATCTTGGCCGGGCTGTCGTCGGGATAATTCGCCACATCGTTCGAGTTGATGCCAACAATGGCGACGCCGCGCGGCAGGTAATCGCGCGCAAGCTGCGCAAGACCGGCACGGATGTGCTTCACGTAGGGACAATGGTTGCAAATGAACAAAACCAGCAGCGCGGGCTTGTTCTTGAAGTCCGCGAGCGAGACGGTTTTCCCGTTCGTGTCCGGCAGTTTGAAATCGGGCGCTGTCGTGCCGAGCGGCAGCATGGTGGAGGGTGTCAATGCCATGCGCGGAATGTGGAATAGCGCGCGAATTTTCGCAAGGGGCTAAATAGAAAATGACGCATGACTAAACCATGCCGCTGTGCGGAATGACTAATTCCTAAACCATAATGACGAAATAAACCCGAAGTCCAAAAGAGCAGCCTGGCAGGCACGTTGGTTATTGGGTCATTTGGACATTCTTTAGTCATTCGGATTTAGGGATTAGTCATTTCCCGGCGGGGGGCGGCAGTTTGAAATTGTTTTCAATGGCAAATGCGGTTTTCATAATGCGAGCACTTTGAAAAACATTGTCTATTTCGATCTCGAAACCCAGAAGTCCGCCGACGAGGTGGGCGGCTGGAACCACATTGCCCGCATGGGCATGAGCATCGGGGTGACGTTCAGCACCGCGCGCGGCGATTACAAAATTTACGGTGAGAAACAGGTCAATGATTTGCTGGCGGATTTGCAGCGCGCCGATCTCGTCGTGGGCTTCAACATTTTGCGTTTTGACTACGAAGTGCTGCACGGTTACACGCCGTTCGATCTGCGCCAACTGCCGACGCTGGACATGATGGTGGACCTGCAAAATAAATTGCAGCACCGGCTCTCGCTGGATTCCATTGTCACGGCGACGTTCGGCGTGGAAAAAACGGCGGAAGGCATGCAGGCCATCCGGTGGTTCAAGGACGGCAAACTCGCGGAAATCGCGGAGTATTGCTGTTACGACGTGAAGCTGACGAAGCTCGTCCACGAATACGGCCAGCGCCACAAACAACTGCATTATCACAATCGTTTCGGCAAAAAAATGACCGTGCTGGTGAGCTGGTGAAAGTTAATTGTTGAACCGTTGATCGTTGAATCGTTACACCGTTTCGCATGATTCAACGGTTCATTTGACCAGCCCGCCTGCGCGCGGCGCGCATCGGCGCGGCGGCCTTCGTTCCGCTGCACTTTCCCCTCGTGCTTTGGTAAAAACTGTTTTCTTTCCTAATACTTGCGAGAAACCATCCGAAGTTTGCTTGTCGGCTGACAAGCCGGTAAAGTGTCCGGCGTTTCAATGGACACAGAATCACAACCTGTGAATTTAAAGAAAGCTTGGATTTCAGAGCATCCCCGCATCGTGATTGGCGTCATTCTGGTTGTGTGTCTTGGCCCGTTTATCAACAAGGCTATCCATGTGGATGACCCGCTCTTCGTCTGGACAGGTCAATGGATTCAAAAGCATCCGGCAGACTTTTTTGGTTTCAAGGTGAACTGGTGGGTGTCGGCGGTACCCATGTGGGTGGCCAATTGGAACCCACCGTTGATGTCCTATTTCCTGGCGGGGGTGGCCTCCTTGTTTGGCTGGCACGAAATCGCGCTGCACCTTGCCTGTTTGCTGGTCGCATTCATGGCCGCCACGGGCATTTACGCCCTCGCGAAAATGTGGTGTGAACGGCCGCTGCTGGCCACCGTGATCGCGATCTTCACACCGGTATTCCTGGTTTCCAGCACGACGCTGATGTGCGATGTGCTCATGTTGACTTTCTGGATTTGGGCGGTGGTGCTTTGGGAACGCGCCCTGGCAAGTAATGAGCAAAGCTGGTGGCGATTTGCAGGAGCGGGAGTGCTTGCCGGTTTGGCCGTGCTGACCAAATACAGCGCGGTGACTATGCTGCCGCTATTGCCCATTCTGGGTATTCTTCGAACCCGCAAGGTGGGGTGGTGGTTGGTGGGGTTGGCAGTGCCGTTGATGATGGTGGCGGGTTACGAATGGATGACGGCTGAAATGTATGGAAGAGGGTTGCTCTCGGCCGCGTCCTATCATGCCCTGACTTTCCGTGCTACAGGCGACTGGAAGACGAGAGGAGTCATCGGTCTGGCCTTTGCCGGTGGCAGCCTGCTGCCCGTTCTTTTGTTTGCGCCGTGGTTGTGGCGGCAACGGATGTGGTTGTTGGCAGGCGGCGTGGCAATTTTCGGGGCATTGACCGGAATGTTTCGGCTTTGCGACTTTGAGATTATGCGAGCCGTTCCTGAACAACTTAAATGGATCATCCTGCTGCAATTGGCATTCATGACGGCGGCTGGCCTGCACCTGCTGTTGCTCACGGGGGTAGAAGCTTGGCAAAGCAGGGACATCATTTCCATGATCCTTGCGTTCTGGATAATGAGCGGACTCCTTTTTGCGACCGAGTTGAACTGGACGGTGAGCGCCCGGGGTTTTCTTCCCATCGTTCCGGCAGTGGCGATTCTCCTCGTGCGGCGGTTGAGAACGACAACGGCCATTTTTAAGTGGAATGGCTGGTCTTTGTGGCCGCTTGCTCCGGCGATGGTCATCGCCTTGAGTCTTGCCGTGGCTGATTATCGTGTGGCCAATTCCGCCAGAACGGCGGCGGAACAGATCACCGCAAAATATAAACCCGCAAACCACACGATATGGTTCGAGGGGCATTTGGGGTTCCAATATTACATGGAAAAACTTGGCGGCCAACCGCTGGATATCGAGCGTTCAACGCTTCAACCTGGAGATATCGTTGTTTTGCCATTCAACAGTTACGGCCAGATACCGCTTCCGCCAGACAGTGTGGGATGGTTGAGAGCATATTCCTGCATTCCAGACTCGTGGATAAATCTGTCGGTCGGCATGGTAGGGGCCGGTGGATTCTACGGTTCGACACTTGGTCCAATCCCTTTTGGCGTCGGGGGAATTCCTCCTCACACCTATTGTGTCGTCAAGGTTCTCTCCCGGGTCCAATTTAACACCCGGCCCGCCAACCTGCGGGAAGTGCAGGCCGGTGCCCTGCCGGTTTTTACCAACCTCTCCTTTTCCATGGAAGATAAATTTGGCTTTCGCACAAAATCCGGGGCGATGGGACAAATTCAACTGGCTGAGCAAAGCGAAAAGGACGGAAACCTTGCAGCAGCCATTCAGCATTACCGCAAGGCCTTGGACATGGATTCCAACAATCCCGTGGTCTTGAATAATCTCGCCTGGATTTTGGCAACCGCCGACAATCCCGCACTACGGAATGGTGATGAAGCCGTTCAACTCTCCGCCCGGGCCGTTGCACTCACCGACAGCCGGCTGCCCGTTTTTATCGGAACACTCGCCGCCGCCTATGCCGAAGCCGGCCAATTACCCCAAGCGGTTGAAATGGCGGTGACCGCCCACCACCTTGCCGTAATCACCGGTCAGAAAGAGGTCGCTGCGGCCAATGCCAAATTGTCGGAGCGATATGCCGCAGGTAAAACGGCTGGTGCATCAATTGTTCCATAATGCAGCTTGTAACTTTGGGTGCCGGTAATGAGTAAAGGAACGGTGCAGATGTACGTCACCTACGCGGATGCTTCTTTGTTCTAACTGCGGGGCGCGGTAGCAAAGTTGTCATCTCCCTCCGTGATGGATGACGCATAAAAATCTGGCCGGGATGGTCTTTTGCCGTCATCGGCTGGCACAAAGAGCGAAGGTCAGGAAAGCGGAAAATCTCCTGTGAATATGGGGCTAAAGTCACTGTCTGTCACAGAGGGTCACGCTGTGACAAATCAGGGAGAATGGTGCCCGCGACAGGATTTGAACCTGTATGGTGTTACCCACTAGAACCTGAATCTAGCGCGTCTGCCAATTCCGCCACGCGGGCACAATGGACTGGCGTTATTTTAATACGCGCCAGCGCGGGTGCGGGCAAGTCAAATCGCAGAGGTGGAAGGCAAATAAAAAACCGGCCAGCCGGTCGGAAAAGGGCAAAATCCGGCTTTCCTGGGCTGTTGAAAGAAGCGTGCCAGTTTGAGTGCCGCGTCAAGCGCACTTTCTACGGAACAGTATTCCGGTTGGCCAGAATTTCCTGTTCTGCCGCGATGATGGAGTCACGCATGGTTTCGGCGTCGGGCGCCTCGCGAAGCCGGTCGAGCAATTTGGTTTTCTGCACGATGAGGCACAGGCGGGCCAGGGTGTGCAAATGAATACGAGTTGCGAAAATACAACTTGGCCGACACCGTGACGCTGTCTCGTTCCGTGGTTCTTGTGATTGAAGATCTGGAGCGTATGGGGACAGACGCACGGCGCGCACGTGTGACAAATCAGATTGCCGATGAGGCGACCTCCGTGATCGAGGGCATATAGTGCTGGCCGTTGCTTAAGAGGGGCAGGTTCCCCACAGTTACGGTCGCAATGCGAAAACAGCACCACGACAATCCTCGGCTGTTTCACGGATAAAATGACGGACTGTTACTGACGCGCACGTGACACTTTCAAGGGCCCCTGCCGCGGGGCGCGTGCGCGTCAGCGCACGCCACGCGGCGGGTCGCTTGAAGATGAATTCTGCCCGGATGAAACCAATTAATTGTTTACGGAACGGCAAGGGGAATTAGTTTGATAAAGTCCAATCTCCGTCTGTAATACATTTGTCAACCCCGTGTTCGATTGAGTCACCGCTAATACCAACGCCTGTTTTGCGGTCACTACCGCTTCGGGAAATCGCCC
>JBEKMU010000016.1:0-33182 GCA_049523555.1 Verrucomicrobiota bacterium | reverse complement strand
AGTTCGTTCATGTCGCCGAGCACCGCCACCCGCCGGCCCTGCAACGGCAGATCGCAAAGCGTCTCGAGCGCCACCAGTGCCGAATCGGCGTTCGCGTTGTACGTGTCGTCCAGCACGCGCACCCCGCCCGCTTCCCAGAACTGCAACCGCATCTTCGCCGGCTGGCACCCGGCCAGGCCGTCCCGCACCGCGGGACGGCCCAGGCCCAGTTCCTCACTGACCGCGACTGCCAACAAGGCATTGGCCACCTGATGCCGCCCCAGCAAATTGATCCGGTACTCGCCGTTCCATTCAATTTTTGGCGCATCCACGCGGAACGTCACGCCATTTTTGTCGGGACGAATCCCCTTCGCCCGCCAGTCATTCCGTTCGCCGAGGCCGACGCGCACCACGCCCGCGCGTGTGTGTCCGGAGACCACTTCCGTCCATTCGTTGTCGCCATTGACAAAGAGCCGGCCGTCCGCGGGCAACAGCTCGGCGAGCCGGCCTTCTTCCTGCGCGACACCTGTTATGTCGCCAAAAAATTCCAGATGCTCGCGTCCGATGTTTGTGATCACCCCGTATTTCGGCTGAATCATTTTCACGAGCGGTGCGAGTTCGCCCGGATGATTCGTGCCCGCTTCGAGCACGGCGGCCTGATGCGATTTTTCCAGCCGTAACAACGTCAGCGGCACGCCGATGTCGTTGTTGAAACTTGCCTCGCTCCACAACGTCGCCAGTTTTTGCCGGAGCGCCGAGGCGATCAATTCCTTCACTGTCGTCTTGCCGTTCGAGCCGGCCACGGCAATGACTGGCAGATTAAACTCCTGGCGATACGCCGTCGCCAGCCGACCCAGTGCTACACGCGTATCTTTAACAACCAGCACTGCGCAGTCCGGCAATTGCGCTGGAATTTTTCCCTTTTCCGAAACAACTACCGCTACAGCGCCTTTGGCCGCGACTTCGTTCAAAAAATCGTGGCCGTCGAATTTTTCGCCTTTAATGGCAAAGAACAAGTCGCCCGGTTTTGCGCGCCGTGAATCGGTGCAAACATCTTTCGCCAAAGCTTTCACCGATCAAATCATTTCAGCAAAAATGTGGCCGTGACGACGGCGGTGATGGTTTTCTGGCGCGAGGTCGTGTCATTCTCGCCCTGCCAGCTCGTCCGCGTTTCGTGCTGCGGCGTAATTTGAAAAATGCCCTGGTCCGCGTCGTGCAGCCGGGCGATGATGCGGCCGCCCTGCGTGGCAATTTGCTCGGCGCGCGCGCGGGCGTCCTTCGTCGCCTCGGCCAGCATCTCGATTTTTGTCTCGCCGGCCTTGGTGTAAACAAACTGCGGCGGCGCGACAGTGAAGATCACGCCCTGCTCCACGAGCGGCGTGGTGTCGAGCTTGTCGAGCCGGTCCACGTCGGCGGATTCCACCGACACGCTCTGGTTCAAACGATACCCGGTCGTCCGTTGCTGCGTCCAACCGTCGGTGGATTTCTGCGTCGCCTTCAATTCCTCGATGCCAATCGGCGCAAAGGTGAAATTCGTCACGCCCGCGTCACGCAGGAATTTTTCCACGAGCGCGTGGTTCGCCTGAATTTTGTGCTGCGCATCGAGCAGCGTTTCCGCCTCGACCAGAAAACTGCCGGACCAGATGGCGAGGTCGGCCTCGATGTTTTTTTGCACCGAGCCTTTGACGGTGATGAACTGTGAATTTTTGATTTTGACCCACGCGCTGGTGCCGAGCATCGCTGAGAACACCAGCCCGGCCGCCAGGAACAGGCCGGCGAGCATTCCGAAAAGCTGTGGTCGTGAATTGTTCATGGCGTTTGCAAATTATTTCGTGTGCGAGTTGACGCAACGATTGGTTGCGGCGAATTGGTCGGCCACGAAGTTTTGTCCGGCGGAATGTTCAGGCAACTGGCGCAGCGCTCGGCGATTTCCCGGAACACCGGGCCGCAAACCTGGCCGCCATAATAACCTTCCTTCGGTTCATCCATCACCACCGAAATGCAAAGCTGCGGATCGTCCGCCGGGAAAAATCCAATGAACGTTGCAAAATACTTGCCCCGTTCATAACCGTCCGGCCCGACTTTTTGGGCCGTACCGGTCTTGCCGGCCACGGTGTAATCCTTCATGGCCGCGCCCGGCGCGGTGCCATCCGGCGAAACGACCGTTTTAAGCGCTTCAATCACCAGTTTGTCCGTGGCGTCGCTAATGACCTGTCGCACACGTTGCGGCGCATATTGCTGCACCACGTCTCCGTTGTGGTCTCCAAGGCGGTTCACGAGCATCGGCCGCATGAGCCAGCCGCCGTTCGCAATGGCGCCCATGGCCATGAGCATTTGCAACCGCGTCACCGCCACGCCCTGCCCCATCGGGATTTGTGCAATGGAAACCTTGCTCCACTTTTTCACCGGATACAAAATCCCGCTGACTTCGCCCGGCAACGGAATGCCAGTGCGTTCGCCAAAACCGTACTCAGTCGCATAATTGTAGAGCCGATTTTCGCCGAGGCGAATGCCGATTTTGGCTGCGCCGATGTTCGACGATTTCGTGATGATGCTCTCGGTAGTAAGAATCCCAAACGGCTCGTGGTCATGTAAAACCCGCCCCGCATAGGCGAAATGCCCTTCTTCGCAATCAAACGTGTCGCCCAAATGCACAACGCCATCGTTCAGCGCGCCGGAAACAACCACAATTTTGAATGTCGAACCCGGTTCCATCATGTCGCTGATGACGCGGTCGCGGCGCGCGTCGGCAGGTGAGGCGCCGGGATTATTTGGATCAAAATTCGGCAGGGTCGCCATCGCCAGGATTTCGCCCGTGCGCGGACGCATGACGATGCCCGTGATGCTGATGGGCGTGTGTTTTTCCATGGCGTCGGCCAGGGCGGTTTCGACAATGTGCTGAATGGCCGAATCCAGGGTAAGCACGACATTGAGGCCGTCGCGCGGTTGCACGTCCTCATCGCGCAATGCAACCAGTTCCCGCCTCTGCCGGTCCGTTTCCGTCACGCGCCAGCCCGCCACGCCGCTCAACGCGGAGTTCAAAACCAATTCGATGCCGTCGCGTCCTGAAAGCTGTGAAACGCGGGTGCCGTTCAACGTCACTTCATCCGAACCCACGAAACCCAGCGTCTGCGCCGCCAGCGGGCCGTTGGGATAGACGCGCAACTGGTCCGGCTCGGCAAAAATTGCGCCCTGGCGCAGGTCGCGGAAAAACGCGCGGTTGGTTTTGGACAATTTGCTTTCATCCACACCGAACGAAAGATTGGTCATCGTCATCTGAATCTTCTGCCACGTCTCATCCGGAACGTTTTTTTGGAGACGGACATAATAAGGGCCGTTGGTGACGGTTTCGCCTTTCTCATTTTTCCAGACTCGAGGAATCAGCCGTTGATAAAGACTGCCTTCGCTCATGCCCAGCAACGGCGCGAGCGCGCGCGCAAGGACTGCCTGCTGGTTGCCAATCAACGAGGGGTTGGCGCAAACCGTTTTCACCGAAACACTCGTGGCCAACAAGTTGCCGTTCACATCCAAAATGTTGCCCCGGCGCGGCGCCTTCAAAAAATCACGCTCCGTGTTCAACTCCGCGATTTTAGCCAATTCATCATGCCGCAACACCTGCAAGTCCACGAGCCGATAACCCAACCCGGCGAACGCCGCGCCCAACAGCAGCATCAGCAGCAACACGCGTCGAACTTGCAGTTTGTTGCTCATTTTCAAAACGGCCGGCCGCCCGCGGCGATCGGTTCCTCACCCGACGGCGTCACGGGCGGCGGCCAAATTTCACAGTTATTGAGTCGTCGCGCCGGTTTGCCGCACGGCCAGTCGGCGTGTTGCATTTTGGTTTTCCGACGACACCGGCAACGGTTCGGGCAGCCGCCAGATTTGCGACGGCTGCGCAGGACTGAGCCCGAGATTCAATTCCCGCGCGCGCCTGTCCAGCATGGTTGGCGAACGCAGCATCGCCAGTTGGTCGCCGAGCTTTTGATTCGTGTCCTTCAGTTGCGCCAGGCGGATTTCCCGCTGCCGGATTTGCTGGCCAAGCTGGTAAATCTGGCTTTTTTGCCAGACATAACCGACCGCCGAGCCTGCAATCAATAGGCACAGAAACGACGCCTTCAATGCCGGCCCAAACCGGATCACCGCTGACTGACTTTTTCGATTTTTCATCGTCTAAATTTTCTCCATCACCCGCAATTGCGCACTGCGGCTGCGGGGATTTTCCGCGATTTCCGCCGCGCCCGGCTTGATGGCCTTGCGCGTCACCCATTTCAACTCCGGCACGCGCGGTTCGCGCAACTCCGGAACGTCCACTCCTCCCGTAAACGTGTAATCCCGCGACCGCGCGCGCCCGAAATCCTTCACCACCCGGTCTTCCAGCGAATGAAACGTGATGACCGCCAGTCGTCCGCCGGGCTTCAACGTTTTCATCGCCGCGTTCAACCCGCGTTTCAAAGAGCCAATTTCGTCATTCACCGCGATCCGCAGCGACTGAAAAATTTTTGTCGCCGGATGCGCCTTTTTCCCACGCCGCGGCGAAATTTTTTCAATTAATTCCGCCAATTGCCGCGTCGTCCCAAACTTGTGCCTCTCCCGGTCGCGAACAATCGCCTTCGCAAACCGCCGCGCGTCCCGCTCGCCGCCCAGTTCCCCGAAAATCCTCGCCAGTTCCCCAGCGCTCGCGCCGTTCACCAAATCCGCCGCTGTCAGCAATTGCCGTGTGTCCATCCGCATGTCCAGTGGCCCGTCGTGCTGGAAGCTGAATCCGCGTCCGGCGCGATCCAGTTGCGGCGAACTCACGCCCAAATCCAGCAGCACACCGTCGCAACTCGCCGCCGGGACCCAATCAGCCAATTCCGCAAAATTACCGCGGCGGATTTCAAATCGTCCGGTGAACTCCGCCAGCCGCGCACGCGCCGTTTCAACCGCGTCGCCATCGCGATCGCATCCAAACAACCATCCAGTCGGCGAACTCGCGGCCAAGATAATCGCCGCGTGGCCAGCCCCACCGATTGTTCCGTCGGCGTAACGCCCGCCCGGTCGCGGCTTCAGCGCGTCCAGCACCTCCGCCGCCATCACCGGTTTGTGAACGAAATCTGGCACTGTGCATCGGTTTTCCGCCGGTTTAACTTGCTTTCATCTTCAAAAACCGTTCACCCAACAGTCCCCACGTTTTTTTGGCCGGTTCCCGACCCGGCTCCCCCGCGCCGCCCGATGTACGGGACTTGAGCGGAACAACCTCAACGTCCACGTCGCTGAGGTCGTTCCGCAAAACTTTTACCGCATCCAATGAAAGCTCCGTCTGCACCGGGATTTTCGCATTCTCTCCCCTGGCCACCAGGAACGTGGAACCTGACGCAAAAGGGTTCAAGCGGCTCATCCATTTCACCGAACGGCGCGGCTTCTGGGCCGGCAAAGCCGGTTTTTTAACGGTCGTTGACCGGTGGTTGGCCGCACGCGGCGCCGGAGAAAACGTCGGCAGCTTTTGTGTTTTGGCTGCAACGACGGTGATTGGTGTTTTGACCGGCGCAGCGGCGGCTTCTTCCGGGGAGATTGCCTCCCCGGGCTGGTTCGCAGACGCAAATGGATTTTTCGGCGAACCAAACTTTGGCAGATAAAACTGTTTGTTGGCGCGATACGGACTTTCGCCACGGCGACGCAGCGCCAAACTTTTTCCGGCAGCGAGCAATGTTCCAAGTTTCATAATCATTCCATCAGTCTGAAGGCGTCAGGCGCCAACGCGGCGTCGGCGACTTGAACTTTTTCGTAACGTTCTGGGTTCCAAATCTCGAACCGGTCGAGCAACCCGACCAACATCGCTTCATTCTTGAGTCCCGCCTCGCGGGCCATTTCCTCCGGCAGACAAATCCGCCCGGCCTTGTCCACGGTCGCCTGCGCCGAACCGCTGCCGATAATGCGTTTCAAGACCACTTTTTTCGGGTCGCTGTTCGGCATCTCATCAATGGACTGCATCAGCTTTGCCATTTGCGTTGGCGGCAGCACCCGCACACACGGCCCCATGCCCTCCCGCGGCCAGAGGATCAGCGTCAACTCCAAATCCGCTTTTTGCGGCCGCCATTTGGCCGGGATTTGCACGCGCCGCTTCTCGTCCACGCCATGCCGAAAGCGTGAATTGTAGTAAGTCGGTTCTTTGTTTGTGGTACTGCCCATTTGTTCACCGTGGGAACAGCGAACGGCCTTTCTCCCCACGACGCCCCATTTTTACCCATTTTAACCCACCCCGTCAACAAAAAAATTGCAGGTTTTTTTACGATTTATTCAGAAGTTATTCACAACCTCAAATCCAGGCCAAAAGCCCGAATTTAATTCTCATTGCCTGACAACTTGCAACTTGCAACCTGAAACTTGAAACTCGCCGTGATGCAAACCGCCGACTTCAATTTCATATTGCCGCCCGAATTGATCGCGCAACATCCCGCGCCCCGACGTGATGATTCGCGGCTTTTGGTTTTGAACCGCAATCGCGGGCATATCGAACATCGCCGATTCCGCGATCTATTAGAGTTACTTCGTGCCGGCGACGTGCTGGTCATGAATAATTCGCGCGTCATCCCCGCGCGGCTGCGTGGTGCAAACGCCCGCACCGGCGGCCGGTTTGAAATCCTGCTGCTCGAAGAAAACGCCACCAACGACTGGTGGGCAATGCTACGACCGGCCAAGCGCGCACAGGTCGGCTTGCAAATTGCCTTGTACGATCAAAAGGGAAATCCGGCTGGCATCTGCATGGACATCATTGAAACGAATGACAAAGGCCACCGGCGGTTGAAATTTTCCGGCACGCTGGACATCGGTGACCAACTCGAACGGCTCGGGGAAACTCCCCTGCCGCCCTACATCCGTCGCGCTCACGAACTGCCGGAGGACAGGGAACGCTACCAGACGGTTTTTGCCGAGATTGGCGGTTCGGTGGCCGCGCCGACGGCGGGATTGCATTTCACCTCGGAATTACTGGAGCAAATTCGCGGGCGCGGCGTGCAGGTTTGCTTCGTCACGCTGCACGTCGGTCCCGGCACTTTTCTACCGGTGAAAACCGAAACTCTTGCCGCGCACAAAATGCACGAAGAACGATTTGAGGTCGGCAAAGAAACGGCACGCATCGTAAACGAGGCCAGGAATTCAGGTCGGCACGTGATTGCCGCTGGCACGACAACCGTGCGCGTGCTCGAAGGCATCGCCGCGCAGAACAACGGAAAAATCGTTGAAAACGCAGGAAAAACGCGCATTTTCATACATCCGCCATTCCAGTTCCAAATCGTGGACGTGCTGTTGACCAACTTTCACCTCCCCTGCTCCACGCTGTTGATGCTCGTAAGCGCGTTCGCCGCTCCGGGTGGAACACGTGGACGTGAGATGATTTTGGCAGCCTACACCGAAGCAATCCGGGAACGTTACCGCTTCTACAGCTATGGCGACGCGATGCTGATTTTGTGAACTCCAAACCAAAAACCAAAAACTCAAAACTGCCGTATGTGCTCGTGAACATGGCGATGACGGCGGATGGTAAAATCGCAACGGCGAACCGCGCGGTTTCGTCCTTTGGCAGCGCGCGTGACCGCGAGCATCTGCTTGAACTGCGCGCGACGGCGGACGCAGTCATGGCCGGCGCGCGAACGGTGGATTCGGCTCCCATCAACCTGGGGCCGGGACCGGCCAGGTTCCGACGGTTGCGGCGCGGGCGCGGACTCGCCGAATACAATTTGCGCATCATCGTGAGCGGCAGTGGATTGGTCAACCCGCAGGCGGAAATTTTGAGACATCGTTTCTCACCCATCATTGTGTTTGCCACCAAACGCGCATCACCGGCGAGACTGCGTCAACTGCGGACCGTCGCCGATGAAGTGAAGGTCTTCGGGAGACACAAAATCAATCTTCGCGCGGCGCTTGGCTGGCTGCGTGAGCAATGGGGTGTCAAACGCCTGCTGTGCGAAGGCGGCGGCGAGTTGAATAACGCTTTGTTCCGGGCCGGTTTGGTGGACGAACTGCACCTGACGATCTGCCCGAAGATTTTTGGCGGTCGCGAGGCGCCGACCATTGCCGACGGCAAAGGATTCCGCCGGCTGGCCAAAGCCACGCCGCTTAAAATCAAATCTCTCAAACGCATCGGAAACGAGGTTTTCGCCGTGTTTCGGCGGGTGCCCCGGCGGTGAATAACGTCCATGTTATTCACAAGGCTGGCTTACCGGGTCATCGTTCGCGAGTTCAAGGCCAGCCTGATTTCCAACGCGATTTCACCGAACTGAAAGCCGAGATTGCCATTGCGCAACAAGCCGCCGACAACTGAATCGGCCGCACGCGGCTTACTTTTTTGCCAAGCCTGCCTTCGTCTCCACCCACCGCGCAAACAGCCACAGCAAATCGCTCAAACGGTTGAGATAAATGATTATCCCGCCATTTTTCAATTCGCCGGATTCTTTCAACGCGCACACGCACCGTTCCGCGCGACGGCAAACCGTTCGCGCCACGTCCAGTGTGGCGGAATTTTTCGTCGTCCCCGGCGTCGCCCAGTCTTTGAAGCTGATGTTTTGCGCTTCAATTTCATGGACGAGCGCGTCCAGTTTTGCCGTCATGCCCGGTGTGACGAGCGAGTAACCGTCTTTTACGTAGCGCTCCAAATCCTCCGGCTGAACGCACAACTCGCCCATCAATACGACAAGGTCCTTCTGAAGCGCGCGCAGATTTTCCCGGACGAAATCGTGTTCCGCTGTCGCGCGCGCCAGGCCGAGCGCGGCGTTGAGTTCGTCCACTGTGCCGTAAGCTTCAACACGTGGATGCGATTTGGGCACGCGGCGGCCATACATGAGTGCGGTCGTGCCATCGTCGCCGGTCCTGGTTGCAATGCTCACAGCGACCAGCTAATCCGCGAAACCCGCGCTTGCCAAGCAGAACCCGCATAAAAATTTCTTCCCGCCCTCCACGACGTTGGCGGGCTGGGAAATGGCTAAAGTGCAAGTTCAGCGAAGCAGACCTCACGAATGACGTGAACAAGCCTGCCGCCACGAATCAGGTCAGGATGCGTTGTCTCGCGGTGTCAACACCGCATGCGGCGATGGCTTACAAACAGAAATATCATGCCGCCCACTATGCAGAGTGAAACCGTGCTCGGCTCGGGGGCCGGAACGATGAACAAGTCCGCCGATGAAAAGTTGTAATTATTGGGGAAGTTGGCGGTCAATAAATTGTAACGGATATCCAGCGGCGAACCATTACTGTTTGTTCCGCCGGGCCTGAGGCTGCTCAGATCAATTCCCACCAAGTCCTGAAACAGGGAAGATGCCGAACCCAGTTGAATGCCAACACCGTACATTTGCGAACCGGCGTTTTCCAGGCACAACCCCGGAAAATTGGTCACCACCCCCATTAATGTCGCCTGCCCGTTGACCGTGCTTATCTGAAACAATTGCGTATTGTTGGCACTGACTCCGCCATCGGTGTCATAAAGGTTGCCGTCGGAGCCAAAGCGTATGTTTTGTCCCGAATTGCCAATGGCGCTGTTGTTGAAGGAACCCACCAGGGTCGCCAAACCGGTGAGGGGGTTGACCGTATAGAGCGCGCCTTGAGTCGCTCCGTAAAGCGTCCCATTGGGCGCAATCGCCAGGGACTCAATGCCGCCAACGCTGAACGAAACGCTGGTCAACACCGCGCCGTTGTTTGTGTTCAAGGTCACCAGCGAAGCCGTATTGATGATGCCATAGAGCTGGCCATTGGGCGAGGCGGCAATGTCATTGAACATCGTTGAACCCTCGCTGCCCAATTGCGTGAAACCGCCGTTCAACAGGTTGATAATTCCAAAAAGGTTGTTGCCTTGGTTAAACTCCAAGGCATACGCCTGCTGGCCAAAAGCAGAAGTGGAGGTGAACAACATCAACCCGGCCAACATGCAAAATACCGTTTTGAGCCAGGGCCTGACAACGCACACAGAAGGGCAAACTAAATGCACCCACCTGCGCCGGGTAAGTACTGCAGGGCGATCATTTTTCATAAGTTCATTCGTCTTGAGTCAGTGCATCACCAAACCACATAAACAAAAATTGCACCGGTGCAGCATCTGCCTACAACAAGCGCAGTTTGTGTGAAACGTGGTTCTTACCCCTGATTACCCAAGTTTGCCCCCAAAGCAGCCCCAATGCCATTGAACGTAAGTCGCTGTAACGCAGTGAAGGGAAAATTTCTAATCTGGAGCAATTGATAAAAACAGGTCTCATTGGATGAACCCTGTCTCAAAACGCGGCACGCAGGGTGGGACCGTGCGCATCTCATTTTGGTAGTGGGCTGCTTTGGATTTCTGATTCACAATTTGAATGGAGGGCCGCGCTGCGGCGCGGCCTCGGACGACTGGCCGGTCGTCCCTACCAACCCCAATAGCCCCCTACCCTATCTTCCGTTGTCCGACGAATATTTTGCAGAAGAACCGTAGGCCCCCTTCGGCGACGGACGATTGGTTGCCGGCAGCGGCGGCGAAACCGGCGGCGCAACCAATTTCTGGTAGGCCAGAATGCCTTTGACAATGGCCTGCGCCATCTGGCGGCGATAGGCATCGCTGAAAATTTTCCGGCTCTCATACGGATGCGTCATGTAGCCGCCTTCAATCAAAATGGCCGGCATGGTCGCGTCGCGCAGCACGGCAAACCGTGCCCGCCGCACGCCGCGGTCTTCCGCCGCAAGGTTTCGCACAAGCGACTTCTGGATTTGATACGCCAGCAGCAGACTCCTTTGCTCGACGCGATTTGCCGCCGTCGGGCCGTGATTTGCGCCCTCGCCCTGCGCGTCGGTCGAACTGGCGCCGACGGGTGTGATGCAATATGTCTGCGGACCTTCGACTTCGTTTTTCCCGGTTGGCGTCGCGTTGAAATGCAAACTCACGAACAAATCCGCCCCGTGCCGGTTCGCTAAGGCCGGGCGGTCGGCCAATTCCACGGACGTGTCCCTGGTCCGCGTCATGATGACGTTGAAACCGGCCTGTCTGAGCTGGTCGCGCACTACCGCCGCCAGCGCCAGCGTATAAATTTTCTCGTAATGCCAGCTCACGCGATTGCCGGTGTCTTTGCCGCCATGACCGGGATCGAGGCAAATCGTCGTGATTCTTTTCGTGGACCATTTTTGCGGAAAAACCAGTGGACTAACCGCTGTATCAAGGTCGAGTTGCGAAATCAACGGTGTGCCTTTTGCGTTCGCGACCGGATAGGACAGCGCGACCTGGACACCATTGATTTCCGCGTCACGCGCGTCCACGTCAAACACCAGCCGCGTTGTGCGATTGGTGGCCACGATTTTGTCGCCGCGTTCGAGCCGGAAACATTTCAAGCCGTTTGCGTGCGCCCAATCCGCCAGCGACACATAATTCTGGCCGTTGATGAAGGCCGCGTGCGCCGGCGTCAGGCAAAACACCGCACACAACGCCAGCAGCAGCGCGAATTTTTTCAGCCAGGCGAACGGTTTGTTCATGGCCGGCCAACTTGCCCGCACGCCGCGGCAGATTCAAGGGAAATGGCGCCGCCGAACTGTTTCAGTGGTGATGCGCCAGGGCAGAGGCAAAACCAAGCGCGAAAGCAATACCGAAAACAATGATTCCAACAATCAACAGAATCGTCCCGACGATGCCGCAGATTTTACCAGCCTTGGTGAGGCCGCGTCCGCCGGGATCCATGGTGCCGGCGTCCATTTGTTTGAGGTCGCCGGCTCCCATGACCCAGGCCGCGATGCCGAGCGGGCTGCAAACGACCAGGCTGAGGATGCCAAGGACGAGAATAAGTGTGCCGCGATGTGGTTTCATAATTGACAGGGTTCAAGACCGACTTCGGTGGTTTAGCACCGCCTGTTCATTCCCGCAAGCTTCTTCAATGCCCGACCCGACCCGTCTGCGCGACTGCCGGTGCGCCGGCCGCCATCGCCGCGCAATAGAGCATCAAACGGAGAAGTGAATTTGCACCTCGCACGCAGTAATTTAGCAGCGTTTCCCCCGGCTGCAACCGCACCCAGCCGGCCATGTCGTGACGGTTTCGGACCTTTACGCCATGAAGTTCGACCCGGTGTCGGACCGGCGCAATTTCATTTCGGTCAAGAATACTGAAAAGCAAAGGCTAAAGGCTAAAGGCTGAAGGCTGAAAAAAACTGAAGGCTAAAAACTCCTTTAGAATTTAGCTTTTAGCATTTAGCCTTGCCGCAAATATGAGTGAACAACGGCAGGCCGGCTTGAATGCGTGGGCGTCACGGTTGCTTACCATCGAGAGCGAGAAACCGATCGAGGTGGGAGAATACTGAGCGCAGCGCGGGCTGCCCGAACTACCGCACGATGACTTCCGGCGGGCGCACCACAACTACCGGGGCACTCACTACGACAACCGGAGGCCCAGCTCTGACTTCCGAACGATTTCCGTGACGCTCGTTCCCGCCAGCATGCCCGTGCCATTCAGCATCGGAACTAAGACATCCGGTGGTAGTGAGGAGGGTGATGACACAGGTAAAAAACAGGATTATTTTCATGTTTGGTTTGTATCGATTTCTGGAGGACGTTACGCGATGGGCGCGGACTTCTCTATGGGGTGTAACCCTTACGTACAAAATGCGGTGTCCGCGTTGCAAACGCAGGCGCCCGCGCCTTCAAAGGTGAATTATGATGAGTGCTCAAGCCGCCTTTTATTTCAGCCTTCAAACTTCATCCTTCCACCGCCCAATCCCCTGGCTTTGGTGTTAAAAGTTTGATTTCCCGCAGCAATCACTTTTGAATGGCGCGGGGTTCCGACATGAATGTTCACGAATACCAGGCCAAGGCGCTGCTCGCCAGATACGGCGTCAATGTGCCGCTTGAAATTTCCTGCCGGACGGTTGAGGAGGTCCGCGCGGCGGCGAAAAAAATTCTCGCCGACGGTTATTCGCGTGTGGTTGTCAAATCGCAAATCCACGCGGGTGGACGTGGCAAGGGCGTTTTCAAAAATGGGTTTCAAGGCGGCGTGAAAGCCGCATCGTCGGTGGACGAGGCCGTTTCCTTCGCCGGAAAAATGCTCGGCCAGGTGCTCGTCACCAGACAGACCGGCTCGGAGGGTCGCCGCGTTCAGACGCTGCTCATCGCCAGCGGCGCGAAAGTTAAAAAGGAATTTTATCTGGCCGTGCTGCTCGACCGCGCCGTGGGCCGTCCGCTCGTCATGGCCAGCACCGAAGGCGGCATGGACATCGAGGAGGTCGCCGCCAAAACACCGGAGAAGATTTTCAAGGAATGGATTGATCCCGCCACCGGTATCATGCCGTTTCAAGCACGCAAAATTGCCGCCGCGCTCGGCCTCAAGGGCGATTTGTTGAACGCCGGCGCCAAATTCGTCACCGGCGTTTTCACGACCTGGCGGGAATGCGACGCGTCGCTCGTGGAAATCAACCCGCTGTGCGTTGTCGAACTCCCGGACGGCAAGGAATCCGTTGTGGCGCTGGACGCGAAAATTTCGCTCGATGACAACGGACTTTACCGGCATGCCGACATCCAGGCGATGCGCGATTTGAACGAGGAAGCCCCGCTGGAAATCGAGGCCGGCAAACATTCGCTCAATTACATCAAACTCGACGGCAACATCGCCTGCCTCGTCAACGGTGCGGGCCTGGCGATGGCCACGATGGATATCATCCAGCATTTCGGCGGCATGCCGGCGAACTTCTTGGACGTCGGCGGTGGGGCGAGCAAGGAACAGGTGACGGCGGCGTTCAAAATCATTCTGCAAGACCCGAACGTGAAGGGCATTCTGGTGAACATTTTCGGCGGTATCATGGATTGCAACGTCATCGCCACCGGCATCGTAGCGGCGGTAAAGGAAACGGTCCCGCTTTGCGGGATGCCCTTGGTCGTCCGGCTGGAAGGCAACAATGTCGTGGCCGGCAAGAAAACTCTGGCCGAATCCGGCTTGAAACTCATCACCGGCGATTCCATGGCCGACGCGGCGCAGAAGGTGGTAAAGGCGGTCAAATCAAAATAACCAAAATCAAATTATGCTCAAAGTCAACGAAATCGCCTTCAGTTGTTATCCGGTCACCGACATGGCGCGGGCGCGAAAGTTTTACGAAAGCGTGCTCGGTTTGAAACCCACCGTAACCTATGGCACGGCGGGCGGCATGCAATGGACCGAATACGACATCGGCCCCGGCACGCTCACCCTCGGCGCCGGCGCGCCGGACTGGCAGCCCCGGCCGGACGGCTGCTCCGTCGCGCTGGAGGTGGAGGATTTCGATGCTGCCATCAAACAACTGCGCGAACACAACGTGAAATTCCGCATGGAACCGTTTCCCACGCCAGTCTGCCGCATGGCGATGATTTCCGACCCCGACGGCAACACGATTTGCATTCACAAGCGGAATGCGAAGTAGCCAATGACGAAACGTAACCCCAACAAAGAGTCCGTTTTTAAAGAAGCCTCGCCCGCTTATCTGGCAGCCACCGACAGTGACATTGATTTGTCATTGCTGAAAGATAGTCTGGCGAAAACGCCGTGGGAACGGATGCAGGCCAACGATGATGCGCTGAATTTTGCGGAGTCCCTGCGCACCGCAATGGAGAAGCGAAATGCAAAATCTAAGTGAACTGACGCAAAGACTGATTTCGTCGCGGGTCGAGTTCGTTTTGGTGGGCGGATTCGCGGCGGCGGCGCATGGCGTCACCTTGGTCACGCGCGACATGGATATTTGCTGCCGGTTCAGCGAAACGAACTTGATGCGCATCCAGAACGCGTTCGCGGATTTGCATCCGGTGCATCGTTCAAGGCCGGATTTGCCGCTGGAATTGACGCCGGAACAGTGCGCGAGCCTGAAAAATCTGTATTTGAAGACGGATTGGGGAGTTGTTGATTGTCATGGCGAAATCCTGGGCGTTGGCAACTATGAAGATGTTCTGAAACACAGCGTTGAAGTCGAATTGCCGTATGGCAAATGCCGGGTTCTCGACATCGAGGCTTTGATTCGCGCAAAAGAGGCCATGAACCGCGAGCACGACCGGCTCACCGTGAAGTATTTGAAAGAAATTAAAAAACAACAAGGCCAGAACTGATTCATCATGTCCATTCTCGTCAAACCTGACACCAAGGTCCTCGTCCAGGGCATCACCGGCAGCTTCGGCGCGAAACACGCGCAGCTCTCGATTGATTACGGCACGCAAATTGTCGCCGGGGTCACGCCGGGCAAGGGCGGCCAAGTATTTGAACACGGCGGAAAAAGGGTTCCCATTTTCGACACCGTAGCCGAAGCGGTGAAACAGACCGGCGCGACGGCCTCCGCGATTTTTGTCCCGGCGGCCTTCGCGGCGGATGCCATTCTCGAAGGCGCGGATGCCGGACTGGAAGTGGTCGTGTGCATCACCGAAGGCATTCCGGCACGCGACATGATTGAGGTGAAGCGCGCGATGGAAGGATGGAAGACGCGGCTTATCGGCCCGAATTGTCCCGGCATCGTCACGCCCGGCAAAGGCAGGGATTCGCACGGTGGCTGCCGCATCGGCATCGCGCCGGGTTACATCCACAAAAAAGGCCACGTCGGTGTCGTCTCGCGCAGCGGCACGTTGACTTACGAGGCAGTCTGGCAATTGACCTGCCGCGGTGCCGGGCAATCCACCTGCATCGGCATCGGCGGCGATGCCGTGCCCGGTATGTCGCATTTGGACGTCATCAAACTTTTCAACGACGACCCGGACACGCACGGCATCATCATCATCGGTGAAATCGGCGGTTCGGCCGAAGAGGAAGTCGCCGGGTGGATCAAGAAGAACTGCAAAAAACCCGTGGCGGGTTTCATCGCCGGCGTGACGGCGCCGTCCGGACGTCGCATGGGTCACGCGGGCGCCATCGTCAGCGGCGGTAAAGGCACGGCGACGACGAAAATCGCGGCGTTCAAGGACGCCGGCATTGGCGTTGCCCCCACCCCGTCGGAAATTGCCGACACGCTTTTAAAAATGATGTAACGCAGAGTGTCGAGTGACAGGTGACAATTGTCAGAAAAACACTTGCTTGACATTCGACACTCGTCACCTGACACGTGTCGCTTGTCACTTTCATGGGACTGGTTGACTTCATTCTGAATCTTGCGGGCTTGTTGCTGTGGCTCAGCTGGCGTTCGATTCGCTTCGATCCGCTCGGCAAACGAACGCCCGCGACGCTGATCGGCACGTTGCGGCGCGCCGAGCCGCAGCGTTTGCGGCATTGGCCTCTGCTGGCGGCCATCGGCGGGCTGCTGTTGCTGCGCGCGGGGTTTTACTGGCAGATCGGCTCGGTGTCCAGGCCGGTTTGGGCGGGAAAACTGGATCTGGGCATCATCGCCCCCTCATTTCTTAGCAATTCATTTGGCCGCATGTGCTTGTTTTCCATTTTCAGTTTCGGGCTGATGCTCGCGGTGTTTTATCTGTGGCTGTTGCTGCTCTCGATTCTGGCCGGGCCGGAGCCAATTCACGGACTGGTACGAATGCAACTAGGCACGATGGACCGCTGGCCGCGGTGGATGAAATTATTTTTGCCGCTCACGGCCACGGCATTGTGGTGGTGGCTCGCGAGCTGGTTGTTGGGGTGGTGCGGGATAATTCCCAAGCCGATTTCAACGGCGCATCGTATTGAGCAGTCGCTGCTGATCGGCCTGGGCAGTTACCTGGTCTGGAAATTTGTCATCGGCGCGCTGCTGGCGCTGCATCTGCTGAACAGCTATGTTTATCTTGGCAAACATCCGTTTTGGCATTACGTGAACGCGACGGCGCAGACGCTGTTGAAGCCGTTGCGCGCCGTGCCGTTGCGCGCCGGCAAGGTGGATTTCGCGCCGGTCGCGGGCATCGTGCTGGCGTTTTTGCTGGCCGGGCTGGCCGAACGCGGGCTGACTTTTATCTACGGGCGGCTGTCGTTCTAAGAATGATCCACCGGTCTCGTCTTGGGCAGTTTGATGGTGACGGTTGCACCAGCGCCCTTTTCACCTTCAATGAAAAGTGAGCCGCCGTGCAATTCAACCAGCCGTTTGGCGATGACCAACCCCAGTCCCAATCCCTGCTGGTCCTGCATTTTCCGGTCGAACTGCACATAAGCGCCGATGCGCTTGATTTGCTCGGTGGAAAAACCGCAGCCTCGATCACTGACGGAAAGAACAAGGTTGTTGAACTCTTCGCCCAGCGTGACACGCACCGGCGAACCGGATTCGGAAAACTTGAAGGCGTTTTGCGCCAGTTCGCTCACGACCTTGCCGAAATACTCCTCGGACATCGGCACGGAAAGGTCAGCCGCCTCGACGCTCAAATCATCCGGACGCCCCGCCTGCGCGGCCTGTGCGGTGGCGAGTTCCTTGATGAGGGTGGCGGTGTGCTCCGTTTTCCCAATGCGCAGAGCGCTGACATTTTTCGGGTCGGCGGCAATCAGCTCGAGTTGCGCGTAAATCAGAAAATTTTCAATCAGTCGTTCGAGTCGCTGACCGGACTTGTGAATTTCCTGGCCCATTTCGGCAACCTCGCCCGGTTTGAGGGTGGTGGCAGAGGTGGCCAGGAGTTCGGCGTTGGAAACGATGCCGTTGAGCGGCGTGCGCATTTCATGCGGCATGATCAAGCTGATGTTGTCGCGCAAGCTGGCCAGCTTGCGTTCGGCCTCATCGCGCACGGTCTGTGCCTTTTTGAGGCGCGCATCCACGGCGGCGTAAAGCGCGTCGGTGGTGAATGGTTTCGGCAGATAATCGTCCGCGCCGAGTTCCATGCCGTGCCGCATGCCGACATTGTCGGCGAGGCCGGTCATCAAAATGAACGGGATGGCAGCGGTGGGCGCTTCGTTGCGGAGCGAGGTCAGGGTCAGATAACCGTCCACCTTTTCCATGTTGACGTCACAAAGGATGAGATCGGGTAATTCCTTGCGCGCGACCTCAATGCCCTCGGCGCCGTTGGCAGCTTCGACAACCGTAAAACCCTTTTGTTTCAGCGCCAGATGCATCATCTCGCGCAGCCATTCCTCATCGTCTATGACCAGGATTTTTTTCATCAATAGTGCGTTCCCATAGAGCAATAACCATGCCCGCCAACCCGACCGGGTCTGCTTCCGGCTTGTGCAACTATTACCCGTGGAACTACTTCCGCTCTTCGATTGGCACGTAGTGGCTGAGCGTGCGGCCCGTGTAAATTTGGCGCGGACGATAAATCCGGTTCTTCGTCTCTTCCATGATTTCCTTGTAATTCGCAATCCAGCCGGGCATGCGGCCAATTCCAAAAATCACCGGAAACATTTCCACCGGCAGGCCGATCGCCCGCATGATGATGCCGCTGTAAAAGTCCACGTTGGGATACAACTTGCGTTCCACAAAATAGGGATCCCGCAACGCCGCTTCTTCCAGACGTTTGGCGATATCCAACAACGGGTCGGTGATATGCAAAACCTTGAACAGGTCGTCGCAAGCCTTTTTTATGATTTTGGCACGCGGGTCGTAATGTTTATACACCCGATGGCCGAAGCCCATGAGTTTCCGGCTGCTGTTTTTGTCCTTGGCCGCCACGATGAATTTTGAGCCGTCATCGCCTTCGCGTTGAATCTGCTCCAGCATTTCGATCACCGCCTGGTTCGCGCCGCCGTGCAGCGGCCCCCAGAGCGCGCACACGCCGGCGGCGCAACTGGCAAACAAATTGGCCTGGCTCGATGCCACCATGCGCACCGTGGAGGTGGAACAGTTTTGTTCGTGGTCGGCGTGTAACAGAAAAATCAGATCCAGCGCCTTCACCACCTCCGGCTTCAATTCATAGTCCTCATACGGCGTCGAGAACAGCATATGCAGGAAGTTGGCGGTGTATTTGTAGGCCTTCTTGGGATAAATTAACGGCAGGCCGAGCGATTTGCGGTAGGAATAGGCCGCAATCGTGCGCACTTGTGAAATCAAGCGGGCGGTATAAATGTCAAATTCCTTCGCCTTGCCCCAGTGCCAGCGCATCAGCCCCTCGTCAAAGCAACTCGCCGCGTTGATCATCGCCGAGAGAATTGCCATGGGATGCGCGCCCACGGGGAAACCGGCGAAGTGATACTTCATGTCCTCGTGGAGAAACTGATTGTCCGTGAGCAAATCGGAAAAGTTCCGCAATTGCGCGCGCGTGGGCAACGCGCCGTAAATCACGAGGTAGGCCGTCTCGATAAACGTGGATTTCTCGGCCAGTTCTTCAATGGGAATGCCGCGATAACGCAAAATCCCCTGCTCGCCGTCGATGAACGTGATTTGGCTGACGCATGAACCTGTGTTGCCGTAGCCATCGTCGAGCGTGATGTAGCCGGTGTTCGCGCGCAGCGACGAAACGTCCACCGCCTTTTCGCCCTCGCTGCCTTCGAAAACCGGCAGCGTGTAAGTTTTGCCTTCCAATTCCAGTTTGGCCTCTTTGCTCATGTGCTCTCCATTGGTCACATTATCGTAATATTCGTTTTTAACAGTTTGCGTTGAAAAACGTTTTTGGCAAGGCGTGAAAGTAAAATTTGTGGTTCGTCGAACCGTCAAATCGTTGAATCGTTAAACCGGCAACGCCCGATTCAACGGTTCAACGGTTTAACGATTTAACGCAATAATTTCGCTGGCGCGGTGTTCAACTGTTTGACTCAATCCCGACCATTTTGGGGCATCGCCGCTGGCATATCCGTCATGCTGCTCTGCTTCGGCCCGGTGTGTTTTTCCTGTTCGTCGAACATTTTCAACGGCTGCAATCGAAATCGCCGGATGCCGGCAAACCGCCGGCGCAAAATTAATTTCCGCTTTTCTTTCACCCATTCCGCTTTACCCTGCGCTGCGTTTCAGAAAAATGAAATGGCTTTGAAACTGTTCAACACGCTCTCGCGCTCGATCCAAGAGTTCACGCCACTTGACGCAGTGGGCAAAAAAGTCGGCATGTATTGCTGCGGACCGACGGTCTATGACTTTGCCCACATCGGCAACTGGCGCACATTTGTCTTCGGCGACCTCGTCCGCCGCTACCTTGAATTCAAGGGCTATGCCGTCACGCACGTGATGAACATCACCGACGTGGAGGACAAAATCATCAAACGCGTCCGGGAAACGAAGACTTCGCTGCGCGCGTTCACCGGCAAATATGAAGCCGTATTCCTTGAAGACTTGGCGACATTGAACTGCAAGAAGCCGGACAAAATGCCACGCGCCACCGACTGCATTGACGACATCAAGCTTCTAATTGAAAAGCTCATGGCACGCGGCATCGCCTACAAAGCCGCCGACGGTTCGGTTTATTTCAGCATCGAAAAATACCAGGCCGCCGGCTGTCATTATGGCCAGCTCGTCAAGTTGAATCCGGATGACCTCCGCCCCGGCGAACGCGTCAAGAGCGACGAATATGCCAAGGAATCCGTCGCCGATTTTGCGCTGTGGAAGGCACGCGCGCCGGAGGACGGTGACGTTTCCTGGTCCAGTCCGTGGGGCGAAGGCCGGCCCGGCTGGCATATCGAGTGCAGCGCCATGAGCATGAAAATCCTCGGGCCGAGCTTCGACCTGCACCTCGGCGGCGAGGACCTTATTTTCCCGCATCACGAGGATGAAATCGCGCAAAGCGAAGGCGCGACCGGCCAGCCATTCGTCAGGCACTGGCTGCACGGTGCGCATCTGCTGGTCGAAGGCAAAAAGATGAGCAAATCACTCGGGAACTTTTTCACACTGCGCGATTTGCTGGCCAAGGGTTTCAAAGGACGCGAAATCCGTTACCTGCTTTTAAGTGCACACTATCGAGAGACGTTCAATTTCACGCTGGGAGGCTTGCAAGGCGCGCGAATGGCGTTGGCACGAATTGATGAGTGTATCGCCAAGCTGCGGGAAACTACCGGTAGGGACGCGCTGCCGCGCGTCCAGGCCGACCAGCAGGTCGGCCCTACCAAGCTTTTGGATGAATTCACCGCCGCACTGGACGACGATTTGAACATTTCCGCCGCTTGGGGCGCGGTCTTTGAATGGGTGCGGGAAACGAACCGGCGCATCGCGGAAAATTCCTTGAGCGCAAGCGATGCCGCAACAGCATTAACTGCGTGGGAGAAGGTCAATTCAGTTCTTGGCATTGAACCGCCGCCAACAGTAGTTTTGGAAAAATTAAATGTTGAAGTTTCCCTTGTTTCATTTGTGGTAGTTCCCGAAGAAGTCAATTCGCTTTTGGAGCAACGCCAGGCCGCGCGCCAGGCGAAGGATTTCAAACGTGCCGACGCGATTCGCGACCAATTGAAGGCCAAAGGCTGGGTCATTGAAGACACGCCAAAAGGTCCGAAGTTGAAGAAAATTTGAAAAAACATCCAACATTCAACATCGAACGCCCAACACCCAACTTTTCCGGCATTGGATGTTGGAGGTTGGTTGTTCGGCGTTCGATGTTTTCCATTTTAACATGAAAGCCCCGTTCATCACCTTTGAAGGCACGGAAGGCTGCGGCAAATCAACGCAGATTGAATTGCTTGCGATCCAGATACACGGGCTGGGATACCGTGTGCGCGTGTTCCGCGAGCCGGGCGGCACGCCGGTCGGCGAGGAAATCCGCAACACCCTCAAGCACAGCAAAAACTTCGTGGAAATGACGCCGGAAGCCGAATTGCTGTTGATGAACGCCAGCCGCGCGCAACTCGTCCGCGAAGTCATTCGCCCCGCCCTCGCCTCCGGTGAGATTGTCCTGTGCGACCGCTTTTACGATTCGACCACGGCGTATCAGGGCTATGGACGCGGGTTGGAACTGGCTTTGGTCAAAAATGTGATTGATTTTGCCGTCGGCGACACACGGCCCAATCTGACCCTGTTTTTGCACGTGCCGCCGGAAGTCAGCGCCGAGCGCCTGCGCTCGCGCCAGGTCATTCTCCCATTCGCCCGCGACCGGCTGGAAGAAGCCGACCGCCATTTTTTTGATCGGGTCGCCAAAGGCTACCAGGCCGTCGCCGCCGCTGAACCCGATCGCATCCGCGTGGTGGACGGGACGGGACCGATCGAAGTTGTCTGTGCAAGAATTTGGGAACTTGTCCGGCCCATCCTGCCGCGCGTCGGGCAATGGTAGGAATTTGGGTTTGGAGTTCCGCCTTCAGGCGGAAAAATCGGTCAAAGCTGGAACTCCAGACTTTTTCGCACGCTTGCCGAATTGGCAGCAACGGGTAATGTCTAGGCGGAAACCATGATCGAAAAAACGATTGGCGATATTGAGGCGCGCATCCGCGGCGCGGATTCCATCAACGACGACCGCAAACGCGAATTGCTCCAATTGCTCGGCACGCTCAAGTCCGAGGTGGGCGCGTTGGAAAAAACACACGATGAACAGGCCCGGAGCATCGCCGGCTTCGCCCAGTTGTCGGCCCACGAAGCCACGCGCGCGGAACAGAATCCGCAACTGCGCGATCTTTCCATCCAAGGACTGCGTTCGTCCGTCGAAGGTTTTGAGAAATCCCATCCGCAGCTTGTCGAAATCGTCAACACCATCAGCAACACGCTGTCGCACCTAGGGATTTAGGTGGGGACGCCGCGCTGCGGCGTCCGCAGACAGCCCGGCGGGCCGTCCCCACCCTCACGTGTCTTCCCGCGGCTCCAGTTTCGCAATCGCCGCCATGATTTCGTCGGCGATTTCCTGGTAAATTTCCTTGAGCCGCGCCTTGGAACAATTCCTGGCCTCGGCCCGTAATTTTTCAAAATTCATCGGCTCGCCAAATTTCACCGCGATGCGGCGCGGCTGTGGAAATTTGCAATTCCGCCCATACGCTTCAAAGGTTCCGAACACCCGCACCGGCACCACCGGTGCGTCGGACTTGACCACCACCAAACCGATGCCGGAGCGCGCGGGCTGCAACCGGCCGTCGCGCGTCCGCGTGCCTTCGGGAAACAAAATGATTCCGCTGCCGGCCAGCAACCGGTCGAGAATGGCCTTCAATCCCGCCGCGCCGCCGCCGTCGCGATCCACCGGCACGGAGTTCCACGAACGCAACAGCGCGCCGATGCCCGGAAACCTGAACAAACTTTCGCGCGCGAGGTAATTGATCGGACGGTGAAGCGCCGCGCCGACGAGCGGTGGATCAATGAAACTCGCGTGGTTGGAGGCAAGAATGACCGCGCCAGTCCGGGGAACGCGCCCGGCGTTGAAAGCGCGCCAGCGGAAATAAACCGTGTAGATCGTGCGGAAAAAAATCCAGCCGAGGCGGTAGGAAAGGTTCATGGAAAATGACTGATTTCCAAATCCGAATGACTAAAGAATTTCCAAATGACCAAATGACCAATGTACCGGCCAGGTTGCTTATTCGAGTTTCGGGATTCTTTCGTCATTATGGTTTAGGAATTAGTCATTCCACACGGCAGCATGGTTCGGGGCTCCGTCATTTCCGATGCGCCAGTTTTTTGCGGACCTCTTCAAGAATCACCGCGCTGGTTTGTTCCGATGTCATGCTCGAATTATTAATGATCTTCGCGCCCAGCGGAATCATCAACGGCGCCACGGCGCGCTGGCTGTCGCGCTGGTCGCGCGCTGCAAGATTTTCCTGAACGCCATCGGCGGCGCGCCGGCGCGAACGTTCCTCCAGCTTCGCATCAAGGTAAAATTTGAAATCGGTTTCGGGAAAAACATTCGTCCCGATGTCGCGGCCCTCCATGACCAGATTGCCGAATCGCATGCACTCGCGCTGGCGTTTGACCATCCACCCGCGCACCTTGGGCACCGCGGCCACGTGTGGCACGGCAGCGCTGATTTCGGCGGTGCGGATTTCCTTTTCGGGATAATGACCGTCCACGAGCAGCCGCACCCGGCCATCCACGCAGACCAGCGACGTTTTCCATTTGCGGCACGCGGCGGCGACCGCTTTGGCGTTTTGCACGTCAATTTGGTGCGTCAGGCAATGCCAGGCCAGCGTGCGATACATCGAGCCGGTGTCCACATAGACGTAGCCCAGCGCCCTGGCCACCAGCCTGGCGTTGGTGCTCTTGCCGCTGGCGCTGGTGCCGTCAATCGCAATGACAATGGGTTGCTTCATTAAATCTTAATCGTAATCTTAATCCGCAAACAATTCCTCAACCGCCAGCCCTCGTTTCGTCTTCGCATCCAAAATCCTCGCGCCCAAGCCTCTGGGCGGCTTCCCAGCCAGCTTTTGGAAAAAGTTCGGGAATGTCTTTTTCGCGCATGCAGGATTTTTGATTTTGATGCCCGGCACTTTCAATCCCAGAACCGCAAAGCACATCGCCATGCGATGGTCGTTGTAGGTTTCAATCTCCGCACCGTGAAGTTGCGACGGCCAAACCGTCAGCGTGTCGCCCTGCACTTCAACCTTTGCGCCGCACCTGGTCAATTCCGCGTGCAAAGCGGAGACCCGATCACATTCCTGCGCCCGCAGATGACCGAGGTCGGCAAATTTCACCGGGTGGCCGGAAAATGGCGCAATCACCATTGCCGTCATGATGCTATCGCCCAGGTCAGTCTTCCGGGAAACTATCTCCGGAAGCGATCGGAAATTTGAAAAATTCGTATCAATTTGAAAACCGGCCCCGAGAATCGGCCAGCGCGCCACGGCAACGGGTGACGGTTCATTTTGCGGGAGACCGCCGGCAATCCAGCCGGCGGCCAGGAAATAGCTGCCGCTGGACGAATCGGGATCCACCGGATAGATGCCATCCTTCATCCCGAATTCCGGATGCGGACTGCGCTTTCTGCTCCAGTAAAAATATGAGCACATTTCCCGGGTCATATACATATAAGGCGACTCCTCCACGCTTTCCCCAACGACTTCAACCTGCCAGCCCGCGATCAGCGAGCACATCAGCAATGCGCTCGCAAACTGCGAACTTTCTTCAATGCTCACTTTGCATCTGCCCGGATGCGGGCCGGTCCCGTGAATGACCGCGGGCAATTTGTCGTTCGGCGAATCAACCCCATAACCGAGCTGGCGCAGGGCCTGAAACAGTGCCGCCTGCGGACGCTCATGCATCCGTGGCACGCCGTGCAACCGGTAAACTCCTTTGCCCAGGCAGACGAATGCCGTCAGAAACCGCGCCACTGTTCCCGCGTTGCCGACAAATAATTCCAACGGCGCTTCCACCGTGCCGGCATTCGGAATTTTTCCGCCGAGCCCTTTGACCGTGACGGTGCGATTGCAGTATTCCTCCACGTCATGGATGACTTTGATTTGAAAGCCCAATTTCCGGAGCGCCTCGACCATCGCCTGCGTATCTTCGCTCCAGAGCGCCCCCTGGAGCGTGACCTCGCCGTCGGCCAGCGCCGCCAGAATCAGCGCGCGGTTCGTGATGCTCTTCGAACCGGGCACGGTGATTTCCGCGCGCACCGGTTTGTCGAGCGGCACAATTTCGATGAGATCAGGCAATGACATCAAAGCGAGGATAGCGGATGGAACATGGAGGATAGAAGATAGAAATTGCGCGCGGCGGGTCTGGATTTTCCATCATCTGTTTTCAATTTTCCATCTTCGCTGTTTTACTCCGGCGAAGGCGAGGCGCAGCCGGCGCACCATTCATCACGGCGCCTTTTCGCTGTTTCAAAAAACCTGGCAATGGCCTGCGCATCGGCTTTGGCCAGGGCGCGCTGGAATTTCCTTAATTCAGCGACAAAGGTGTTCACCGACTTCGCAATGTTTTGGGGGTTGGCCAGCGCGATGTCACGCCACATTTCGGGCGAGCCGGACGCGATGCGCGTCGTGTCGCGAAAGCCGTTGGCGCAAAGGGCGGCTTGAAACTCCGGCTGCGCGGGATTCAAAACCAGGTTCGCCAGTGTCGCGGCCAACACGTGCGGCAAATGGCTCGACCGGCTGACCAGCACGTCGTGCGTTGCCGGCGTCAATTCCAGCACACGCGAGCCGACCGCTTTCCAAAATCGTTCGACGCTTTTCAGCGCCGCCCGGTTGGTCTTTTTTGTCGGCGTCACCACGCAAACGGCGTTCTCGAACAAATCCGCGCATGCGGCACTCACACCGGTTTTTTCCGCGCCGGCCATTGGATGACTGCCGACAAAATGCGCGCCGGACCTGGCAATGAGGGTCTCCAATGCACGCACGACGCCGGCCTTGACGCTGCCGACATCAGTCACAATCGCGCCGGGTTTCAGCGCCGGCAACATCCGCCCGGCGAGCGGACACATTTGCCCGAGCGGGGCGCAAAGGATAACGAGGTCGGCATCCCAAACGGCGGCAAGCAAATCGGTGGTGACGAAATCCGCCACGCCCGCTTTTTTACAGTCCTTCAGACTGGCGGCACGGCGGACGAAACCCGCGGTCCGGCGCGCCAGTTTCCGGCGTCTGACGGCCAGCCCGATGGAGCCGCCGAGCAAACCAACGCCGATGATGGTTATCTTCCGAAAAAGCACGAGGCAAGGATAGCGGATGGAGGGCGTTTCGTGAATCGTTAAATCGTGGAACCGTTGAACCGGTTCACTGGCAAGACGATTCAACGATTTAACGGTTCAACAATTCAACAGCGGAATTTTTCCGCGCCGATTCAAGGCAGGCGTCCATGACTTGCTGCGTCTGGAGGGCGATTTCAGGCCATTCGTCATTAAGTTTGCCGGAAAAAACCTGGTTGGCGAAATTGCGAATCATGTTCGTTGGCTGGGCGACGGTCTCGGCCCTGACCCGCTTGCCGCCCCCGGCTTTGACCCGGATCGTCTGGCGGTTGACTTCGAAGGTGGTCTCCAAATCGTTCACCGGATGGACAAAATCATCAATGCGCAACCAGCCCTTTGTGCCGCTGACGTGGACCCAGTGTTGATACTCGGCAATGAAGGAACAATAAAAGCCCGCGGACGTGTCGTCATCGAAAATCAGTTCGGCGGAAAAATCCGTCGGCACGGGCGAAGGACTGCGGTCGCCACCCCGCTGGGAAAGGATGCGCCCGGTGACTTCGCGCGGCAACCGCCCGTGCAGGGCATAAAGAGCAAAGCGAATGCAATACCAGCCGATGTCGCCGAGGCAGCCGGCGGGTTCGAGCCGGCTGTCCGTGCGGACATTCGTCGGGAACCGATCCTCCCCAAGATGGAAACTGAAGTTGGACATGATGCGTTTGATCCGGCCGACGCTCCTGCCATCGTCGAGCACTTCGCAAATGCGGTTCAAGCGTGGATTATGCGCGAACATTACGCCGTCCATGAATTGCACGCGCTTTTTCCGGCAGGCGGAAAGCATTTCCCGAAGATCGGCCGCGTTCAAGGCGCAGGGCTTCTCACAAACGATGTGCTTGCCCGCCGCCGCCGCGCGCAGGACCCATTCCTTGCGCCGCCCGGTTGGCAATGGAATGTAAACCGCGTCCACGTTTGGCGATGCGAGTAACTCCTCGTAACTGCCGAGTGCCACCGGCGTTGTTTTGAAAGGAGCCTCGGCCTGAAGCTCCTTGATGAACCGCCGGCTGCGCGCAAGGTCACGACTGGCCACGGCGGTGACTGTCGCATTGCCGCTGTTGAGAATGGATTTCCAGTTTTTTCGCGCGATATCCGCCGCGCCCAAAATCCCAAAACGCAGTTTGTTCATAAACTTTGTAGCGGCGCTCTACGAGCGTCGCCAAGATTTTACGGCGGTCACAGACCGCCGCTACAAGCCGCCTCTTTGACCCGTTCCAAAATCACATCGGCGATATGCGGTTCGCTGCCGATGGCGGGCGCATACCAGACCAGCCTGCTGTTTTTTCCGGTCGGATTCCGCCAGGGCGGCTGGCCACCGGCGAGCCGTTGCCGGACAGTCCGCTGCGCTTCACCCAGCATCACGGGAATGTCTTCCTGCGTATGCAAACCGTCGCTGATGAAAAACGGGACGACCACCAGATTTTTCGTTTGCGCCAGTGTGTAGCAATCGGCAATGCACGGAGATTCTTCCAGGTAAATCGCATGAACGCCAGCGTAAAGGTTCATAGCGCGAATCAATTCAACCTGCCGCTCGATGGCCTGCCGCGAATTTTCATTCTCCTCCGTGCCGTGGCCGGCAATGAACAGCGTGATGTCCTGCGGCTTGGGCGCGCGCGGGAACGGAAATTGTGCGACGATTTCCCTCGCGCGGGCCAGAAGCACCCGGGTCATGCTGTCGTGAGTGCCGACGGGCCGACAGTAGAAAAATTCGGAGTTGGGCGTTCGCAGATGGGCGTTGGGGCCAAAGCCAAGTTCGCGGGGAATGACGTCACCGCTGAAGTAGCCTTCGCTGATGAACAGGGGTGCGATGAACACGCGCGGCGCCGAAATTTCGGACAGGACCTTTTTGATTTGCGGCTCCTGCTTCCAAAACGCTTCGCGGACTCCGGCGAAAATTTTCCGGCGTCGCAATTCCGCCGCGTGCTGAAAGACCGGGGCGGCGGAATTGGCGTTTTGCTCCGTGCCGTGTCCCAGTACCACCAGCCAGGCATCGGAAAATTTTTCACCGTTCACGTGAAAGGGTTAACCCAGGAACCCGCCGTCCGCAAGTTGGTCTTCCCCAAGGACATTTTTTACTTGAAACCTTCTGGTGTTTGGGGTGTCTTAAATTCAGGTTGTCTGTGAAATTAACCCAACTATAACAATAAAATAATGAATCCGATTAAATTCACCGTAGTTGCATTCGCTGCCGCGTTTGGGCTGGCTGCCGTTGCTTCCGCCGATGACGCGGCCGGCAAATTGCCAGCCGCTTCGACCAAACAGGGTGTCACCTATGCCACCGACATCAAACCCATGCTCGACATTTCCTGCGCCAAATGCCACAGCGGCGACAAGCCGAAGGCGAGGTTGAAACTCGACAGCCTTGAAAACGCGCTCAAAGGCGGCAAGGACGGCAAAGTCATCATTGCCGGCGACAGTGCCAAAAGTCCGCTCGTCCTGAGCGCCGCGCATCTGACCGGCGACAAGGATTTATGGATGCCGCCGAAGAAGATGGAAAACAAATTCCCTGTGCTCACACCCGACCAAATTGGCTTGGTTCGCGCTTGGATTGACCAAGGAGCGAAGTAAGCCGCAGGGCGGGTGTCACCGTGGCAGGTGACACGTGACACGAGGCGTGAGTTGCGCGATGCCGGTTGCTTGTCACGTGTCACATGACACTTGTCACTTCCTTGGAATTACGGCGAGCGGATAAGGTAGAATCGTTGCGAGCTGTTCGTCGCCTGCGGGTCGGTGAATTGGAACTGGCCGGGCGAAACTTCGGTGACGCCGCCGAGCGCCGTCCAGTCGCTCAAAGGCAGCGACAGATTTGTAGTGCCGAGCGCGGTGAAACTTACGCCGAGTGTGTTGGCGAAGGTGAATTGAAAAGCGCCACCAGGCAGCTCGGTCGGATCGGTCAGGATAATCGGGCCAATGTAGAGGACGCTGGCGGTGCTGGGAATGCCATTGACGAACACCGTCGCCAGCGCATAGCCGTTTGGCAAACCGGTCACCGGCGCGGAGGTGAACGAATTCGTGGACCAGTTCGTGGACAGCAGGAACACGGTCTGCTCGTTCGCCAAGCTGCGCAATTGCACCAGCGGATAATCCGCCGGCGAATCTTGAGTGTTGCCGCCGGAACCTTCGGACACGCCCCGGAACTGTGAGCCGGTGAGCGCCAGGCACCCACCGCTGGTGAACGGCGAGGTGATGGTGGCAATCCGCGGCTGCCAGGAGGCTTTGAAGCCCAGACCGACATCATACAGTTCAGCAACACTGCTCAAAGAGCCGCCATATATATTGCCCCCCCCAGCGACCAACACCCTGCCATTAGGCAGCAATGTCGCCGTGTGGTAATCGCGTGGGTAGTAGTTTAGGTGGCCGGTCATCGCCCATGTCCCGCTGGCCGGATCATACAGCACGGCGGTGTTCAGATCGCCGCTGTTGCCATAGCCTCCCGCGACCAGCACTTTGCCATTGGGCAGCAGCGTCACGGTGTGAAAATAGCGTGCGATGGGCATCGGGCCGGTCGTTGTCCACGTCCCGCTGGCCGGATCGTACAGCTCCGCGCTGGCCAGATTGCCGCTGCTGGCATTCCAGCCCCCCACAACCAACACCGTGCCATCGGGCAGCAAAGTCGCCGTGTGACTGCCGCGTGCGGTATTCAGTGAGTTGGTCGCTGTCCATGTCCCGTTGGCCGGATCATACACCTCGGCGCTGGCCAGCCAGCCGCTGCCGCTAGCGCCCCCGGCAACCAGCACCTGGCCATTGGGCAACAACGTCGCCGTGTGATACCGGCGTGCCGTGTTCAGCGAACCGGTCGCCGTCCACGTCCCGCTGGCCGGGTCATACAGCTCGGCACTGGCCAGATAGCTACTGCCGTTATAGCCCCCCACGATCAGCACTTGGCCATTGGGCAACAACGTTGCCGTGTGAGCGTAGCGAGCGGTGTTCAGCGAGCTGGTGTTCGTCCACGTTCCGGTGGCCGGGTCGTACAGCTCCGCGCTGGAAAGAGCGCCGCTGGCGTCATTGTAGCCCCCCCGCGACCAGCACCTTCCCATTGGGCAGCAACGTTACCGTATGGTTATAACGTGCAGTGGTCATTGGGCCGTTGGTGACCCAGGAAGCGGCTTGGGCAGGTTGAATGACAAATAAATTGAGCGCCAGCGCGGCCAGCGTCAGTGCGAAACAATTTCCCAGATGAGTTTTCATAGGCGGTCTGTGCCGAATGCGGAACGCATTTCGCTCCGAGAGCAAACTGAATCTGCGAACGCCCTCATACATGGGTCATGGTAACCGCTAGCAGCAAAAAAATCACGTCAAATGATGTTTGATGACAATGATATTAGGCAGGCCGTTGCTGAAAATTAAAATCCACCATCATTCTCCGGTGAGTGTGAAGACCGCCAACCAAGTCTCAGGTGGCAAGTGACACGTGACATGTGGCGCGGACCGAGCGATGACAGTGGCTTGTCACCCGCCACTTGTTTGCCACGCCGAATCCCGCAATGCGGGAGAAGGCGGGTCACTTCAACGGTGCGCGCTTTTGTTTCCGCAATTCTTGTTCCTCCCGCGAAAATTTAATTTGATCGGACTCGGAAATTCCCGGTTGGCTTGCCTGCTGAATGCAGGCGGCAATCTGCCGGTCCAGAAATTGATTGCGCAGGCGCAGTAACACGTCGGCGAGTTGCTGTTCAGGATTGGGAATTTTGCGGTCCTCGGCGGCGGCTTCGGTGACGAGGCTGCGCATTTCGGGCGTTTCGCATTCATCCAGAAAGGCGGCCAGGCTTTTCCAGGTCTCCTTCGTCTGCGCCGCCAATCGCTGCTCGACAATTTTCCGCGCCAGCGGATGCGCAATCCAGTTTGCGTCCAGATGCAACGCCACCCACGCAGCCAGTTCGTCGTGCAACAAAAGCAGTTTCAACAGCCAAAATTCCTGCGCCGAAGGCCGGCTCGGTGTTTCCGGCTCATTCGCCGTTGAATCTTCGTTTTCCGAACTCCGGACTCCGGACTCCGAACTCCGAACCTTTTTGAATTCAGCGCGCACGGCTTCGGGCGAAACCCCCAGGCGCAACGCCGTTTTTTGCGCGTAGGTATCAATCAAAACGGCGTTGCCGGTTTTGTGCAGGGCTTCGGCCATGCCGCGCACGACGGCATTCCGGCCGCGGTCGGTTGCCGTGTCGTTCAACCTGCACAGCCGGTTCAAAAAGTAATCAAAAAATCCTTCGGCACCTTCGACGAGTTTGCGAAAGGCCTCGCCGCCGTTAGCTTTGATGAAACTGTCCGGGTCGTGCGGCGCGGGCACGATGGCGACGCGCACCGCCAGGCCGGACGCGAGCAAGTGGTCAAGCGACCGCACAGCGGCGTTCTGGCCAGCTTCGTCGGAATCGAAGCAGAGCACCACTTCGTCCACGTAACGTTTGAGGATGCGTGCCTGCTGGTCGGTGAACGCGGTGCCCTGCGGCGCGACGACGTTTTGCATGCCGCCCATGAAACACGCAATCAAATCGAGCTGGCCCTCACAGACCACGGCGAAGCCGCCATCGAGCAGCGCGCGTTTGGATTTGTCGAGACCGAAGAAGACCTTGCTCTTGGTGAAAATGAGTGTCTCGGGCGAGTTGACATATTTCGCCGTTTTTTCGTCGCCGGACAAAACCCGTCCGCTAAAGCCAATCACCCTGCCCTGCTCGTCGCAGATGGGGAACATCAGCCGCCCGCGGAAACGGTCGTAGTAGTTTCGGGTCTCGGGTCTGGCATCTGGGGTCTGGGGTTTTGCCTCCGGGTTCTCGGATTTCTGAATGATGAGGCCGGCTTTTTCGACGAGCGCGAGTTCGTGCCCCTTGCTTTTGGCCCAGTTGACGGTGTCGTCCCAGGCATCCGGCGCGGCGCCGAGTCGAAACAGTTTCACGGCCTCCGGCGATACACCGCGTTTGGCCAGATAATCACGCGCAAGTTGTCCGGCGGCTTCATTGAGCAGACAATTTTGCCAGCGCTGGGCGATTTGCTCGTGGATTTGAAGGAGCTGGTCTTTGAGATGCCGCGATTGCTGTTCGCCGGGGCTTTGGTCGAATTCGATGGGAATTTTGGCGCGGTCGGCCAGCCGGCGCACGGCGTCCACGAAACCGATGTTTTCGTATTCCTTGACGAAGGTGAACACGTCGCCGCCCTTGTGGCAGCCGAAGCAGTGAAAAATCTGGCGGTGCGGATTGACGCTGAAGCTGGGCGTCTTTTCCTTGTGAAACGGGCAGAGCGCGACGAAGTTGGCCCCGGCCTTTTTCAACGGCAGATAGGAGCCGATAACGTCCACGATATCACTGGCGGCGCGGATGCGTTCGAGGGTTGCGGAAGAGAAACCGGCCATGCTCATTCAGCGCGCGCCGGCGCGGGTCATTGATGGATCGTAATCACGCCGGTTTTGGCCGCCGGTTTTTTGGGCTCGGGCGGCCCGATGTTGATCAGCAGCGTGCCCAGATAATCCTTGATGTAAGGACCGACGAAGGATTTTTTGAAAACGCTTTCCTGCACCGTATGCAAATCGGGAATGTAATTACCACCATAGATGCCGCCGCCAAACCAGCGTTTCACGTAGGCCTGGTGGGCCTGGATTTCCGCCGGGGTGTACACCGGCGCGTTCAGCAGGGCCAGCGCGAAGAAAAGCATGCACGCAAAACGAATCATGCCCGAAAACATTCCCAGATAGTATTCACCACTGCCGAAAATATTGCTGCCGGTCAGCCGGGGAACAAAAATTTTCTTGAGAAGCACAAACACAAACCAGACCAGGAACGCCAGAATCAAATAGCCCGCTACGTAACTGGTCGGTGTGCTCCACGCCGCGGTGTTGATCAAGGCTTGAGCCGCGGCCTCGTAGCACAACCCGCATACGATGACCAGCGACAGCCATTGGAACACCCGG
>JBEKMU010000015.1:0-33548 GCA_049523555.1 Verrucomicrobiota bacterium | reverse complement strand
AGCTGGACGGCGGCGACGACCGGCAACAACTGGACCAACTGGACGGCGTATGTGACGCTGACACCCGGCACCAACACCGTCCAGGCCTATGCCGTGGACACCAGCGGCAACCTCTCGCCCACCAACACGGTCAGATTTGAATATGTGGTGCTCAAGCCCTTGACGGTGCAGATCTTCGGACTCGGCACGGTCAATCCCAAGTGGGGCACGCTCAATCCCAACTACACAAATGGAACGCCGCTGGCCATCAACGAGAACTACACGTTGACCGCCAATGCGTCGTCGGGGTTTGCCTTCACCAACTGGACGGATGGGTCCAGCCACCTGTTGACCAATCGTGCCACGCTGCAGTTCACCATGGTGACCAACCTGACGTTGCGGGCCAATCTTGTGGATGTGCAGAAGCCGACGGTGAGCATTGTGACCCCAACCTCCAACCAGCAGTGGACCAATGGCGGATTTACGGTGACAGGCAAGGCCAGCGACAACGTGGCGGTGGGGACGGTGTATTATTCGTTGAACGGTTCGAGCTGGACGGCGGCGACGACCGGAGCTGGACGGCGGCGACGACCGGCAACAACTGGACCAACTGGACGGCGTATGTGACGCTGACACCCGGCACCAACACCGTCCAGGCCTATGCCGTGGACACCAGCGGCAACCTCTCGCCCACTAACAAGGTAACTTTTGCGTACGCCACGTCGCCGAACTCGCTTGCCGGGTTGATGGGAGCTGTGAATGAGAACGGTGGCGGGACATTTTACCTTTGTTTTGGCACCAGCACCTTCAGCCAGAACTCGGGCAATACCAACTATGACAATGGCGTTGGCAACTACAGTTACACGAAACTGAATCCGAATACAGCGCAGTTGTCCATCACTTACACCGCTCCGCCCAATATATCGGGCACCAAGACGGTCGTGTTGCTGACCTTCATCACCAACAACGAGTGCATCTTTAGCAACCAGAGCAATGTGGTGAATACAGGGACAATCAGCTTCTGGTCGGTGCCCACTTGGGCTCCCACCTCGGTGAACGGAAAGACATCGGCGCTCATCGCCGACGGGCAACTGACGACAGAGTCCTTTGGACCGAGCACGCTGACCATTACCAATGCCGACGGCCAGGTGACGAACGGGAACTACACGTTCAAGCAATACAGCCCGTTGGGAGCGTTGCTGACAGTGACGCAACCCAATAAAACGAACTTTATGCAACTCACCTTTGGCGCGACCAATTACGGTACGTATTATGCCACCGCCTATGGCGCTTCGAACAACGCGCCGACGGCCGATACAGGTGTATTTGCGATGCTGTCGGAATCATCGGGCGGGAATGCGCCCGTTTCATTGGCCGGTTCAGCGGCGCTGGTAATACAACCTGACGGCTCGTTTGAAATGAATTTTGGGACCGCTACGTTCGCCCAGAACTCGTTTACCACCAATTACGCTAATGGTGTGGGACCTTACACTTACACCAAATTAAGTGCTGATAGCGCCGAGCTGAGTTTCAACTATACCGCGCCGCCAACCGTTGCCAACGCTGTTGCGCCGGTGACATTGACGTTTATCGCGCCGAATTTCTGCGTGTTGACCAATCAGGACGATCTTGGCAGCAATATCATCGTGGCCATCAGTTTCTGGTCTGCGCCGACAAATTGGGTTCCGACCTTGCTGGCCGGGCAGACCCTTTACGCAACAAATGCAAATGGAGTTGTTGACGTAGTGACGTTCGGGGACGGGACGTTTAGCCAGACTGAAACAGGTTCCAGCAACTCCGGGGTATCGTCGGGCAGCTATACCTTCACAACATACGGTCCGCTGGGCGGAATGCTGGTTCTAACTTACAGCGATGGTGTGGAGGCCGGGAGTGTTTCTTATATTCAAACCACGTTCACGGGTCAGGGAATGGGCAGTCTCTTTGTGACATTCTACGACGCTTCCGCAGATCCGCCAGTGACCAGCTTCGGCGACTTCATTATTCAATAACGGTGGCAGGGAAAAACCACCAGGATGGTGCGGTTTGAATTGCAATTAATCGGCAATATCAACAACGCACTTGAAGAAATGACCTTCAATGAGTTGGTGAAATATTTTTCGCCTTAAAAAATCCTCTGATTCAAAAAAAATTGCCATTAATTTCGTTCTGCCCATTTTCCCGGTGTTTTCAATAAAAGGTGGATTGTTGCCCGTTGTTGCCGGTGTACTGCCATTGGATGATCCCAGCGAGATGCGTGTCCACGTGACCATCGCCATAGCCCACATTGACGGAATGCAGTACGCCATTGTAAAAGTGAGCTCCGGTATTTGGAATATCATTGATGTTGGTGGTGTAACCTACGGCTTCCGTATAATCACTAACAATTGGTTGAGTGCTTACAAACGCGTCGCTTGGTTTGGCCGGCCAACCGGGGGAACCGGGAGGACATATGCCTTGCGGAAAGTGCGGATCGGGGAATATTGTCAGGCCTGCGACGACCCAATCGGAATTCGACCGCGGCACCCACCATTCGTGTATAAGTTTTGCAAACTGTCCGTTGTTGGACCTTGCCTCGGTTACCCACAAGTTGAGGTCATTTATCGTTTGCAGATCCCTATGTTGGGCTGTAAGCGAACCGAAGCCATTCCTGAATTGCTGATTTGCCGTATATACATCCCTGTCTCTAACCGGGCAAAAATACATCTGCACCGTCATTCCATAAGGCACAAGGTCGGGAATAAAGTTGGTGGAAACGTCGGTCGGGTTGCCACCGCAGGCGGAAGCAACAAAACTCGGGTACGCGCCATTGGGATCGTCGCTGGCATAGACGTTGGCCATCGCCGTCCATTGCTTGAAATTGGATGCGCAGTTAATGACTTGGGAGGGATATTTCCCCTTGGCCAGCGCCGGCAGGAGCGTCGCCGCCAGAATGGCAATGATGACAATGACGACCAGCAATTCAATCAGGGTGAAGGCGTGTTTCGTCAAACGGTTTTGTTGGATTTCAGGAGTTATTGGCGCACTCTGGCTGACAGCCCCGTGCCCGCCTCGTGATTTCATAGTTGTTTTCATAGTTTTGCCAAGGGGCTGCACCATACAGCCCTTCCATCTATAACTCGTGTAAAAAAGATGGTTCTTTCAAAAAATCTTTCAAAATATTACCAGGTTCTAAGTTCCATATTGTGAACAACTTGCGCCATGGTAAATGCTGGCAAGATAAATCAAAAAGGTGAAAACACCATTCGCGAACTCAATTTGCGCCGGACTGTGATACCACGCAGACCTTAACGTGATGGTCTTTCCCGTTCGTGTTCACATGCTTGTCATTCGGCCAGCAGGCTTGAAGGCCAAGCCCGATGCCAAATACGCGAACGCTCACTTCCAATCCAGCCTGGTCGTGTCAAATTTGTAACCCGCACTGCGCCCATCTAATCCCGTCGTAGAACTGGTTTCAAATCCGACACCACCCGGAAAATTCACGCTTTCATTCATCAAAAATCAGGGCTAGCGTTTGCGCACGGAGCGCCGGTGTGGCGAAATGGCAGACGCACAGGACTTAAAATCCTGGGACCGTAAAAAGTCGTGTGAGTTCGAGTCTCACCACCGGCACCAGCCTTCGCTCGCAGCGTAGCAAGAGCGAAGGCTGCCGCGCCGTAACCTTGCGAAGGCGGGCTATCAGAGACATACCACAAAAGGACGCTGCGAGCTACGGCTCGGCGAGCCAACTCTTGATTTGAAGCGCAGCGAAAGCGAAGATTGCCGCGCCGACTCGTCTCGCCGTAGTGAAACGAAGGCGGAAGCGTAGCGAAGGCGAGCCGCTGGTCACACACTCGATACAGACGCTTCAAGCTTCGACCCGGCAAGCCAGCTTGACTTGAAGCACAGCGAAGCAAGAGCAGAGGCTGCTGCGCCGAACCGAGTGACATCGGGCACGCGGCCATCTGGCCGGCATCGGATTATATCCACGGCACGAGCATTTTTGTGGACGGCGGTATGACGCTTTATCTAGGATTCGAGACCGGCGGTTGAAACAAGATAAATGAATTCAGAAAAAGAACGTCTGGCTGAAGCCCACACCGGCACAGTCCCCTGGCAACTGTGGGGGCCTTACCTTTCCGAGCGGCAATGGGGCACGGTGCGTGAAGATTACAGTCCCGGCGGCACGGCTTGGGATTATTTCCCGCACGACCACGCCCGCAGCCGCGCCTATCGCTGGGGCGAAGACGGCATCGCCGGCATCAGTAACGATCAATGCCGTCTTTGCCTCTCGCTGGCGCTATGGAACGGCAAGGACCCGATTTTGAAAGAGCGTCTTTTCGGCCTGTCGAACAGCGAAGGCAACCACGGCGAAGATGTGAAGGAGCTTTATTATTACCTCGACGCCACGCCGACCCATTCCTATCTGAAGATGCTTTACAAATATCCGCAGCGGGAATTTCCCTATGCACGTCTGATCGGGGAAAACCGTCTGCGCGGCAAGGACCAGCCGGAATTTGAGCTGCTCGATACGGGCATTTTCGACGACGACCGCTACTTCGACGTGTTCGTCGAGTATGCCAAGGCGGGGCCGGAAGACATCCTCATGCGCGTCACCGTCCACAATCGCGGGCCGGAAGAAGCGAGCTTGCACATATTGCCGCAGCTTTGGTTTCGCAATATGTGGTCGTGGAACAATTCAGCCAAACCGAACCTTTTCCTGACGAAGAACGCGATCATTTTAGCCAAACACGCTGAACTGGGAAGTTACGCCCTGTATTGCGACGGTAAACCGGAAATTTTGTTTTGCGACAACGAAACAAATTTTTCCCGTCTCTTCGGTTTAAACCAAGCTGCCGGTCATTTCAAAGACGCCTTCCACGAATACATCGTCCATGGCAACCGTTCCGCTGTTAATCCAAATCTCGAAGGCACAAAGGCCGGTGTGCATTACAGGCTGACGATGGAAGCCGGCAAGTCCGCGCAGATTCGCTTGCGTCTCGTAGGACAGGCGTCACGCCTGTCTCCATCTTCTGACAGTCTTAATAAATCGGACCAATCCAAAAGTCAGAGACAGGCTGGAAGCCTGTCCTACTTTGATGATTTCGACGCCATCTTCGCCCAACGCATTCGTGATGCGGACGAATTTTATTCCGAATTACAGAAGGGCGTTTCCGACGCCGATGCGCGCCTCGTCCAACGCCAGGCATTCGCCGGCATGATTTGGAGCAAGCAATTTTATTATTATGACGTGCCGGAATGGTTGCGCGGCGATCCCGCCCAGCCGCCTCCGCCACCGGAACGCAAACATGGCCGCAATTCGGATTGGCAACATCTCAACAACGCGGACGTCATTTCCATGCCGGACAAATGGGAATATCCCTGGTATGCCGCGTGGGACCTGGCGTTCCACTGCATTCCGCTCGCGCAGGTGGACGCTGCGTTCGCCAAGCACCAGCTCGTGTTGCTCAACCGCGAATGGTATATGCACCCAAACGGCCAGTTGCCCGCCTATGAATGGGCGTTTGGCGACGTGAACCCGCCCGTTCACGCCTGGGCCGCGTGGCGTGTGTTTCAGATTGACCGCAAACAGCGGCGCGAAAAAAATCCCAACGATCCCGGCGATCTCGCCTTTCTCGAACGCGTGTATCACAAGTTGCTGTTGAACTTCACGTGGTGGGTCAACCGCAAGGACGCGCAGGGCCGCAACATTTTCCAGGGCGGTTTCCTCGGCCTCGACAACATCGGCGTGTTCGACCGCAGCAAACCGCTGCCCGGCGGCGGGTTTATCAACCAAGCCGACGGCACGAGCTGGATGGCAATGTATTGCCTGAACCTGATGCGCATCGCGCTGGAACTGGCACGGCACAACAAGGTTTACGAGGACATCGCGACCAAGTTTTTTGAGCATTTCCTCGGCATCGCTGCCGCCATCAACGGCGTCGAGGACGGCGCACTCGGCCTTTGGGACGAGCAGGATGAATTTTACTACGACCGCCTCTGCGCGCCGGACGGCCAAAGCGTGCCGCTCAAAGTGCGTTCCATGGTCGGTCTGATTCCGCTCTTTGCGGTGGAGGTGCTCGAACCCGGGTTGCCGAAGGAACTGCCTGACTTTGCCGGCCGGATGGAATGGTTTCTGAATTATCGTCCCGACCTGGCGAAGCTGGTTTCGCGCTGGCACGAATGCGGCATGGGCGAACGCCGTTTGCTCTCGTTGCTGCGCGGTCATCGCATGAAATGCCTGCTGCGCCGCGCGCTGGACGAAAGCGAATTTCTGAGCGACCACGGCGTGCGGGCATTGTCCAAGGCGCATGAACACCAGCCGTATCACCTCGATTGCGGCGGCAAAACGCACGAGGTTTGTTACTGGCCCGCCGAATCGCAGAACGGCCTTTTCGGCGGCAACTCCAATTGGCGCGGGCCGGTCTGGATGCCGCTCAATTATCTGCTCATCGAATCGCTGCAAAAATTCCATCATTACTATGGCAACGATTTCAAAATCGAATGCCCGACTGGCTCCGGGCGGTGGATGACCATCAACGAAGTCGCCAATGAACTGTCACGACGCCTCACGCGCCTGTTTCTAAAAGGCACGGACGGCCAGCGACCGGTTTTGAAATATCATCCCAAACTCGCGACCGATCTGCAGTTCCGTGATTACGTGCTTTTCCATGAATACTTCCACGGCGACACCGGCCGCGGCGCGGGCGCTTCGCACCAAACCGGCTGGACCGGCCTCGTCGCAAAATTGTTTCAACCGAAACTGGTTTAAATTCCACTGGAAACTGCTTGTCAGACTTCCCCCGCGGGAGTATTCCGCCAGCAACCCCGTCCAATTGGGAGATGCAGCCAAACTTTGTACCAATCAAATTTATGAAAAATCTGACCTCCATTCTTTTAATCGCCGGCGCGCTGGCCCCGGCCATCCTGACCGCCGAACCGGCCCTCACGATTTACAACCAAAACTTCGCCGTCGTGCGCGATACCGTGCCGCTCGACCTCCAGGCCGGCGTCAACTCCGTCCGTTACACCGACGCCACGGCGCAGGTGGAGCCGGATTCGGTGATTTTGCGCGATCCCAGCGCCAAACATTCGCTCCAAATCCTCGAACAAAATTATCGGAACGATCCGGTCAGCGAACCATTGCTGCTCTCGCTGTTCGAAGGCAAGACAATTGACTTTGAAACCGTGCGGATGAAGGACAACACGCAGGTGCGCGAACTCATTCCCGGCAAAATCATCCGCAGCGGCTATGTGCCGGGCGGCAATCCGGAACAGCCCATCATCGAAGTGAATGGCAAATTGCAGTTCAGCCTGCCCGGACAGCCGTTGTTTCCCGATTTGGGCGACGACACGGTGCTCAAGCCCACGCTGAACTGGCTGCTCCAATCCGACAAGCCGGGCAAGTTCGACGCCGAAGTCGGCTATGTCACCGGCGGTTTCACTTGGGAGGCGGATTACAACCTGGTTTCGCCAGAGAAAGGCAACAACGTGGACCTCGTCGGCTGGATCACGATGAGCAACCAGAGCGGCAAGACCTTCGAAAACGCCAGAATCAAACTCATGGCCGGCGACGTGAATAAAATCCAGCCGCAAGTTTATATGGGAGCAATGAGAAAAATGATGGTGACGGAGGCAATAAATGCGGCCCCAGCCGTTACCGAGAAAGCCTTCGACGAATTTCATCTTTACAGCATCGCGCGGCTGACGACATTACACGACCGCGAGACGAAACAGGTTGAATTCGTTCATGCTGAGAATGTAGTGGCGCCAACGATTTATGTTTATGATGGCGTCCAATCAGGCTACCGGTTCTATGGAGGATTGAATTACGACCAGGGTTACGGCTCCACCGGCAACAAAAAGGTCGCGGTGATGCGCGAGTTCGTGAACGCGGAGACAAATCATCTCGGTATCGCACTGCCCAAGGGCAAACTGCGGTTTTATCGCCGCGACGCCGACGGCCAGTTGGAATTCGTCGGCGAGGACCAGATTGACCACACGCCGCGCAACGAGACCATCCGTGTGACCACCGGGAATGCCTTCGACCTCGTCGGCGAACGCAAGCAGACGAATTTCCGAGTGGATACCGGCGACAAGTGGCTGAACGAATCGTTCGAGATCAAGCTGCGCAACCGCAAGAAGGAGCCGGTTGAAATCCGCGTCGTCGAACATCTTTACCGCTGGAGCAATTGGGAAATTACCCAGAAGTCAGACGACTTCAAGAAAACCGACGCGCAGACGATTGAATTCCGTGTGCCGGTCAAACCCGACGAAGAACGGACGGTTACTTACACCGTGCATTACTCGTGGTGAATTCGGTAGGGACGAGCTGCTGCTTGTCCTTGGATTTAGGCCGCGCGGCAGCGCGGCCCTACCAATTCATTTCGCCATCACGACCTCGGCGGATTCTTCGGACTGTGTAGCGGCGCCTTCCGCCCCTTCGGTCTTGTGGAATTTCACGCCGACAATCTTGCTCACACCGTGTTCCTGCATTGTCACACCATAAAGCACGTCGGCCATGCTGATGGTGCGCTTGTTGTGCGTGATGACGATGAACTGCGAATGCGCCAGAAACCGTTGCAGGATTCGGACGAAGCGGTTGATATTCGGTTCATCAAGTGCCGCGTCTAATTCGTCCAGCACGCAAAACGGACTCGGTTTGACCTGATAAATCGAAAACATCAAGGCCACCGCCACCATCGTTTGTTCACCACCGGACAGCAGTGAAATGCTTTGCAACTGTTTGCCGGGCGGACGGGCCATGATTTCAATGCCGCTCTCCAAAACGTCGTTTTCGTCCACCAGAATCAAATCCGCTTTGCCGCCGCCGAAAACCTCGGTGAACATGACGCGGAAATTGTCGCGGATTTTCTCGAACGTCTCCTTGAACATCTGCCGCGTCTGGATGTTGATGCGGTTGATGATTTCCAGCAACTGCGCCTTGGCCGAAACCAGATCGTCGTGCTGCTTGGTAAGAAATTGATAGCGCTGCTCGGTTTCCTCGTATTCCTCGATGGCCACGAGGTTCACCGGGCCGATTTCGTCGAGCCGCTTTTGCAGCGCCTCGAGCTGTTGCGCGACGGCGTTCCAATCCGTGGCCGCGCCCGCCGCCGCCATTTCTTCCGGCGTCAACACGTGCACTTTCGCCGGGCCTTCATCGGCAAGCGTGATGGTGATGCATTTGCTGCGCACGTCGTCGAGGTTGACGTGGTATTTCTGCTGGATCCGCTCGCGCAAATTTTGCACGGACATGTTTTTCTGTGCCAGTTCCACGTCCAGCGTGCCGCGCTGGTTCTGCAATTCTGTCAACCGGCTGCGCTGCGTCCTTAAATTTTCCTCGCGTGCGGCCACATCGCCTTCCTGCGATTGCTTTTGCGCCGACAACCCGGCAGTTTGCCTGCCCACTGACTCACATTCGCCTACCAAGCGCCCGATCTGGCTGCGCGAATCCTGAATCTCCGATTCCGCCTGCTCCCTGCGCGTGACGAACGACGAACACTCACTCCGGCGTTGTTCGATGACTTGAGAAAGTTCATGGATGCGCTGCTCCAAAGCCTGCTGTTGCTGGCGGAACGAGGCCAGCAACTGCTCCTCTGCCGCAAACGCCACCTTGCTTTCGGTCAGTGCGGCATTGGCGGCATCGCGTTGCTGCCGAAGATTTTCAAGCTCGGTCGCGAGCGCGGCGACCTTTTCCTGTCCGGCGCGTTCACGGGCTTCAAGTTCGCTTAACTGCGCGGCCAGCGCATTGCGTTTCTGTGAGCCTTCCTGCTCCTGCGCCGCGAGGCTTTGAATTTCAAAAACCACCGTCTCAATTTTCTGGTGCAGCAACCGGTTTGAATTTTGCAGCGCATTGAATTCACCTTCGCGCGTGGCGATGGCGACTTCCTGCTCGCGCAATTCCGTCTGCGCCTGTTGCAAGCTGGCCTGCAACTCCGTCTGTTCGCCCAGCAAGGCGCCGCGTTTGCGGCTCATCTCGGCGACACGGGTTTGGACCTCCGTCAGTTCGCCTTGAAGTTCGGAGATCTGGTTTTTGCGCCCGAGAATCGAAGCCGGAGCTTTGGGATTGCCGTTGCCGTTCAAGTAACCGCCGGTGTAAACACCGTGCCGGCTCAGCAAATCGCCGGTCAATGTGACAAAATCGCAGCCCGCGTGACCGTTTTGAATCTGGGCCGTGGCCGTGGCCAGGTCGGAAGCAATGAAGGTGCGGCCCAACAATGCCTTCAGGAGTTTATCCACGGATGGTTCGGCCTGGACCACGGCCAAAGCATGAATGACTTGCCCCTTCTGCAAGCCGTTTTGAATCACCTCGAGGCCGCCGCCCGGCGCCATGTCGCCTTCAAATGCAAGCTGTTTGTCGTCGTATTCCATGGCCAGGGCCGCGACACTGGCGCGTCCGACCTTCCTGGCGCTGAGGTCGGCGAGAATCTGCTGTGCGGATTCGGGGCGTTCGGTCAGGACGAGTTGCAAATGGTGACCGAGCGCATTTTCGATGGCGACGACATACAAATCCGGCACGCGAATGCGGTCGGCGAGCGAGCCGATGACCTTGCGCGACTGGCGCAAGGCGGCCTGGGTGCCCGCGCTGAAGCCCTCGTGCGAACCTTCGAGCTGCTCGAGCACCTTCAGGCGGGTGCGTTTCTCGGCCTGCGCCTGCAAAAACTGGTCCTGTTCGGCGGACGAGGCCTGCAACTCCACCTGGAGTTCACGCAAACGGTTCTGCCGTTGCTCCACCGAACCGCGCTTGGTCTGCGCGTTCAACTTTTCGACCTCGACACTCGCGGTGAATTCCTGCAACCGCGTTTCCAGCCGCGTGCGTTCCTCTTCCAGCTGGATTTTTTCCGCGGACAATTTTTCAAGCCGGATGCTGTTGCCCTGCTTCTGCAAGTCGAGGGCGGTGATCTCGTTGCGGATGCGCGTCAAATCCTGTGCGGCGGCGAACGCAGCCGCCTGCCCTTCGCGCAGCGATTCCTGCCGTTGTTTCAAATCTTCTTCAACTTTCGTCAACGCCCGTCGCTTCGTCTCCAGCGTCCGGCGATGCTGCGCGAGCGCGGTTTCGGAGGCAGCCAACTTTTCGGCCACGGCTTTTGATTCTCCCTGTGCGGCGCGGCAGCGCTCCTCGGCCTGCGTGATGTCGGCGAGCGCTTTCGTGTTTTGCGACGCCAGTTCGCGCAGACGTTCCTCGTTGAACTGAATCCGGCTCTCGTGCCGGTCCATTTCGCCCTTCAATTCCAGTCCGCGCTGCTGGTGGGCGGCGACCTCATGTTCCAGTTCCGAAAGCCGCTCGCGAAGTTGGGCGATTTCGTTTTCAAAACTCAGCACGTCAGCCGAACCTCGTTCGATTTCGTTTCGCAGTTTTTCAGCGGCGGCCTGCTTTCCGGAAATTTCCGCCTGCAGCACGTCGAATTGATGCCGCGCGAGTTGCGTGTCGAGGTGCTGCAGTTCCGTTTGAATTTGTTTATAACGGCGCGCCTTGCCGGCCTGGCGCTGGAGCGAGCCGATCTGCCGTTTCACTTCGCGGACGAGATCGGCCACGCGCAAAAGATTTTGTTCGGTGTATTCCAGCTTGCGGAGCGATTCCTTTTTCTGGCTCTTGAATTTCGTAATGCCGGCAGCTTCCTCAAAAATCATCCGGCGATCTTCCGGTTTGCTGGAAAGAATCTGTGTGATGTGGCCTTGCGCCAGAATGCTGTAACTGGTGCGCCCCACGCCTGTGCCCATGAACAGTTGCTGGATGTCCTTGAGCCGGCACGGCGTGCGGTTCAGGAAATACTCGCTGTTGCCGTCACGGAAAATTCGGCGCGTGAGCGTGACTTCGTCGTAGGCAACCTCGACGCCCGCCGCGCGCAGGCTTTCCTCAGCCACACCGCCGAGCGTGAGCGACACTTCGCCCATGCCCATCGGCTTGCGGCCGTCGGTGCCGTTGAAAATTACATCGGCCATTTCGCCGCCGCGCAACGCCTTGGCCGATTGCTCACCGAGCACCCAGCGGATGGCGTCGGAGACGTTGGACTTGCCGCAGCCGTTGGGGCCGACGATGGCGGTGACGCCGGGTTGGAAATTGAGCGCGGTCTTGTCCGCGAAGGACTTAAAGCCGAAAAGCGTCAAGTTTTTGAGATACATGATCTTGAACTGCGTTTAGGCAACCAAGGTTGCCGGATTAAGTAAAGCAAAAACCACAATATACAGCGTGGTCTTGCTGTTGCAGGCACAACTAATTGGTGAGGAACCGTGATTTGCTTTGTGCCGACAACTGCTTACTCTAATCTCTCAAATCGTTGGCATTTATACGCCCGCTGGCAAATCTCGTCAACTGGTATTTTTGAACTAAAAAATCAGCTGGCAGCGATGCGGTGCTCCGCGTCCAAAACAAGGGCTGTTTGACAACAAAGCGTCCGCGCGAAGGAAAGAGCACGCGGATCAAACACAACTCAGCCCCCGTGATTAGGCCGCGTTCTGCCGAAACTAAAAAAATCTGTTGACAGGGCGTAGATTTAACATCAATTTATCCGCATCCGTTGATTTGACGGACTCATGAAGAGTGGTCGAGGGACTGGCCCGATGACGCCACGGCAACCGGTCCCGAATGCGTTCGGGGCGACCAGGTGCCAATTCCAGCCTGAACGTGGTTCGTTTGGGAAAAATGAGAAGCGTGCGTACATTTTGTCAGCCCCTTCTCAGTCATGAGTCGGGGCTTTTTTTTGTTGCCGTGAAAAAAAGTAGGACAGGCGTCGCGCCTGTCTCACGAATAAAAAACGGAAAGTTTGAGACAGGCTGGAAGCCTGTCCTACGGTGAAAATTTTATGAAAGAACGCAGTAGTTACATGAAGGCGCTGAAGTGCCGTGAGTGCGGACGCGAATATCCGCTCACGGCCAATCACGTCTGCGAGTTTGACTTCGGCCCGCTCGAAGTCGCCTATGACTACGACCGCATCAAAAAGTCGCTGACCAAGGCGGCCATCCAATCGCGCCCGAAGACAATGTGGCGTTACCGCGAGTTATTGCCGGTGGCGAACGATCCGACCGTCGGGCTGCAAGTCGGTTTCACGCCGCTCGTCAAAGCCGACCGCCTCGCGAAAAAACTCGGCATCCGCGAACTTTGGATCAAAAACGACACAGTGAACTACCCCACCCTGTCATTCAAAGACCGCGTGGTAAGCGTGGCGTTGAGCCGTGCGCGTGAACTCGGCTTCGACACCGTCGCCTGTGCCTCGACCGGCAATCTCGCGAATTCCGTTGCCGCCCAGGCTGCGAGTGCCGGATTGAAATCCTACGTGTTTATTCCGTCGGATTTGGAGCAGGGGAAAATTGTCAACTCGTTGATTTACGGCGCGCACGTGATTGGCATCAAAGGCCACTACGACGAGGTGAACCGGCTTTGCGCCGAGATTGCGGGCAAATTCGGCTGGGCGTTTGTGAACGTGAACATGAGGCCGTATTACGCCGAAGGCTCGAAGAGCATGGCGTATGAAATCGCCGAGCAATTTGGCTGGCGCGTACCGCGGCACACCGTCGTGCCGGTGGCGTCCGGCTCGTTGCTGACGAAAATCCAGAAAGGTTATCAGGAGTTCATCAAGCTGGGCCTCGTGCCGGACACGAAATACGCCGTTCACGGCGCGCAGGCGACCGGCTGTTCGCCGATATCCGTCGCGCAAAAAGCAGGTTTGGATTTCTTTAAACCGGTCAAACCGGACACGATTGCGAAATCGCTGGCCATCGGCACGCCGGCGGACGGTTTCTACGCGCTCAAGGTAATGCGGGACACGAACGGCGCGGCGGATGACGTGACCGACGATGAGATTCGCGACGGGATGAAGCTGCTCGCCGAGACGGAAGGCATTTTCGCCGAGACCGCCGGCGGTGTGACGGTGGGCGTGGCCAAGAAACTGATTGATTCAGGCAAAATTCCGCGTGATGATTCGGCGGTGCTTTGCGTCACCGGCAACGGATTGAAGACGCTTGACGCCATTATCGGCCACGTCGGCAAACCGCGTGAAATCAAGCCGAGCCTGCGCGAGTTTGAAGCGTTGATCGCGAATGAAGAGAAAGTGAATGTGTAAAGAAAAGTTGGATTGCTGGAGTAATGGAGTGATGGGGTTTCATCATTTCAACACTCCAAAACTCCATTAACCCATTTTTTTATCATGCCAAAGAAAGTCCGAATCCCAACGCCGCTCCGCAAGTTGACCAACAACGAGGAGCTGGTCGAAGTCAACGCCGCCACCATTGGCGAGGCGATCGTCGAATTGCAGACGCGCTTCCCCGGCATCCAGGAACGGCTCGTGGATGAAAAAGGCGAGGTGCGCCGCTTCGTCAACGTCTATGTGAACGAGGAGGACATCCGCTTCCTCAAAAACAAACAGACCCCGCTCAAAGACGGCGACGAAATCAGCATCATTCCGGCGATTGCGGGTGGTTGAATCGTTGAATCGTTAAATGGTTGAATCGTAAAAAGGAAATTTGTCATGGTCACCAAAAGGAAAAAGGTTCCGGCAACAAAATCCAGTTCACCCACGCAACAGCGATTATGGCTGATGTTCCCGCCGAAGCTCATCAAGAAGCCAATCGTTTGGGAAGTCGGCCACAGATTCAAGGTCGTCACCAACATCCGGCAGGCCAGCGTGACGGATGAAATCGGCATCGTATGCCTCGAACTCGACGGCCCGCGCGATGAAGTGAAAGCCGCCATCAAATGGCTGGAGAAACACGGCGTCAACGTCGAGCCGGTTGAAATCAGCGTGATCGAAAGCTGATTGTTTTTGAGCACCCTGCTCTTTCAACGCCAAGTCCGCCGGACCGGCGGCAGCGACAGTTTGCTATGACCCTGTCTGGACGCCGATTGGGGATTCCATCAAAGGTGTTACGACAATATTCGCCCTAGCCTTGAGTTGGGCCATGTATGCATCCAGTTGTTGTTGGTATTCGGCTCGCATTCCGGCCGCCAGTTGCCCGCGAATCTGGATATCAATCGTCTGCCAGGCTTGCTGCCGTGCCTGCGGATCAGCGGGCAATTCACCAAATTCGGCAATGTGAGCCTGGTAATATTGTTCCACTTGATCGGGAGTGACATTGGGCGTTGCACCCGCCTGCGCCATAAGAGAAGTCTGCAACATAAATGCCTGTGCATCCCGAAGCTCAAACTCGATCTCTGCAGCATTCACTGTCAGTTTACTGACGAGGCCCGGCTCTGGCTGTTCCCGTTCCGCCCGCAATTTTGTCAATTGATCTTCCTGGGCCTGGTTCAGGGTGACGCCTTGCGCCTTGGCGGCCTGTAAGACCAATTCGCGATTAATGGCGCGTTGAAGGAAATAATTATATGTTACCGAATCAATTTTTTGCTCTGCCTCTGAATTGGTTGATTGGAGTAGCATCAAGTCCCCGAGAGTGATGGGCGTGCCATTGACCGTTGCCAGCACTTGATCCGGGCGTGCCAGAAATATCCTGTTGGTGGATTGAATTTCGCCGCCTTGGGATTGTTCCACGGCCCCGTTTGGGTGGCTCGCCCCGCCTTTGGCTTCACCGGGGCGGGAAGGGGCAGTCACCCGACCGTGAAACTGCCAATATACCAGCAGCTCTGTCACCACCGTTGCGACCGCCAACAGCAGCCAGATCGAATTGCGGCCTCTCATCTTGCCTTGACTCAGTTCCTTGCCATCAAGATTCCATCCTGGCGCCTCCAGCTTGCGCTGAGTTCCATGCTATCTCAATTCTCCGTCAGCGCCAGGACGCCGGCGGTCATTACTTGCTTTCCAAGATGACATCTTCCATGCCCACAGGCACGCCTCGCGAACTGTTATATTCAACCCATACGCATGAGCGGAAGAATAAATCGCTATTTATCGTGCCAGCTTGAAAGCCGCTCGTATTCAAATTGTATTGGAATTCGCCACAGTTCGGCACCATGATCCCGCCCGCACTGCCCACACAAACATAGTTCAGCGGGACATCATTGACCAAAAGGGAACTGTTGTAAGTGCCCTCACGTTCCGTGACGTCAATATGCACCGTCACATACGGAGCCTCCTGTGAGGTAACGTCATTGCCATTGCAATCCAACAGCCTGACCGCATGAAGAATCTTGTCGCCAACACAGAATCGCGTGACGATCTCCGTCGTGGAGGGATCGTCCGGACAATTCATGTCGCTGAAGCCGGCGTCCGGTTCAGCCGTATTGTCATCCAGATTGTCATCCGGCGGCGTGTCAAACACCACCTGCAAAGGCGATAACACCGTAAGGTTGAACGTGCACTGATTGGTGTTGCCGTTCGAGTCGGTCGCCACGGCCGTTACGGTGTACACTCCCGGCCCCAAGATGCTGCCTGGCGGCGGCGTGCAAACCACAGACACCGGTTTGCCGCAGTTGTCAATTGCCAGTGGCGGTGTAAACTCAACCGCACCCAGGCAAACTGTTCCCATTCCAAGATTGGCGCGTTTGCAATCACTCAAGACGCCGGTGCAATCCGGCTGCCTGTTCCAGCCATACCAGCACCAGCCCTTGCCGCGGCCGCCACACGTCAGGAATGATTTGAAATTCTCACACGAACCGGCGGGATCCGTATTTTTCCAGCAACTGCTGCGATTGTCATCAACCGGTTTGACGCCGAGTGCATTGCAATCGTTGGTCAAGCTGGTCTGCACGACCGCTCCCCATTGCCACTGAATCGTAATACCGGGCGTGTCAACCGCGAACCGGGCACACCAGGTTGCCGAGTTGACGTGGCGGCGGAAGTTACAGTCCCTGTCTCGGTCCCTGCCCCAGCAACTGCCTCCACGTTTGTTCAAGTCAAAAGGAACCTGCCACTTCAACCCTGACGCAAACACATTCCCCGAAAGGCCGGACTTCGTGCATGTGAACCATTGCCCGTTCGTAAACGTCGCGGTCGAGGTGGCCACGCCGTTCGAGAACGTCACATACGCATCCGGCACATCCAAAGTGATATTGGTGTTGTCCAGTGTCAGTTGAATGGTCTGATCGAAAATGTGCACCGTGAACGAACCGCTCTTATTCCAACAGGACGGATTTTTTATCACACTGCTGAACCAGAGATAGTTGTTGGAAGCAATGCATACGTCATCGAAATCCGCCTCAATGCAGCTTAGCGCATTGGTAAGAATCGGTTTGAAGGTGACGGTCTGGTCGCTGCAGAACAGGGTGGGCGGCTCGGTGTCCATCACAAGCACAGGCGTTTGACATTGCGCCGTATTGCCCCGCCCGTCATCGGCTGTGACGGTAATGAGATTCGTTCCCGTTACGTCCACCGGGAATTCCCCTTGCAACATGCCATTGCCCAGATTGGTGAGAATAATGGTGGCTCCATTCTCATTCATGGCGCTCACGCTCACCGTGTCAGTGTCTCCGCAGCAATCCGTTGCCGTCGGTATCGGGAACGTAAACGTCGCATAGCACTCGCCCGGATCGTTGGTCAGAATTATTTGGCCGCCGCCTGCCCCGCACTGAACTACCGGATTATTTGTATCTGCAAACTCGGGTGGCAGCGTGTCCTGAACGGTGATGTTAAAAGTGCAGACATTCGTATTGCCGGCCGCATCCGTGGCCACGCAGGTCACCACATAATTGGTCGAGTTGGCAGGCGGCGGCGGCAAGGCGAAGAAGCTGCCTGACGGCGGAGTGCAGACCACCGTTGGGTTCGGATCACAATTGTCCGTTACCGCGGGCGTGGGATAACTGACATACGTTCCAGCCAAGCCGTTGGTAAAATGGCATTGAGCCGTAATATCCGGCGGGCAAACGATCGTTGGCGGAATAAGATCTTCCGATCCCACAATGCCTTTAGTGCGGCCATTGAAATTGGTGGTGAAATTGCCCGTGAACGTGGAAGCTTCACTGGCCATCGTAACACTGATGTTTCCACAGAACAAACTGGCGAGCGGACCGCCATTCGGCGTGAAGCGGAAATCATATTGACTCGACAACCCCGGCAAGTAACCGAATCCGAACACCTGGCCCGTCAGCAGCACGCCTGTGTAGGCATTGGTAACACCTCCGACGACTAACTTTACGGTTCCGGACAAAACCAAGTCATTACCACCATCGCCGGGCGCGCTGCCCACCAAAGTGCCCGTGTTGTCCACAACAATGTTTATTGTGAGGCTTTTGGGGTTGATGACCACGTTGGGCGTTTGCAACGGGGCCAACACGATCGTTGTTGGCGTCGTATTGATCGAAAGCAACTGGTTGGTGGGGGTGTAGCTCAGAGAAAACACGCCGTTATTCAAGTAGTTGACCTTCGGAAAGGTCACGCTCACATTCAAAAGGCCAGCAAACGATGATGCCGCCACCGCAACATTTGCCGCCACTATAATTGCAAACCGCATCCATGTTTTCATAAGGTTCTGCTTTCTTGGTTTTTGTTTTACATTTTTTGGCTTTTACAGCCATGACTTTTCATTAGGCTGCGCCAACAGCATCGTGATTCATTGTTGGGTTTTATACCCGGGAAGCGTTCCGACGACGAAGTGTTATCATGCACAAGAAGCCAGCCGACACGAGCAAAAATGAAGAAGGTTCGGGAACCGGGAAAATGTCTGCAGTACCATTCCCCGTATTTGCGCCACTGCTTCTGAGGTTATTAAAACTTCCACCCCAAGTTCCGGTGAACGGGGTATCATGACCAGTACCAGTACTATTGCCGCTGAAGTCTGCGAACAAGCTAATCCCACAGAGTCCCCCTATCCCGCCAAAATCGCTGGCGACAGTTCCGCCGGTAACCGTAAACAGGAACGTAAATTGGTCAATGCTGCTGTTGTTGTAATACCCCCACGCCGTTCCGCTCGCCCCACTTTTCAGACTGCCGGCAAGCAAGGTGTCGCTTGCAGAATCAATGATGGTCACTGAGCCTCCAGACGCCAAGACGCCCGCATTATTGATCGTCGCAGAAATAACGTAACCTCCATAACCGCTGTAATCTCCCGTATCAGTGCCCGAGCTGTCTATAAAATCTTGCAGATCGCCTTTCACTTGGAAGCTGCCACTGGTCGAATTATAGGTTACATCCAAAGGCGAACCGCTCAAATCCGCCAGTCCGTTTGTTGAGGTAAAATACAACGGCGCAGCACCGGTGTGTAAGGTTGCAATCACCGAAAACACGCTGAAGAGAACCAGTATTCGCAAAGTTTTCATAGTTTTCTTCATCTTAAGAATTCAACGTCATCGGAAATACCAATCAACATGGGTGCCGGACTTCGCCGCGGAATCAGTAATTGGGTTGGCATAAATGGTTATATTCTTCCCTGCCGTGAAAGAATTTCTTTCACCGTCGCCTTCCACTTTTTTAGGTGTGCGGATCACGAGTCTTGTTGTCTTATTCCGAGCCGAATTTGTCCCAATTCTGGACGCAATATTCCAAAAAGTCAAGAGGAAAATTAGCTGTTCGTAACATCCTCACTTTGAAATGGTTTCAGGCAAAACCGTTCACTCCAGTTTCAGGGAATACTGGCTTTCGATCATTTCGGTTTGTCTCTTGAGAAGCGCGTTTTGTTCCTCAATGAGCTTGCGTCTTTCTTCAATGAGCCTGGTTTGCTGCTGCATCAAGCGTCTTTGCTCTTCAATGAGGTTTTTCTGACTGGCAATCAAATCCAAGGTGGCGCTTGCAATTGTTTGATTTGCTCCGGCTTCGCTGGTTTCATACGCGTGGTTGTTTGTTCTCCCGTTTAGCATCGGCCCCGCCCCCGCGTTTGACCGGGAAGACAGCTCCATCACCACGTGAGTGTAAAACTTGGAGTAGTCAAAGACCTTTTTCCGGCGGAGCTTGCCGCGGTTGTCCGCCATGCTGCCAGTCTTTTCAGTGTACGGCTTCACGCCATCTGAACCCGAGCCACTCCCTTGGCCGTTTCCCGACGGGAGCCGGGCGGCGGCTGGGTGCCTTCCACTTGCATAAATTGCGCTCTGCACTCTCCGCTGTCGGCGCTTTTGGTAAACGAGCACTCCCCCACCCATTACGACACAACCAGCCAGGACGGAATAAATCCAAGCAACAACGCTGCCACCGGAACTGGCAATCAAAGTTCTGCTTGCAGCCGGATGTTTGTCATCAACGATAAGCCCTGACAGACTGATGTCGGCGATTTTATCACCGCTTTGGTAATCAGCATAGCGCTGTCCCTCTTTATACGTGATATTTTCTATCAGTTGCTGCAACGGGACCGAATCGGACGAAGCCTGGTAAGGCCGCACCGTGATGATTCCCAAAACACCCCGCCGGCCAAGTAGCATCGCTGTGTCATTAACCACCTTCGACGATTGCGTTTCAGCTCGAATCGCCCACTCCAATAAGTGTTTCTCCACATCATACACCGGTGGACGTTCCCAATCCACGGACACGATGGATGCCATTCCCTGTTCTGTGCGCTCGCTGTTTTGCAGCTCACTCTGCTTCTGCACGGCTTTCAAAACCGCCGCCGGATTTATGCTTTCTTTATCCGCATCCTTTACATAACCAACGTATGTGAACGTCAAAACGACCCACCATTTTCCCGAATCCGGAGCTAAAATGCCAATGAGACCATCAGGAACGGGATTTTTCATCCGCTCAAGAAGAATCCGCGCCCCCGCTTCATCCGTCAGGCGATATCCCTGAGGCACTTCGATATTCGCTAGCGTCCCCAAGCTCGCCTTCTTTGGGCCGACAATCCAGCCGAGTTCTTGCGACGGCATAACAGGAGTAAGAGAGAGTTGATCTCCCCCACACGACTGACTCAAAAAAACAGCCAAGATTGGCAAAATGCAAAAAATAGCCGAATATTTCCGCCAGTTGGAATTTCTCGGAAGGCAGGCTTTCATATTTACAACTCGTACAACTTACCTCACTATAGATTCAATCAGTGTCCAAGTTTTAAACAAAACCTGTCCAAAGTCAATACGTTTTTCGTTTGTCGCAAATATTTGACCTGCTTGTCAAATTGGCTTGAGTTATGTAACTAGCCTATCCAGAGTTACTTACAAATCAAAATTTCCCTGCAATTTTATAATTTTATTTCCGGCGCTGGCGTTTAACCTTGAGTTGAGTCGCGGCGTGAGTGAGCGCGGCGTGAACCCGCGCGGCTTCCTCATCGCTAACTTTCTCAGCCAGACGGACTTCGGCACGCCGGCGGGCTTCCTCGGCCTTCGCCTCGTCAATGTTCTCGGCACTAATGGCCATGTCGGTGAGAATGGAGACGCGGTCACCGGTGACCTGCACAAAGCCATCACCTACCGCAAGGAAAAAAGTTTCCTTGCCTTTGTTCACGATGATTTCGCCTGCGACAAGCTGTGTCATCAAAGGCATGTGCTGTGGCAAAATACCCATCTCACCCTCTGAACCGGTGAGCGTGACCATGTCCACGTCGTCCGAGAAGACTTTCGCCTCCGGCGTGACGATTTCGAGTTTAATAGTCGCGGCCATTTTTGATTCGGCGCGCTGCGGAGAGCACGCCCTGCCGAATTATTCTTTAATCTCTTCGATGCCACCCTTCATGTAGAAATTCTGCTCCGGCACGTCGTCGTGTTTACCGTCGAGAATTTCCTTGAAGCCGCGGACGGTTTCCGCCACCGGCACTTGTTTGCCGGGGCGACCGGTGAACACCTCTGCCACCGAGAACGGCTGGCTGAGAAAACGCTGGATTTTCCGCGCGCGATAAACCGTGAGCTTGTCGTCCGGCGAAAGCTCGTCCATGCCGAGAATCGCGATGATGTCCTGCAAATCCTTGTAGCGTTGGAGCACGCGTTGTACGCCGCGCGCGACTTCGTAATGTTCCTGCCCGACGATGTCCGGTGTGAGCGCGCGCGAAGTCGAAGCGAGCGGATCCACCGCCGGATAAATTCCCAACTCGGCAATGGAACGTTCCAAAACAATGGTCGCGTCCAGGTGTGCGAAGGTCGTGGCCGGCGCAGGATCGGTCAGGTCGTCAGCAGGCACATAAACCGCCTGGAACGACGTGATCGAGCCTTTCTTTGTCGAAGTGATGCGCTCCTGCAAATCGCCCATTTCGGAGGCGAGCGTCGGCTGATAACCAACCGCGCTCGGCGTGCGGCCCAGCAGCGCCGACACTTCCGAACCTGCCTGCGAGAAGCGGAAAATGTTGTCAATGAACAGCAGCACATCCTGGTTTTTCTCGTCGCGGAAATACTCCGTGATGGCCAGGCCCGACAACCCGACGCGCAAACGCGCGCCCGGCGGCTCGTTCATCTGGCCATAGACCAGCGCGATCTTCGAGGCGCCAAGATCGTCCTGCTTGATGACGCCCGCTTCGGACATTTCGGTGTAGAGGTCATTGCCCTCGCGCGTGCGCTCGCCCACACCCGCGAACACAGACACGCCGCCGTGCATCTTGGCGATGTTGTTGATGAGTTCCATGATGATAACCGTTTTGCCGACCCCCGCGCCGCCAAACGCGCCAACCTTGCCCCCTTTCAAAAACGGGCAAATCAAGTCAATGACTTTGATGCCGGTCATCAAAATTTGCGGACTGGTGGATTGCTCAATCAATGTCGGCGCGGGACGATGAATGGGATAATATTTCTCGGCCTTGACCGGCCCGCGCTCGTCCACCGGCTCGCCGACAACGTTCAACACGCGGCCCAGCACGATGTCACCGACGGGCATGGAAATTGGCCCGCCGAGGTCCACGACTTCGTAACCGCGCTTCATGCCCTCGGTCGAGCCCATGCAAACGCAGCGCACCCAGTTATCGCCGAGGTGCTGCTCCACTTCGAGCGTTCGTTTCGCGCGACCCTGACCGGGCACGTCGAACTCGACCGTGAGCGCGTTGTAGATGGCGGGCATCTCGCCGGGGAACTCCACGTCCACGACCGGCCCGATGATTTGAACGATTTTGCCTTTGTTCATATTGGTGACTTCAAATTAAACGAAACGTAATCAGGCCACCGCCATTTGTGCGGTGGCGATTTCCAAAAGTTCCTTCGTAATGTTTGCCTGACGCAGTTTGTTGTATTCGAGCGTGAGGTCTTTGATGAGTTGCATGGCGTTTTCGGTGGCGTTCTTCATGGCCACCAATTTGGCGCTGTATTCGCTGGCCCGCGCCTCCAGTAAAATCTGGTAAACTTTGAAATTCAAACTGTGTGGCAGCAACTTGCCCAGCACGGTGGTTTCGTCCGGCTCGAATTCGAAGACATCCGCCGTCGTGCCGCGCGCCGGCAATTCTTCCGGTTGAGCCTGGCTGGAAGCGCCGGCGGTAACGGCCTCGATTTTTCCGACCGGCAGGAACGGCAGGGTTTCCGGCCGCTGGTTCAACGTGGAAATGAATTTCGTGAACAAAACATCCACGGCATCCACTTCGCCCTTGAGGAACAGTTCCTGCGCGAATTTGGAAATTGCCCGTGCCTCGCCGAATTGCGGCGTGTCCTTGTAGGTAAATTCGGCGGCGAGTTGCCGTCTGGTGCGCGAGATGAATTGCGCCGCCTTGCGCCCGGCAGTGATGAACACCGTCGAGTCCAGGTCAAACTTTGTTGCCTCGCGAAACAAATTGCTGTTGAGCGCGCCGCACAGCCCCTTGTCGGTGCTGACAAGGATGATCGCACGCTTTTTGACCCGGCGCACCTCCATTAGCGGATGTTTGAACGCGACGATGCGCGGCGCGGCCTCGGCAAGCACCTGGTTCATCAAGTCGGCATACGGTCGCCCGGCCACGGCGGCCTGCTGGGCCTTGCGCATTTTGGCTGCGGCCACCATCTGCATCGCCTTGGTGATTTGGGCGGTGTTACTGACCGACCGGATGCGTCGGCGGATGTCGCGCGTGTTTGGCATGGGTTAGTGATACGTCTGCTTGAACTCCGTCACCGCTGTTTTCAAATCGTTGACGAGCGCGTCGTTCAACGCCTTTTCCTTGGCGATACGCGCCATCAAATCCGTTTTCCGGCTCGCCATGTAATCCGTGAGCTTGGCTTGGAAGTCCTTGATTTTGTCCACTGGCACGTTGTCCACGAAACCATTTTGCGCCGCCCACAAAACCATTACCTGCACTTCCACCGGCATCGGGTTGTATTGAACCTGCTTGAACAACTCGACGATGCGTTTGCCGCGTTCGAGCTGTGCCTGCGTTTTGGCGTCGAGATCGGAGCCGAACTGCGCGAACGCCGCCAGTTCGCGGAACTGCGCGAGATCGCCCTTGATGCGACCGGCCACTTGTTTCATCGCCTTGACCTGCGCCGCCGAGCCGACGCGCGACACCGACAAGCCCACCGAAATCGCCGGACGCACGCCTTGATAAAATAAATCCGTTTCCAGGTAAATCTGGCCATCGGTGATGGAAATCACGTTCGTCGGAATGTAGGCCGAAACGTCACCCGCCTGCGTCTCGATGATCGGCAGCGCGGTCAGCGAGCCGTTGCCATTCTTTTCGTTCAGGCGTGCAGCGCGTTCCAGCAACCGGCTGTGCAGATAAAATACGTCACCCGGATACGCCTCGCGTCCCGACGGACGCTTCAGCACGAGCGAGACCTGGCGATACGCGACGGCGTGCTTGGACAAATCGTCGTAAATAATCAGCGCATCCATGCCGTTGTCCATAAACCATTCGCCCATGGCCGCGCCGGCGAACGGCGCGAGATACTGGTTCGTGGCCGAATCGGACGCCGCCGCCACCACGACAATTGTGTAGGGCAGCGCGCGCGCTTCATCCAGCACGGCAATGGCGCGCGCCACGTCCGATTGCTTCTGGCCGATGGCGACATAAATGCAATACAGCAGGCGGTAATCCTTGTCGCCGGCCTGCTGCGCGGCAAGATTGAGCCGCGCGTTGTTGATGATGGTGTCAATGCCAATGGTCGTTTTGCCCGTCGAACGGTCGCCAATGATCAATTCGCGCTGGCCACGGCCAATCGGAATCATCGCGTCAATGGCCATAATACCCGTCTGCACCGGCTGGTTGACCGAACGGCGTTTGATGATGCCGGGCGCGATTTTTTCCACCGGATACGCCTTGGCCGATTTAATCGGGCCTTTGCCGTCGAGCGGCTGGCCAAGCGTGTTCACGACACGGCCCAACAATTCCCTGCCGACGGGCACCTGCAGCAATTTGCCAGTCGTGCGGACTTCATCACCTTCCTTGATTTTCGTGTAATCGCCCAGAATGATTGCGCCGACCTCGGTTTCTTCGAGGTTCAGCGCCAAACCGGTGATGCCTTTACCGAAGTCGAGCATCTCGTTGAGCATCGTGTCGGTCAGGCCTTCAATCTTGGCCACGCCGTCGCCGATTTCGCGCACGACGCCGACGTTCTGCTTTGCCGTTTCGAGTTTCACGCCGGCGATTTGGGCCTCAATTTCCTGCAACAAGTCGCTCATAAATTCTCAATCCGATTTCGCTTTGATTAAAATTGTTGTGCCAGCGTGTTCAATCGCGTCCGCACGCTGCCGTCATAAAGGTCGCTACCCACCTGAATCCGCAGGCCGCCGATCAACGCCGGATTTTGGACGAACGAAACGCCCAATCCCGTTCCATAAATTTTCCCCAGTTGTTCCGTCACCTTCGTTTGCAAATCCAGCGGCAGCGGCGTTGCGCTTTCCACGCGCGTGGCGCGGCGTTCCACCTCCAGCTTCACAAGCCGGTGCAGGCGCGACAAAATTTCAATATAACTCCGCGGTTTTTTCGCGAGCACCAGCGCGACGGCCTGCCGGACACGGTCCTCGTCCAGCATGCCGTTGACGAGGCAGCTGTGGAACAGCTCCCGGGTGTTGCGCTGCGCCTGTTTGGAAATTTTCATTTCGTTTCTTGGTAGGGACGCCGCGCGGCGGCGTCCGGTCGGCGCGACGCGCCGACCTTACCAGTTATTTCACGCGGCCAACTGCTTCGCCGTTTCCTCCGCCAGCCGCCGCTGGTCGTCCGGCGTCAGGACTTTGCCGGTGACGGTCGCCGTGGTTTGCACAACGAGTCGTCCGACTTCGCGTTTCAATTCCGCGAGCATCCGCGCGTGATCCTGGGTGGCGGCCTCGTGCGCCCTGGCCACGATTTGTTCCGCGGCGGCAATGGCCTTTTGTGTCTCCGCCTCGCGCACGCGGGCGGCGGCGTTCCGTCCCTCTTCGATCATCTGGTTGGCCATGTCGCCGGCCTGGGCCAGGACACGTTTGCGTTCGGCTTCGGTCCGCTCAAGTTTGGCTTTGATCTTCTCCGCGTTGGCAAGGCCTTCGGCGATTTTCTGCTGGCGCACCTCGAGCATGGCGAAGACCGGCTTGTAGGCAAATCGCCACAGCACGAACAGCACGATGGAGAAGTTGATGAATTGTGCGATCAGCTTCGGCCACGTGATGCCAAGAGTTTGAAGCGTATCATTCATAGGCCGGCTTTGGGAATAAGGACGTAAGCGAGAATCGCCATACCTTCGGCCAACGCCATGCCAAGCAGGATGATCATAAAGATTTTGCCAAACTGGGCGGGGTTGCGACTGATGGCCACTACACCGCCTGCCGCCGCAATGCCAATCCCGATGGCCGCCCCGCCAAAGGCGAGACCGATGTGAACGTTGCCGTAAACTTCTGCAAGCATCATATATTTTATTTTGGTTGTTGTTTTTGGTTGCCGCAACCCAGACCTCGGATGTCAGGGCTGCAAATCAAAAAATCAGTGAGGGTTGTTTTCTCCATTCACATGCGTGCACAGCGTGCCGACGAAAGCGATGGTCAACATCGCGAACACAAACGCCTGCAAAAAGCTGACCAGCAATTCAAAAAAGTAAAAAGGCAGCGCGCTGAGGATGCCCAAAATCAGCGGCCTGTGCGTCAGCGTCAGCGTCAGCAAATTTTCACCGCCGAAAATGTTGCCATAAAGACGCATGGCCAGCGCCACCGGCCGGACGATGACAATGGAAATCATCTCCGTCAGGCCGATGAAAATGAACAGCAGCAACAAGGGCGTGAACAGCCATTTGCTTGCTTTCACCTTCACGCCAAAAATGTGTTTCAACAGCCCAATTGGTCCGTTGTAGCGCAACGCCCAAAAACTGCTCATCACAAAATAAATCGCCGCCATCGCGACCGTGAGGTTTGCATCGGTGGTCGGCGGACGGAAGAACGGTTTTTCCGCATGCTCAATCGCAAACGGCAGGGAACTGCTCTGGTCGGGCATTCCGAGACCGATGCTGCCCACGCCCGGCAGCAAATCCGTCAAATTGGAGATGAAAATGAAAATGAAAAACGTCGTCGCGTAGGGAAAAACCCAGCGAGCGACCTTTGGCTCCAGCACACTTCCTGTCAAACTTTCCCAGCCCTCGATGAGTGCCTCCATCACATTCTGTGCGCCCGTTGGCACTTCTTTCAAATTCCACGTGCTGAACCGCACGATGACGAAAATCACCGCCGCCACAATCCACGTGCAAACCATCGAATTCGTCACCGGCAGCCACGTGATGCCGAACAAATAAAAAAGCGTCGGCGCAATCTCCGGGACCAATGATTTTCCCGGTTTCGTTTCAGCCGGCGCGGGCGTCGCGGTCGTTGCCGCAACGGCGGTTTGCGCGGGTTGTATGGCGGGAGCCGGTGTCGTCGAAGGTTGCGCCTTCAAACTCACCCCCATTGCCATCGCCAGCAAACCGCAGGCAAAAATGATTTTTATCAATCGCATCAGGCTCAAAAAAAACCGCTTTAGACGAGACACCCCACCAGTCAAATTGACTTCACGTCTGAAGCGCAAGAGCCTTGCTCATCGTGAAAAAATTCACAAGCATTTTTTGAAAAATTTCGTTGTGTGCGCCCCTTACTTTTTCCAGTTTCGTCGCAATTCCGCGGGCGTTTTCCCCTGCCCGCGCAGTGCGCGCAAACTCAGGGCATCGTGCCGTTTGGCCAGCCGTTGGCCCTTTTCATCCAGCATCAATGCGCAGTGGAAAAATTCCGGCACCGGCAAACCGAGGGCGTGGTAAAGCAACAACTGCCGTGCCGTGCTCACCAGCAAATCCGCCCCGCGCACGACTTCCGTGATTTGCATCGCCGCGTCGTCAACCATACAGGCAAGTTGATAAGCCGGAACGTCATCGTGCCGCCACACCACGAAATCGCCAAAATCCTTCCCCGCCACGAATTGCTGGGCGCCAAAATTGCCGTCCGCAAACGAAATTGTTTCGCCGTCGGGGACGCGAAAGCGCCAGGAGAATTTACGATTTACGATTTCGGATTGGCGATTTGACCGGCAGGTGCCGGGATAAATGGGTTCTTCATCCTCGGCGTTTGGCGCACTGGCGGCATCACGGATGTCTTTGCGCGAACAGGTGCAGGGATAGATGAATCCGCCGTCACGCAGTTTTTCCAGCGCGGCGCGGTAAAGGTAAAACCGTTTGCTTTGATTGTAAGGCGCAAATGGCCCGCCACAATCCGGCCCTTCCTGCCATTCAAAACCGAACCAGCGCAGGTCTTCAATCATTTGCGAAACGAAGTCCAGTTTGAAACGCGTGGAGTCAATGTCTTCGTTGCGCAAGATCAACGTGCCGCCCTTCGCCCGTGCGCGCTCCTGCGCCACCCAAAATGTCCGGGCATGGCCGAGATGCAAAAGTCCCGTCGGCGATGGCGCCAGCCGACCGCGATACGGTTTTTCAGAAAGGCTCATGGGGATTTGCCGCCAGCCAGTCGGTCAAGCCGGGCAGCGGCACGGACAAAATTTTTTGGACCTTGGAAATGTCCAAGGACGTGTCAGGTGCACGCGGCGGGCCGGGGAAATCCCTGGCTGAACCCGGCTTGATTTTTCCCGCCAACTCCGGCCGGCGTTTGACGAGCAACCGGCCGATCTGCCAGCGCGAAAGTTTTTCCGCGCCCGCGACATGAAAAAGTCCGGTGCAACTTTTAATCGTCAACTCCCAGACCGCGCGCGCGGTTTCGATCGCCGGAATCGGGCAGCGAAATTCGTCCGTGAACAGCGGCATCCCCTGCCCTGCCTGCAACGCGAGCCGCAACTGCTCGTTGAAACTGCGGTTGCCCGTGCGCGAAACGCCTGCATTGAGCGATGTGCGCACAACCAGATGACGTGGATTTTTCAAAACGATTTTCTCGGCGGCAAGTTTGGTTTCGCCGTAAATGTGAACCGGACTGGCCACATCCGTTTCGGCATAATTCCCCTTGCGCCCGTCGAAAACCAGATCCGTGGAAAAGAAAACGAATTGCACTTCCGCCGCCAGTTCCGCGAGCAATTTTGTGACTTCAACGTTCACCCGCCGTGCCAACGCGGGATTCGCCTGCGCCTCAGCGACAGCACTGATGGCAGCGCAATGAATGACGAGTTGCGGCTTGTCCTTCCGAAACTCGCGGCGGACGGCGGCGAAATCGAGCAGGTCAAACTGTTCGCGCGTCACCGCTCGCACTCGCCAGTGTGTGACAAATTTAGGCGCGGTCCGAACGAGATAATTCCCGATGAGCCCATTCGCGCCGGTGACCCAGGCAGGTTTAGTTCCGTCCTGACGTTCCATCGGCCGTGGGATTGGGTTGCGGTATGGTCGGCGGGCTGTTGGTTGATCTGGGCAGGCGTCCCACCCACAGACCGCTGACCGCATAATGCCATTCCAATTCGGGAATGCCCGGAGGCCCAGACCTTACACTGGTCGCTTGGATCATCATCCGGTCTTCCGGACGCATTTTTTTCACCCACGGTTCATAGGCACGGGCGTCGCCATAGTTCCATTGAATTTTGCGAAGCACTTCGAGATCCTCGGGCTGCATCAACCCGGATTCAAACCCCAGAATGTAACGCCAGGGCGCGGTCGGGTTTTGGTAGAACATGTTGAAGAAAACATCCATGGTTGAATTGTAAATAATGCCGTTGGTGCCCGGCACCCAGCCAGCCGCCCCCGGCGTGGCTGGGGTGAGATATTCCGTGGTCAGATTTTCCGTCCAGCGGCTTTCGCGGTCACTAGTAAACCCCCAATAACAACCGGCAGCCAGACCCAAGGCGATGAGCAGACGTTTGCCGGAATCGAAGGCAAGGTGCCTTTCCAGACGATCCTGCAACTCGCACGCCACCCATACCATGAAGGCCGGTGTCCCAAAATCCCACCAGAAACGGCGGACTTTCAGCCCCAGGAGCCAGCCCAAAATCATCAGGATGAAAATCGGATTCAAAACGACGCGCGGATTCCAGCCGGACGAAATCGTGCGCCACAAGAGCAGAGCCGCCACCACCAGCACAGCCGGAGTCTCCCCATCCGACGGATGCAATTCGGGTTCCAGTTGCCGGTTGACGACCAGATGTCCGAACACGCCGAACATGTGTCGCACCGACTGGAACAAAAATTCCCACGGATGACCCGTCAACGCCGAGCCCAGGAAACTGCCTGCCAGCCAGCAAACGCCGAACCACAATGCCGATCGCCAGTATCCGGCGAACAGGATGGCCAACGCCGGCAATCCCAGCAAATACCACGAACCATGAATCCACGCCGACGCCGCGACCAGAAGCGGTGTCAACCCCAGCGCCAGCCGGGACGGCCGGTCTTCCCGGTTTTCCTTCAGCCGCGACCAAAGGAACAACAAGGTGATGAGAACAGCCGTGGTCACAAGATATGGCCGCCCGCGCGCCAACCGGGTGGTGCAAGCCGGGGCAAAAACCGCCGCCACGAGCAACGCCCCCAACCACGCCTCCGGTCGGCGTAACCAAGGCAGCGCGCTCAACGTCACGAGCAACATCAGGGCAACAATGGAAAAAACCACCAGCGTCTCGGCATCACATCCCTGCCAGCGATGAATCCATTCCAAAATGGTCTGCCAGCCGGGACTTGGGTCTATGGCAAAATCGCTCCGCATGACGAGGATTTGCTGCCAGGTTTTACCGGAGACGGCTTTGGCCGCGTGTCGTAATGCATCGTCACCGGGCAAAAAACCGTAGCTGATGATCTTCAGCGGAACAATGACGATGGTGAAAACAGCGACCACCCAGACTGTCAGAGGAATATAACGTTTCAGCAAAGTGAAATTCATGGCCGTTCAATCAATAAATCGCTTCGTCAAATTTCCATAAGCATCAATCCGGCGGTCGCGCAGAAACGGCCAGTGCGTGCGCGTCGTGTCCACGTTGGCAAGATCAACAGGCACGATCAAAACTTCCTCCCTGGCCGCACCGGCTTTGGCCAAGATTTCACCGGATGTCCCGGCCACGAAACTTTGTCCCCAGAATTCAATGCCGTCACCTCTCACGCCGTCGAGGATTTCGTGCCCGATGCGATTGACGACGGCGACGTAGCAGCCGTTGGCGACGGCATGGCTGCGCTGGACGGTCTCCCACGAGTCGTGCTGGCGTTCACCATTTTTTTTCTTTTCGCCGGGATGCCAGCCGATGGCAGTCGGGTAAAACAGAATTTGCGCGCCCTGCAACGCGGTCAGCCGCGCAGCCTCGGGATACCATTGGTCCCAGCAAATGAGCACGCCGATTTTGCCGTGGCGCGTTGGCCACGCCTTGAAACCGAGGTCGCCGGGCGTGAAATAAAATTTTTCGTAGTAAAGTGGGTCATCGGGAATGTGCATCTTGCGGTAGAGGCCGAGCAACGAACCGTCGGCGTCAATGACGGCGGCGGTGTTGTGATAAACCCCGGCGGCACGCTTCTCAAAGAGCGACGCGATGATGACCACCCGGTGTTTTTTGGCGAGTTTGCAAAAAGCGCCGGTGCTGGGGCCGGGAATTTTTTCGGCGAGTTTGAAATTCTCGTGGTCCTCGCTCTGGCAGAAATACTGCGAGCGGAAGAGTTCCTGCGTGCAGAGGATTTGCGCGCCGCCTTGGGCGGCACGCTCCGCGAGCGCGAGGGTTTTCTTCAGGTTTGCGCCGGGGTTTGCCGAGCAGGCGGTTTGGATGAGTCCAAGTTTAACAACCCGGGGGGCGGCGCGTTTCATTGGCATCAGGATTTGGCGCGAAGCTGGGCGGTATGTTCGAGGAGTTGGGTGCCGCCGCGGGTGTCGAACGCCACGGCGGCAGGCGGTTCCGTGTGCCCGAAGAGTTCGCGGATGAACTTGCCGAGTGTCTCGTTCGTCGGGCCGTAGCCGCCGCGGTAGATGTAGTATTCGAGGTCATACATCAATTCATCGGCAGTGCCATAACGACGGGACAGATCGCGCGCGAGGCAATGATGCAAAATGTCGTTGAGCGGGTCGTCAATACGCGGGTCGAGGGCGCGGAAATCGGGGATCGGCTGGTTCAGGATGCGCTGGCGCGACTCCTCGGCGTTCCCGCCTTTGAACAAATTCCGGTCGAGCAACAGATGCGCGAGCACGACCCCGGCGGAAAAAAGGTCGGAGCGTTTGTCGGTGACTTGAAAATCCGCTTGTTCGGGACTCATGTAATCGGCCTTGCCGGCGACCACTTCGCCCTCCTGGTCGGTCAAAAAGCCGCGCGCCTTGGCGATGCCGAAATCGGTGAGCTTCACGTCGCCTTCAAATGCGATCATGATGTTTTTGAAACTCACGTCGCGATGAACGATGCCGAGCGGCCGGCCGTTCTTGTCGGTCTTGGCGTGCGCGTAGGCCAGCCCGCGCGCGACGCGACTGGTGATGAACACGGCCAGTTCCTTCGGCAGCTTTCGGCGCTTGGCGGTCAGTTGCTGGGTGAACTGCTCCAGATTGGCACCGCGAATCAATTCCATGCAGATAAAACAAACGCCGTTGGCCTCGCCGAGATGGTAGGTCTGGACAATATTGGTGTGGATCAAATCGGCGACGAGCTTGGCCTCGCCAATGAAATTCTCGATGAACACCTTCTGGCTGGCGAAGTTTGGACGGATGATTTTGATCGCCACGCGCTTGACAAAATCCCGCGCGCCGTGCTGTTCCGCCTCATAAACGAGGCCCATGCCGCCCTCAAAAATTTTGCGGACGATTTCGTAGCGGAACTCGCTTTGGATCGTGAAGAGTGCCACGCCGGGGATGGTGTAAAATTGCCCCGCGAAGTCAAGTCCGGCGCTCGCCGGGCCAAAAGCGGGTCTGTGATTTTTTTGGTTTTTTTGCTTGCGCGCCGCGGTCGAAAACCTTTTATTCACGCCGAGTCACATGACTGTTTAACCAAAAGACAACACAAACAACACCAACAGGAAGGACACCGATATTATGGCAAAAGCTATCTCGAAAGCCCAACTCGCCGCCGCGATTGCTGAAAAGGCTGAAATCTCCAAGAAGCAAGCGACGGAAATCCTCGACCACATCGCCGCCCTCGCCTACAAGCACGCGAAGGACACCTTCACGCTGCCGGGCATCGGCAAGCTCGTGCTCCGCAACCGTGCCGCGCGCATGGGCCGCAACCCCAAGACCGGCGAAGCCATTCAGATTCCGGCCAAGCGCGTCGTCAAATTCCGCGTCGCCAAGGCCGCGAAAGAGGCCATCCTCGGCGGCTAGCAAATCACGCTTTTTTCAAAGGCACTCCGGGAGCCGGAGTGCCTTTTTTGTTTTTCAACCGTGCCAATCTGCGTAATCTGCGGCTGAAATAAGTGAATCCATGAAACCCCGTGTCCGCTTTGCCCCTTCGCCGACCGGTTTCCTGCACATCGGCGGCGCCCGCACCGCGCTCTTCAACTGGCTTTACGCCCGCCATACCGGCGGCACGTTCATCCTCCGCATCGAGGACACCGACGCCGCGCGCAATTCGCAGGAAGCCGTGGACGTCATCCTCAACGGCCTGCGCTGGCTCGG
>JBEKMU010000014.1:0-33776 GCA_049523555.1 Verrucomicrobiota bacterium | reverse complement strand
CGGCGGTCGTGAAACTATCGGAGGGCGGAGTTCCACGACGCCCCATCTTCCCTGACTTGTCGGAGAAGTTTGGCTTTCGGTGACGACAGAGATGCGATTTTAACGCAAGGGCGCAAAGGCGCGAAGGCGCCAGGGAAAACGTTCTGAATCTTTGCGTCTTTGCGTAAAAAAAAAGATCACGGCAGTTCGGCGTCCGGTCGGTCTGAATGGCGGACGGACCGCAACTGTGTGCGCCGCACCAGTCGCAGCGCGTGGATGGCGGGGGACTGTGAAAAGTTCCTGGCATCTCTCGCTGGCAGATGTGCTGCGGCTGGTCTTCGACACAGCCGCGCTCCGCCTCGAACGCACCGTCGTTGATTTGGTTGCCGATGCGCGATTGCTGGCCTTTGAGCTAATGCCCTATATGCCAGTATCAAGAACTGACCCGTTTCCGTTTCCTTGCCGAGCGCACCGTTGCCAATTTCACGCGTGAGAATTGCTTGTTGCTTTTGTCAGATAGAAAATGAAAGATAAACCTATGAGAAAAGATATCCTCGGCTTCATTTCCATCGTGGCGCTACTTTGGGCTTCGGGCTGTTCCACGCTGCACAAATCAGATTCGGCCACGGTCCAAGGGACATGGAAGGGTCACGAAATTGGCGGCAATACGGAAGGTTCGCGTTACCTTATCATCTCCGGCAACACAATTGAGTTCCAAGGAGCCAATAATGACGATTGGTGCAGGGGAACCTTCACCGTTCGGGAAGAGACGAATCCGCGTCAGATTGTTGGCACGATTACTCAATGTCACATGCCCCGGTACATTGGCAAAACCGTCTACGCCATCTACCGGGTGGAGGGAGACACGCTCACAATCACGGGAAACGAGCCCGGTAATCCCGAAGTGCCATCTGGTTTCGATGCGCCGGGCGCCCGACATTTTGTCCTCAAACGGGACTAGCGCACACCGTTCGCCGCAGACGCACCATCCGTGATGGACTGGCCGATGCGGTTTTTCTGGCTTTTGAGTTGAAACCAAAACCCGCCTTGTCGCGCCGACTTGTCTCGGCGAAGTACCGCAATGCGGGACGAAGACGGAAGCGTAGCGAAGACGGATCAGTTTGGGAGACGAACAATTTGGACAGAAAAGATTATTCTCGCCATAGGATTCCGTGATGACGGCGAGCTAGCGGTCCGACCTGAAAACATTCACGTTGCGAACATGTGTGCGGACAATATTTTCTAGGTCGGCAACTTCGATTTGTTCATTCTTTTCGACCTTGTCCAATATCAGGATGGCAGGTTTGGTTATACCGGAAATCAAGTCTTGGTGCTGTTCAATGGCGACAGCCTCTCCATCCAGTGCGGCAGACATCTCAGCAAATACTTGCTTTAGGACAAAAAAGGTGAGGACGTATGAAGTGTCCTGTGCAAGCGCGTTACACTCGGAAACGATTTTATCGAGGTTTTCCTGATGAAACCCACCCTTAATCAATTCACGCAGGGACGCAATCCGCCGGTTGATGTGGTGCGACATTTTCTGTCCGGATTAGTTTATCACGTTCAAATGCCGATACAACACGATAGCCTAGTTCTTCAATCTTTTGCCGTCCGCCCTCTTGACGGTCAACCAACACTGCCACAAAGGCAACCTTGCCGCCTTCTTTCTCGACTGCTTTAATCGCGTTTATTGTGGAATCACCACGAGTCACTACGTCGTCAATCACGACAACCGTGTCGCCCTTTTTGAAATTTCCTTCAATCAGCTTTGCCTGCCCGTGGCTCTTTGGAGTCTTTCGCACTATGAACGTCTGCAATGGGGAAGTGTCTTTGGCAAAAAACGAATACATTCCAACGGCCAAGGCAATCGGGTCAGCGCCCATGGTCAAACCGCCGATGGCGTTAATCTCCACGCGCCTTGCCGCGGCTTCGCTTTGGATGAGCGAATGCATAACCTGTCCCACCAACCATACGCCCTCAGGATCGAGAGTCGTAAGTTTGCAATCAACGTAGTAGGAGCTTTTTGCGCCTGACGACAAAACAAAATTGCCGTGAAAAATTGATTTTTCCCGCAGGAGGGAAAGCAACTTGGACTTGGCTTTTGAGTTCGTTAGCATTTTCTAAATGAAAACATTTGCCCTTTTGAGCCGAAATCAAATGTTGTTCTTCATTCCCGACACTTTATTGACAATTGTCCCACAACCAGTTGCGTTTCTCACAGCAAACTCGCCTATATGTAGTGGATGTAAACAAACTGTCAACAAAGTAAATTTTTAGGGATGTAGGCCACCGATGGCAAGCTTGAAAAACTTGGTTGCCAAAAGTATCACGGTTCAGGAAGGCCAACCCACCCCAACAGCAACGAACCGAAGTCATTTCAGCGCAATGACCCAGAGGGGAACGGTGAGCGTGGAGCGCAACCAAATGAGGTCGGTTGCGATACGGCTCAATTTGATTTTGGAATCCACGCGGAATGTGACACGTGACATGTGACATGTGACGCGAATCACGGCCCTTCCGCTCCTGTCACTTGTCACTCGTCACCTCGAATGTGCGCTTCCTGCGCGTTCACGAGCGCGACCAGAATGGAAGCATGAAGCTCCGGACGCGCCCAGAGAATCTCTTTGCCGAATCGAATTGAGAATTCGCAACGCTCACGGTTGGTTTGGATTTCGGGCACATTGGCCATCGCGTGCGATCCATTGATCGAATCGGGAAGCAGATCAAGATCAATTTGTGCAGCGCGGCCTCAAGGAAACCGCCAGCAATTACGCCCAACGTGCAACAGCAGATTGCGGTCGCGCAAGACTTGGAGTTGCTGACGAATCTTGTCTTTGATGTGGCGGTTGTCGGGATGAAGTTTTTCCAGTTCGCGCTCGAAGGCGTAGGCGTCGGCGGTTGTGAACTCGGTTTTGCCGAGGCGACGAATGGCGTTGAGTACGTCCAGCGTCCAGCCGCGTTCTTTGGCTTTGATTTCGCCGAGCGGCTTCACGCGCTTGAATTTTTCTCGGACTTCGGTTGCCGGGGAAATCCGGCTTTCAGTGACGACCGGAATCCGTGCTTCAATCGGGATGCGGCTCAAATTGAAATTGCAGCCAATCCAACCGGCGCGTCTCGCCGTTGGCGAAAGCGGTTTTCGTTTGATGATGGCTGACGGTGGAAAAGCGAAATGCGGCACGAGCAGCAAATTTCTGACACTCCAAGTCGCCAGTTCATATTGCATGAAATATAAACTTGGCATTTCGTCCTGCCGGATGGCCTCCATCATGGCCTCGAACGCGCCGTCCATGATTGAACTGCCAATGCGCGATTGCTGGCCTTTGAGCTGATACCAAAAACCACAAGCCGGACAGGAATAATCACTGGCCTTGGTGTTGTTTCGCAGCCGGGCCAATTTGGGTGATGAACAATTTGGGCAATAAAGATTGGATTCGCCCCAAGATTCTGTGACGACACGGGCGCGTTGCGAGCCGCTTCTATAGCGTTCGGCCAATTCGGATGGCAAAGCTAGTTGCATTCAGGATGATCTACTAATTGGCCTGTTGAAGCCCCTCTATAATTAAATTGCGGAACTGGGTCTCACCAACAGCCGATGTCTGAAAATATTCTTTAGTGAGAGTAATTCCGCGTTGCTGCATTATGGTTCTGGTATTGGTAAAAATATGCGTAAAGAAATCAGCCGATAAGTCCTGTCTCTCCTTGCCTTTACGGAACATTGCAGGAAGCGCTTTCATAATCCCTGTAAACCCATTCGTCTTTGTGAGCACAAAATTGTTAGGGTCATCCCATTCTTGTTTCCACACATTTCGTGCTCCTTGAAATGTATTCATTAGGATTTTCAGAACGACGTCGTCCTCGCTTTTTCGCCAGTATTCATTGAATATACATTTGGGACGCTCAGGCAGTTCTTTTCCGCTTATAATTGAGTCTCGGTCTGTGGTTGGGTCATCACTGATTTGTGGCAAAAGAAATTTGACGAATGTTCCCTGCGAAAGACTTTCATTTGAGCCGGGTGTTTTTCTGCCAAGCATTTTTAGGCGTTTATACCAAGGAGAAGAATCTGTACTATTCATTGCACGGGCAACTTCATGTGCAGATTTTTGCGGACTTCTGGTCGTCGTGACATCAAACAGTTCGTAAATTAGGGAAGATGGCACTTTGGTTTGCTTCCCATTGATTGTAGCAAAAATAAGCGCTTGCTGTTCTATGGTTGCGTCTAACATTAAAACGACGGGCATCTGAAAAGCACTACTGTTTTTCGACAATTTTAAGCCCTCAATGCGGTGTTGTCCGTCAACAATATTTGCAACCTGATTTCCTTCGATAGTAATCTCGGTTTCGTTTTCATTTAGCGTGTAGTTTTCACTTTTAAGCGCGAGCAGAACTGCTGTTGGAAATGCTGCGTCAATGCCATCAGCATATTCGGCTATTTCCCTAACCCGTGGCATTGATTTTTCCCTTTGAATCCAGCCGGTTGTTTGCATTGTAACCGGGTCATATTTGCGCGGATTAGCGATTGATATACGCATCAATTCCGATGCCGGCATCGAGGTCAAATAAAACATGCCGGCAGGTTGTTCAAATGGCATGATTGGGAGTTTCATATTTTTATTCCTCCTCCGTCAGAATTCCGAGTAGACGCGTCTTTGCCTAAATCCTCAACTTCGTCATTTTCTTTCGCAACCGCGAGAGCAGCATCTTCCACAAGCTGTTCCCATTTTTCTGACCTGAAGCAATATAAGTAGCAGGCCAAAATGATTGCCACCCATGTTACCACCACTTCAAAATTATAGGTGAAATAGGATGGATTTGGAGGAGATTGGACATTGCCGATTACGGCAACCTGAATGACAACCAAAACTATTGCAAAAATGGAAATCATCCCACGTATTCCGGTTGCGGTTTGAGATGTTCCGGAGGTTCTTTTTTCAGCGATATTCTTCTCCGCTACGATAGCAGCAGCTACTCCATCGGCCAAAAGGATAACACAAAACACACCTAAACCACCACCGTTGACGATATTAAAAAGAACATCACAGGTACCTTTCCCTCGCATTTCGGCAAGTAGAGTCGGCAGCCAGACGCCAGATAAGCCGAGCAATAAAGCCACAATTGCCCATGTGATAAAATGGTATGGCCTCTCATTTATGTAGCTGAGAGGCGCGCCGACAGGCTTCAAATAACACTTGTAGAATTTTTTCATATCGCAGGCTCTTTTTGTTTCAGCCTGCGATTAGATCACTATCAGTCGGTTGATTCAACTTGATTTCACCCGAAAAATTTCCGTCTCGCAGCGAACGACGTGTGTCGTCTCGCGTTTCTTGCCAGTCGGCGTTTTGGCCCAGGCTTCCTGTAAGCTCACGTCAACGGTCGTGTGAACCACCGCGCCGCGCTCGACATGGGCGCAACTGAGGAACACGAACTTGCATTCGTGAAAGATGCGTTCGGTCTGGATTTCGGGCACGCCGGCCATGCGGCGTGATCCATTGATCGAATCGGGAAACAGATCAAGATCATTTTGGGGTCTGGCGTCTGGCGTTTGGGGTCTGGGAAAATCATGGTAGGGCGCGTCACTCCGTGCGCGCCGCGGCTCGCTCGGAGAGCAAGCCCTACCTGTCACGGAAATTTCCACGCGGACGCGGAAATGGCGGAGCCAGATTTCAATGATTTCGCGGTCGGCACGCTTCGCGGCGATTTCGACGTGGTGCAAATCGAGTTCGATGCCGACGCAGCCGCGTTTGAGCCGGAGGCTGGCCACCGCCGTGGTGCCGTTGCCCAGAAACGGGTCCAGCACCAGGTCGCCTTCGTTCGTCGAGGCCAACAGGCAGCGTTCTACGAGAGCCACCGGCTTCTGTGTCGGATGTTTGCCGTGAACTTTCTCGCCGCTGGACGGAGCGGGAATGGTCCAGACGGACGAGAAAGCGGAGTTAGAAGTTGGGAGTTGGGAGTTCGGGTTGGTTTCCCCTATCTCCGAACTGCTATCTCCTATCTGCTGTTTGGCGACATCTCGCCAAACTGTTTTCATCTGTTTGCCGGTGACCTTCCGCATTTCCTGGTAGTTGAAGACGTGTTTGTTTTTTTCGTTTTTTGCGGCCCACAACACCGTTTCCGTCGAGTGCGTGAAGTAACGGCAGCTCAGGTTCGGGGGCGGATTCGGCTTTTCCCAGGCGATGTCGTTCAGAATCTTGAACCCGAGCTGTTGCAGGGCGTAGCCGATGCTGAAAATGACGTGGTGCGTGCCGGTCACCCAAATCGTGCCGTTGGGCTTGAGCACGCGCTGACAGCGTCGCAGCCATTCGGTGTTGAATTCGTGGTTCAGTTCCGGTCCGCGCGAGACGTCCCAGTCGCCTTTATCCACCTTCACCATTTTGCCGGCGTGACAGGTGATGCCGCCGTTGGACAGGAAATACGGCGGGTCGGCAAAGATGGCGTCGAACCGGCCCTCGGGATATTTGGCGGCGATGGCGTCGAGCAGTTCGAGGCAGTTGCCGTGATAGAGCCAGATGCCGCGCGCGGGGTCGGAAAAGGCAAGGCGCGGCATGGCTGGCTGGGAGATAGGAGATGGGAGATGGGATTTCGCAGATGGAAGATGGGAGATAGGAGTTGGGGAATCCGAACTCCGAACTCCGAACTCCGAACTTCGAGCTATGCTGCCATCTTCGCGCAGGGTGAAATGGGCGGGAGCGAGGGGATGGGCGTGGGGCAAATCCGAATTCGGAGTTCGGAGTTCGGAGTTCGGAGTTCGTGTCACCTGTCTCTTGTCACGTGTCACCCGCCGTGGCGCAGGACGACGGTAAAGGGGCCGTGAAGTGCGGAGTTTGGAAGGCGGAGTGCGGAGTTCAGAATCCTGTTGTTTGGCGGCTGCGGCTTTTTTCGACACGCCCAGATCAATTGATCAGATCGCCGATCCGGATCAAGCAATTTAGGAGATGGCAGATGGCAGATAGGAGTTGGGGGGATGGAAAGCGGTAAGCACCGAACGAGGCAACCATCCTCCTCGTCCTCGCTCTCGTGCTCGTCCTCGAAATGATTCACCAAAACCGAACCTCACGCAAAGGCGCCAAGGCGCAGAGGTTTTTCCCCGAAAGAAATTTTTAACCGCAGAGAACGCAGAGAACACAAAGAATCCTTTTTCTTTTGCGCTCTTTGTGTTCTTTGCGGCTAATGGCTTTCGTGGGTTTTCCGGGTTTGAAAAGCGGCGACGTGTCGCCGCACTCCAAGACGCTCTGCGAGTTTCGTTTTTTCTTTGCGCACTCTGCGCCTTTGCGCCTCTGCGTTAAATCAGTTTTGCCAATCGAAGACGGTTTCGGCGTCCAGATATTTCCAGGTTTTCCCTTTCTTGATGCGGGGTGTGGTGCGCCCGATATAGGAGATGAGGCGGTGCGGGCCGTCCTTTTCCACCGTAAAGATGAGCGGATTCACCAGCCGCGCCACGAACAGGTTGGCCGGCTCCATCTTGATCTGTTCCACCGTCCGGCCGTTCCGCACGAATTCCGCGGTCTTGACGAGGCGAAACGCAAAGGTCCGTTTCCATTCCAGGGCAACAAAGCGGAACTTGACGGCGTCGCCCCGCATCAAGTCGTCCCAGTGGGCCAGCATGAAAGGATACAGGGTGTCATCCGTCAAGGTGTCGGGCGGGAGGTTTTGGGCATCGCCCTCCGGGGGATTCAAGCCGCGACCGTAACCGATGAAGAGCTTTTGCCGGCCCGGGTTTTTGGAGTCGGGTTCAATCCGGATGGCGCCGGAGACCTGGGCTTGGAATTCCTGCATCTGAAGGGAGACGAGCCGGTTGGATTCATAGACAACCGTTTCCACGGCGACCACGGAACCGTTGGTACTGAGAAATTGCCGCTCGACGTTAACGATGGAGTTGGAACGCGTGGCGGTCCGCCGGAAAGTGTAGAGAACTTTTTTCTGTCCGGACCTGATTTCATAAAGGGTGCCGGTGAACAGTTTGGGTTCGACATAGTCATACGCTTCGGACGTCGGCGGAGGCGCGGCGTCGGCGGCAAAGCCCGCCGGGAGGGCGGACAACCAGAGCGTGACCAGCCCAACCCGGCACGCCGCCAAAACGATGCTGACAGAGAATTTTTTCATCGGTTCCAAACCCGGCCACAGATTATCACAGATTTTCACCGACGAAAGCCGAACCTCACGCCAAACCGCAATGACGTAAAGTATTTAACCACGAAAGACACCAAATTGGCTTCCCAAGCCCGCCACAAGATGGATGCCCCAAAATTATGTTGTTCGCTGACGCGAATTGTGGTCGCGAAAAGTTGGATAGAAAAAGTAGAACACCCAAAACGAACTTGAACAGAAGGAAACGGAGGAAACAGAGATATTTTTCCCCCAATCCCCCAAGGTCTTTGTTGCCTTGGTTGCCTTCTGTTAACAATTCTTCCTTCCGTCAGCGAGTTGAACAACGAAGACGCCAGGACGCAACGAGGCACAGAAGTGCACCGAACAGGTCGAGCGCCGGACATCCCATTGTAGGCGAAACCGGTTTTCATGCCCGTCTCCCATTGGTCACCAGTTGTAACATGACACGAATCGGGAACGGGATTACCTTGCATCATGTTGGCAAAGCAACAGGATTTCTGGAGGGATTTTTCCCTCGGGCTGCTGGCCTTTGCGGTGGTTTTCACCATCCTGCGCCTGTGCGCGTCCTGGTAAATTGAACCACCCGCCGTCGCGGCGCTATGGCGCGGCGGGCCAGGACGTCAGACGCCAAGCAAAGTGTTTCAGCCAAGAATGGACACGACTCTGATAAATCGCGGGCCGGTGGACATGGATAAAAAGCATTAACCTCACGCCAAGACGCCAAGACGCCAAGGTTTTAACCACGGCTTGTCCGCCATAGCCTTGGCGACGGCGGGATGAACATCCATCCTTCGCAGTCTGCTACGGAGGACAGGCGGGATGGACACGGATGGGGATTAACCTCAGAGATCACAGAGATTTCTTCTTTTTCACTGGTAGGGCCGAGCTGCCGCTCGGCCTGGCTGCGCGGCAACGCAGCCCTACCGGAATGCGGATGCCCCAGCGAAGCGTCCCAACCTTAAATCCGCCCCATCCGCGTCATCGGCGGTTAAATATGTCCGGCGTTTCCCAATTAGCGGTGCCAGCCACCACTGCTGTGCCATCCGCCGCCGCCACCGCCACTACCGTGCCAGCCGCCACCACCGCCATGCCAGCCACCATGATAGCCGCCCCAATAGCCACCACGATAACCGCCGTAGTAACCGCCCCAGCCAAACGAGAACGTCACCGGCCAGCCGTAGTAGCCGTAGTAAGGATAGTAGTACGGATAGGAGGCATAATAATTATACGTCTGCGTATCGGGAATGACATAGACCGTCTGAGGCGGAGCCGTCTGGACATAAGAAACCGCCGGTGGCGGGGTCGTGGTCGGAATTTGGGCGCTGTTGGCGTCCGAACTATTTGGTTGCGGCACGGTTTGAACGGCTGCCGGCACCCGGCTGCGCTGGTTCAGCATGGTGTTGATGATGCGGTCGGACACGCCCTGTTGCTTCAAATAAAGGATTTGGTTCGCGTCCAGGCCATAGGCGTTGCCGGAATTCTGGACGTAATTGACGATGACATCCTCGCCGACGTTCGCGTGCGCGAGTTGCACGACTTGCGACACGCCATACGACAATTGCGGAGCGGCCTGACTCGCGGCGGCCGGTTGGGCGGCTGGAGTGGTGGCGGCCGGTTGAACCGCGGCGGGCGTGGTGGTCGCTGCGGTGGTGGAAGTGGAAGATTCCTGGGCCACGGCTTTCGCCGCCAAAAGAGTCACTGCCGCGACGGCCGTGATGGTCAGGACCAAACTTTGAAGGCTTTGAGTTTTCATAAAAACGGTACCTAAAGATTCAACACCCGAACATCGCGCGAGTTGCGCGGGCTGTCAACCGCAAGTGCGCAGAGCAGGCTCTGGGATCTGGGCTCTCGGGCCTGGGGCTCCGGTTTCATGGTTGGAGCGCCGGTTGCGGGAACTGTCAACTGTAAGCGGGACTTGGTAATGGGCTTTTTTGTTGGTAGGGACGACCTGCCAGTCGTCCGCGGCCGCGCAGCAGCACGGCCCTACCGGTCAAAATGTGTATCAAAGACTCAAAGTGGCGCTACGGCGGAACTTTTGACACGAATTGACACGAATGAGCCTTGGGGGAATTGAATTTGTGAGAATCCGTGTCATCCGTGTCTGATGTCTTACGCCTTGTTTGTTCAAATTTTGTGCGATCCGGCCTCTTTCCGCCGGAACTGGCGTTCCCGCCTCTTGATTTCGTTGCCCAACAATTCCTCCGCCGACCAGCCGCGGGTTTGGGCGGATGCCGCGAGTTCAAAAAGCTCCCTGGCGACGGCGGTCTTGCTCGCTTTCTTTTGGTAGGGACGCGTTGCCGCGCGACCGTGATTGGTTTGGGCTGCGCAGGTACCCCGACAGAAAACTGTCGGGGCAGGCCGCAGCCCTGCCACGGAATCCAGCAAACCCGTTCTGCGCGCTTTTTTCACGAGTTTCTCGGCGCGGAGCAGCGCCGGCAGATGTTTCGGAATGCCGTCGAACGCGGAATGGCGCGCGTGTCGGGTGCCGTGTTTTTCGGCGTGCTTGATTTTTTCCCAGTTCGCCCAGACTTCGTCCACGCCTTTGACCTTGATTTTGCCGAAGACGTGCGGGTGGCGGCGGATGAGTTTGTTCACGAGCAGGCGGCAGACCTTTTCAAAATCGAACGCGCCGCGTTCGCGCGCCAACTGGCAATGAAAAACGATTTGCAACAGCAAATCGCCGAGTTCCTCGGCCATCTCGTGGTCGTCGCCCGCCTCGATGGCGTCTATCAATTCATAGACCTCCTCGATGGCGTGGCGGCGCAGCGTCCGGTGGCTTTGTTCGCGGTCCCACGGACAGCCCGTGGGCGAGCGCAGCCGCGCCATGACGCGCAACAAATCCTGGACGGAAGATTTCTTCTTCATGAATTTTTCAAACGCAGAGGCGCAGAGGCCGCAGAGTTTCGCAGAGAAAATTTTGAAAAACTCCGCGCGCCTCCGCGCCTCTGCGTTAAAATTTCGTTCACAGAATCACGAGGTCGTCGCGGTGCACGAGTTCTTCCTTGGGCAGTTTGCGTTCGCGCACGGCGGCGGAGTCGAACCGCGCGATGCCGCGCGCGAATTCCGTCCCGTCCAAATCGCAAATCCGCACCACGTCGCCGGCGGCGAATTCGCCTTCGCACCGTGCCACGCCCGGCGGCAGCAGGCTCTTGCCCTTTTCGCGCAGCGCGTGTTTCGCGCCGTCGTCCACGAACAACGCACCGTGGGGATGATGGAAAAACGCAATCCAGCGTTTGCGGCCCTGCAACCGTTTGGGTTCCGCGACAAACAGCGTCCCCTCGTCTTCACCGCCGAGAATTTTCGCCAACACGTTTTTCTTTTTGCCCGAGGCAATGACGAGCGGGATGCCGGAGCGGACGACGATTTTGGCCGCCTCGATTTTTGATTTCATGCCGCCGACGGCGGTGTCGCTGTCCGTGCCGCGCGCAAGGTTCTCCAGGGCGAAATCAATTTTCTCGATGACAGAAATGGTTTTGGGATTGGCCTTGCCGAAATTTTCGATGACGCCGTCCACGGTGGTGAGGATGACGAGCAAATCGGCGGGCAACAGCGACGCGACCAGCGCGGACAGCTTGTCGTTGTCGCCGAATTTGATTTCGGTGAACGACACGGCGTCATTTTCGTTGATGATGGGCACGACGCCGCGGTCGAGCAGCGTGACGAGGGTGTTGCGCGCGTTAAGATGGCGTTCGTGGTGTTCGAGGTCGTCGTGCGTGAGCAGCACCTGCGCGACGTGCAGGCCGTGGCGCGCGAACAATTCCGCATACGTGGCCATGAGCCGCGACTGGCCGATGGCGGCGCAGGCCTGCATTTCGGCGAGTTCCGTCGGGCGTTTCTCTAGGCCGAGCGCGCCCATGCCCGCGCCGACCGCGCCGCTGGTGACGAGGACGACTTCCTTGCCGGCCTTTCGCAGCGCGGCGAGTTGCGCGACGATCTGTTCGAGTTGCGCCGGGTCGGGCTGGTTGCGGCTGTCGGTGAGCACGCCCGTGCCGAGTTTCACGACGAGGCGGACGGCAGTTTTGAGGGGGTCACGATGCACGCGCCGAGGTTAGGGAAAAATCCGCGTGCGGAAAATGCAAAAGTAACAACGTTTGGAGTTCCGCCTTCAGGCGGCCAAGGCGACGCGGCTTGTCTGACCCGCGTAAACGCGGAACTCCGAACCCAGACGAGTCTGGCAGTATTTCAGTTTGCCCCCGGTTTTGGCGGCGCCAGCAGCGAGCCCCAAAAATCCCCGCCGCGCAGCGCCACCAGCACGGCCAAACCAGCCAGGTCATTTTGCGACTTCACGTTTTTGAGCACCAGATTATCGAGGCCGATGGTCTGTTCGCGATTGTTTCGCTGGTTTTTCAGGTCAATGAATTTGACCGTGCCGACGGAGACGTTCAAAACGTCAATAGACTTGAAGTCGCAGCCGGTTCGTTTCTTGAAACCGGCTCCGCCGCCACCGGATTTTTTTGCCGGCAACAGGACACCGAGTGAAAAGATGTTCGTCTGACCGGCCTCGTTTTTCACAATGTCGAGTTCGCCGAGATTGAAACGCATGAGCGTGACATGAATCTCGTGGCGCGCGAGCGCGGCGCGGTCGTATTCGACGTGGATTTCCGGGATGTCGAGGAACAGCGTTCCGCCAAAGCTCGGCGGATTGTAAATCTTCAAATCCTTGATGGTCACCGCCGGCGAAGCGAGGCCGAGCGAAAACTTTCCAATCTCCGCGTCCATGCCGGTCTGCGCGCGAATGCGATTTTCAATCACGACGCGCAGAATTGAGTTGAGTGACAGCAGCAGAATGACGACCAGCACCACCGCCAGCAGGAACAGCCGGAACAGCCATTTGAAAAGCCATTTCATGTTCGTGAAACGTGAATCGTTGAACGGTTGAATCGTAACGCGATTTTTGCGGTTTAACAATTCAACGATTTAACGGTTCAACGAAATCAAATTGCCACGTCTTCCGGCCGGACTTCGAGGCATTCGTCCTGGTCCTCCCAGACGGCGGCGGCGTAGGAATGCAACAGCTTCGGTGCGAGTTCGCGTCCGGCGCACGCGAGCATTTGCTCGGCCTGTTGCGCGGCGTTTTCGTAGGCGGCGTCGTAATTCCCCACGCGCCGGCGCTGGCGGTCGTCCCAGTGTGCAACGGAGTGGACGGGTTCATATTGTTGCGCCCACACTTCGAGTTCGGCGCGCAGCTCGGCGGGGATTTCCTCGAACGGCACGAGCGTTTCGTTGCAATGCTGGCAGATGAGGCCGGACTCGCGCACGTCGCGCGTGAGCAACGGCAGGAACGGCGCGCGGCAGCACGGCGATTCGGCGTAGGCGGCGGGCGGCGTGGCCAGCCGCTTGAACCAGATTTGCCGGTCGTGCGCCAGTTGCGCCGCCAGCCGGTAGGCGCCGACGAGCGGATGCGACAATCGCCACGATTTGCCTTCCAGTTCGCCGAGTGTCTGCGCCAGCCAGCGCGCGAGCGTGAGGTCGTCCCATTCCTGAAATGCCCGGCCGTATTCCTGCCAGAGCCGGTCGAGCGGCGAATCCGATTCAAATGCCATGGCCGCAGCATGGCGCGGGGAAAAAGCTTTGTCGAGCGGCGTTACGATTGTCGCCACCTTGACAGCCGGAGCGCGTTACCGATCACAATCAGGTCCGACGCGCCCATGGCCGCCGCGCAGAAAATCGGGCTGATGAAGCCCAACGCGGCGAGCGGCACGCCCAGCGCGTTGTAAAAAAACGCCCAGAACAGGTTTTGTTTGATGGTGTGCAACGTCGCGCGCGCCAGACCGAGCGCCTCCGGCACGGCTTCGATTTCCGATTTCAGCAAAATGATGTCCGCCGCCTCGCGCGCGATGTCGCTGGCGCGGCTCACGGCCACGCCAAGATCGGCCTGTGTGAGCGCAGGCGCGTCGTTGATGCCGTCGCCCACAAACGCCACGCGCTCGCCCTGCGCCTGAAGTTTTTTCACGAACTCCGCCTTCTGCTCCGGCCGCACTTCGGCAAACACTTTTTTGCCTTCGATGCCAACCTGTTTGGCGATGCTCGCGGCCGTCAATGAATTGTCGCCCGTGACCAGAAAAGTTTTGAGTCCCTGCTGCTGAAGCTGCTCGATGACTTTTGCCGCGTTCGGTTTCACCGTGTCGCGCACGGCGAACAGGCCGAGCAGGGTTTTGTCGGAGGCCAGACCGACGATGGTCGCACCCTGTCCCGACCATTCGGTGATGAATTTTTCGCCCGCCGCCAAAGCTACGCCCGATTCCTTGAGCCAGCGCAACGAACCGAGGCGGGCAGTTGAGGGTTGGAGTTTTGCCTCGACGCCACAACCGCGAATTTCTTTCCAGTCAGCCAATTCGATTATCTCCGTCGAAATTTTGGCAATCGCCCGGCTGATGGGATGGGTGGAATGACGCGCCAGCGAAGCGGCCAGAAATTTCGGATTACAGATGGCGGATTGTAGATTTTCCCAGACTCGCGCCACGCTGGGTTTGCCTTCGGTGATGGTGCCGGTCTTGTCAAAGACCACGGCGGTGATTTTGCCCGCTTTTTCCAAGGCCACTCCATCGCGGATTAAAATACCGCGCCGTGCGGCGGCGTTGGCACCGGCCATGATGGCGGCGGGCGTGGCCAGACCCATCGCGCACGGACAGGCAATGATGAGCACGGCGGCGGCGATGATGAAACCCGCCGCCACGCCGGCCGGCGTGTGCGCGTGCCAGAAAAACCGCGCGAGTGCGTCGTGAATCCTGCCCGCCGCTTCCGGCGCAAAGCCCCACCAAAGTCCGGCGGCGATGGCGATGGCAACGACAACCGGCACAAACACGCTGCTCACGCGGTCGCCGAGGCGTTGGATGTCGGCGCGGCTGGTCTGGGCGCGTTGCACGGCGGCGATGATGTGCGCCAGCGCGGTGGATTCGCCGGTGGCGGTCACGCGCATGACGAGCCGGCCGTTTAAATTCACCGTGCCGGTGAAAAGTTCGCTGCCGGTTTTTTTATCTGTCGGCACGGACTCGCCGGTGAGCATCGCCTCGTCCACGGCGGAATCGCCTGCGGTCACCATGCCGTCCACCGGCACACGGTCGCCGGGTTTGAGCACGACGAGGTCGCCGGTTTTCAGTTCGGAAACCGGGACTTCGACCTCGGAGTTCGGAGTTCGGAGTTCGGAGTTGGGAATCCGTCGCGCGGTTTGCGGGGCGAGGTTCAACAACGATTTCAACGCGCCGGACGCGCGATCGCTTGCGCGGGCTTCCAGCCAGTGACCGATGCTGATGAGCGTGATGATGGCGGCGGCTTCCATGAAATAAACGTGCCCGCCCGCACCGCCTTGCAGGGACGAAGCCTCCGGGCGAAGGCCTGTGAACAGCGCCCAGGCACTGTAGCCGAACGCGGTCGTCGAGCCGAGCGCGACGAGGGTGTCCATGTTCGAGCTGCCGATTTTGAGCTGGTGCCACGCGCCCCGGTAAAATTGCGCGCCGGCGAAAATCTGGACGGCGCCGGCCAGCGCGAAGGAAAGCCACTGAAACCACGGCTTCAGGCCGAGGCTGAACCCCCATTCGCCAATCATCAGGAAAGCGGTGACGAAGACGCCGAGGAGCAAATTCCATTGCCAGCGGGACTGGCGGTGTTCGCCATGGTCGTGCGCGGCGGCTTCGACAGATTTGGCTGCGTAACCCGCTTCGGCGACAGCCCGAATGACCGCGGGAATATTTTGCTGCGCGCCGGAATTCCAACGCACCGTGGCGCGTCCGGCCTCCAGCGACACCGAGGCACTGCGGACGCCGGGCACGCCTTGAATGGCGTCGGTCACGTGCCGCGCGCAGTTGGTGCAGGTCATGCCACTAACCAGCAATTCCGTCGTCGAGCCGGCTTGTAATTCCTTCGCCTCGTAACCGGCTTGTTTGACGGCTTGGATGACGGCGGGAATATTTTGCTGCGCGCCGGAATTCCAGCGCACCGTGGCGCGGCCGGTCTCAAGCATCACTGTCGCGCTGCGGACACCGGGCACGCCTTGGATGGCGTCGGTCACGTGCCGCGCGCAGTTCTGGCAATTCATGCCGCCGACCAGCAATTCCGTCGCGGCGGAATTTTCTGGAATAGCGGATGGGATTGTCTGACGTGTCTCCATTTTTCTCTCGCAGTGAGATTTTATCACACGAGGCGGTTTTGTCGAACTTCCGCCGGGAGTTGAAACGGCGGTAGCTGATTCAAAGGTTTGGCGGTCGCCAGCAGGGTCGCGTTCAAGGCACCGAGGGGCGGCCGGCGGCCGGCGGCAACTGTCGCCGGCGCTCGATGATGCGTGTTACGAATGCGGCCTGCACATTGGCGGGATCCTGTTTCAGGGCCAGTGCCGCCAATCGTCCGGCTCGTTCCAAATCACCGCTGCCGAGGGCAACGGTTGCGGCCAGCGACGCCCATTCGGTTACCAGCCGGTTGGTGGACGATGACGGCGCTGCCACGACCGATTCGATCAAGGCAACGGCTTCACGCTGCTGTTCCCTGGTGCCACCCACGAGCCTGGCGGCGCGGTTCAAGGCCGGGGCATTGACCGCGTTGGTGTCAGGCAAGGCGGGAATTGCCGTCTTCGGCGAATTCGTGTTGAAGACGCAGGGCGTATTTCCGCTGTCAGCCGGCCTTCGCAGGCAAATGAGCAGTTCCAAATTGACGGTGGTGAACTCGGAAAAGACGGACTGTACCTCTTTCGCCGGCAGCGCATGGAGCATCGCCAGTTTGCCGGCTGGCGCCAGCAATTGCTGGCTTGTCCGTTCGTCATAGCGCTCCAGTATCCAGGAAACATCGCCGATGTAAAATGCCCGGGGCGCGGCGTATTCCAGCACGGGGAACAGGTCGCTCTGCATCGGGCCATTACCAGCAATGGCAAAGGCCGTTTGCTGGGAGGCCAGTTGACGCGCCATCAACGCTTCCGGGGAATGGATGCCAATTTGCGCAAAGTCTGACCGCACTCCCGAAATGACGAAACCCTGTCGAAACGCGTCCGGCCCCGTCTGCCAGGGCTGCAATGAGCCAAGCAGGACGATGTCACCATTGCAGGCATCCCAGATTTCAAGGTTGGGAAACACCGAGTTGAAGGTGCGCAACACCAGCTCCACGATGCCGTCGTGCATCTCATAAATGTGAAACCACTGGACCATGATGCCCCCCGGTTTCAGCCGGCTGGCGGCGAGTTGGTAGAATTCGCGGCTGAATACGCTGCCGATGCCGACCGTCCAGGGATTCGAGGGTTCGGCGATGATGACGTCATAAAGCTGCGGGTTGAGCTTGAACACGGTGCGCGCGTCCTCGTGCCAGAGGTGCACGCGCCGGTCCTGGAGCACCCGGTGGTTCCAGTTCGTGAAATACTGCGAGGCACGGACGACCGGCTCGCAATTTTCGGCCACAACAATTTTTTCAGCGGGATAGGGCAGCAGTGCTCCCGCGGAGATGCCCGAACCAAGGCCGAATATGAATACATCCCTGGCCCCGGGCCGGGCCAGCATCGGCAAATGTGCCAGCAGCAACTGTGTGCTGAAGTCATGCCGGCTCGAAGCGTCCGGCTTGCCGTTGATGCACAGCCCCCGTTCGCCCGACTCGCCGGCGTCGGCGGCTTCCTCCACTGATACCGTGGCATCCGGCGCGTCGTCGTAGAAAAGAATTTTGACGTGTTGTTTTCGCAGGGCCATGGCCATCGGAGAGTACACCGTCTCGTGTGACCGAAATGCGCCGGAACTGATCACATACCGCCAACCCTCGCCGCCGAAAATAAACAGACAGCCGGTCAACCCGATGACCGCCGCGCCGCCCATCATCCCCGCCCACCATCCCTGCCGCCAGGCGACCGCCAATGCCGCCAACGCCAGCGCCAGCGCCAGCACGCCAAAAGAATTGCGCAAACCCGCCAGCGGCATCAGGAGAAACCCGGTCAACAGCGTTCCGGCCACCGCGCCGAGCGTGTTCCAGGTGAGCAAGGTCCCGACCCTGGCGCCGAGCCATTTGCCTTCGCGCGACACGACGCGGATCATCAGCGGCAGTACCGCGCCAATGCACGTGGCCGGGACACCGAGCACAACGAGCGCGATGCCCGTGTTCAAGAGCTCGTTATACACGTAGCCCACGCCGTTGCGTCCAAGTCCGGTGCGGGCGATGCGATAAAAATCCACCCACCGTTCAATGTTGAAAACCAGCAAGGTCACCCACGCCGCCGCCGCACACAGCAGGAGCACAATCAACTTTTTGCTGAAACCCTCCCGCCATTGCGGCGAGGCAATCCACACGCTGCCCAATCCAATGCCAAGGATGAACGCGATGAGAACGATGGCAAACGACTGGAGCGACGAACCGAAAATCATCACCAGCGACCGGGAGGCGAGCACTTCAAGCCCCATCGAAACGGCGCCGGTCATCGCCACAATGACGCCCGCCCAATGCCATTTCCATGACGCGGTTGTGTCAGCCGCAACGGTTGAAGCAGATTCGTTCGGATCCATCCGACCCAACAGACGGCTGCGGCTGAGCAGGCCGGCAGTGGTGCCGATGATGACATTGACGAGCGCGGTCATCTGCAGGGACGACACCATGCCGAGGTTTTGCACCAGCCAGAAACCCGCCAGCGCCGCGCCCACCACCGCGCCAAAACTGTTGATGGCATAGAAAAGTGCGGTGCGCCGGCCGGCATCCACAGAGGACCTTTGCAGCCAGGCCGAGAGCAATGGGAGTGTGCCACCCATCAGGATGGTCGGCCCGAGCAACAACGCCGCGCTCAGCAAACCTTTTAGCGCGAGAAGCCAGGCGGTGCGTTCAGCGATGCCGGTGCCAACGGCAACGAAGACCCAATCCGCCGCCCGGTCGAAGGCCGGGAAGAAAAACGCGTAAAGGCCGATGGCAATTTCAAGATAACCGTAAGCCCGCACCGGCTGTTGCCACCGGTCCGCCCAGCGGCCAAAAATCCGGTTGCCGAGTGCCAGTCCGCCCATGAAAGCGGCGAGCACGACCGTTTGCGCGTAAATCGTGCTGCCAAACATTTGGGAGAGAAATTTTGACCATACGACCTCATAGACAAGCGCCGTGGCCCCCGAACAAAAAAACAAGACCAGCACCAGCCACCCCCAATCACGTGTTCGCATATGTCAAATTGGCCCTGGCGGAAGGGGTGGGATTCGAACCCACGTTAGGGTCACCCCTAAGCCTGATTTCGAGTCAGGTGCCTTCAACCACTCAGCCACCCTTCCGCTGCGGCACCGGACGTTAAACCAGAAACCGGCGCGCGGTAAATCTTATTCGGGCGAACCGTTGGACCGGCGATGGTCCGGGTCAGTTTGTTTAGTGTAATTGTCTTCTTCCTTCGGTGGCCTGTCCTGACTTAACGTGGAAGCTGAACACTTCTTTCGTTTGCGCGACGATCCTTACAAAGGAGGGGATGGTAAAATGTCAAGCGACGTACCAATGGTGCTATTTGCTCGCTGACCCTTCCATTCCATACACCAGAATTTTGAACGTGCCCGGAACCATCCTCGGCCGCTGGCGCGGCGTGCCGGCAACCTGATTGGTCGAGGACTCAAATTGGGCGGTGGGCAGGTAAATTTTGTGCGTCGCCGGATCGAGCGCCATCGTCCGCGCTCCGCGCTCGGTCTTCAGCGTTTGCACGACGGTGAGTTTATCCGGCGATTCTTCCTTGGCAATCGTCGTGGTTCCATCACCGCACGAAGCAAAGGCGAGTTGGGTTCCGGGATCAAACGCGTTGGCGTCCGCGCCCTGGCCAATCGGCACGGAGGCGAGCACCTTGCCGTCCGTGCTGTTCATCATCACCATCTTTCCGTTGTGGCAGCCGAGGAACAGCCGGTGGTTCTTCAGGTCAATGGCCATGCCCGAAGCTTCCTCGCCCGGCGCGATGGGCCAATGGGTGACGACTTGGTGCGACTTGGCGTCAATCACGGCGACTTCGCTCTTGTTTTCGAGATTGTCGTAAATGCGCGCGGCTTCGGGGTCGGCTTGCGCGAATTCCGGCCGGCCGCCGAGCGGAATGGTGGCCACGACTTTCGCAGCCTTCACGTCAACCACCGTTGCCGATTGAGCGTGGCCGCAGAAGAGCCAGGCTTCCTTTTGACCGGGGTCGTAGAGCATCCCGTCCGGACCTTGGGCCGTGTCCACCTTCGAGAGCGTTTGCAGCGTTTTCAAATCCACGATGCCGGCCTTGTTTTCGCGGCCATTGCTGGTGATGCCCAGGCCGAGGTCGGACGCAATGGCCACACCGTGCGCGCCCGGCGTGTTCGTGATTTCGCCGCAGACCTGATCCCGGGCAAGGTCAATCACCACCACCTTGTTCGCGTGCGAAACATAGAGGTGTTGTGCCGCCGAATCCACAGACAGGTAGTCCCAGCCGCCTTCACCGCTGACGGGAATTTCCTTGATGAAATGATAAGGCCCGTCGGCGCGGCAAACCGCGACGGCCAGGCTGAATAGAACCGGCAATAGGATTTTTTTCATGGGCATGTTCGAGTTTGGTTGGTTCGCGAAAATTTTTGCGCTTCAATGCGTTCCCGTCAACGTTTGTTATTTTTGAAAATCCGTATGCTTATGAAATGAAACACAGATGAACACCGGCTGAACGGCAGATGACAGTTCTGTCATTTGCGCCATCCGGCGTTTGACTATTCGCCACTGATTCACTAATGTCGGCGGGCTGAAATCCCAGCAGTAACCAACGTAAAATTTTATGGCACCCAAAACGGCTGAAAAAACCGTGGCCGAAACCAAAACTGCCACGTCGCATTCGCGGGAACTCGAAGCGGCCATTTCCTCCATCACCAAAAGTTACGGCGAAGGCAGCATCATGCGCCTCGGTGACGCGCGGGCGCTGGTCAAAATTGACGTGATTCCGACCGGCTCGCTGGCGATGGATTTGGCGCTCGGCGTCGGCGGCATCCCGCGGGGCCGGGTTGTGGAAATTTTCGGGCCGGAATCGTCCGGCAAGACCACGCTCATGCTCCATGTCATCGCCAACGCGCAAAAGGCCGGCGGGCTGGCGGCGTTCATTGACGCCGAGCACGCGCTGGATCCCGGCTATGCAAAAAAACTCGGTGTGAACCTCGATGATTTGCTTGTGTCGCAGCCGGATTCCGGCGAGGAGGCGCTGACGATTTGTGAAACCCTCGCACGGTCGAACGCGCTGGACGTCGTCGTGATTGACTCTGTGGCCGCGCTGGTGCCGAAGGCCGAGCTGGAGGGCGAAATGGGCATGGCCACGATGGGCATGCAGGCGCGGCTGATGAGCCAGGCACTCCGCAAGCTCACCGCGATTCTGGCCAAGTCCAAGACGACCTGCATTTTCACCAATCAGCTCCGCGAAAAGGTCGGTGTGATGTTCGGCAACCCTGAAACGACGCCCGGCGGCAAGGCGCTGAAATTTTACGCGAGCGTGCGCATTGATATCCGCCGCAAGGACACGCTCAAGGACGCCGCCGGCAACGCCATCGGCAATCACGTGCGGGTGAAAATCGTGAAAAACAAGGTTGCGCCGCCGTTTGCCGAGGCCGAGTTCGACATCCTTTACAATCACGGCATCAACCAGGAAGGCAGCATTCTCGACGTGGGCATCGAAAACGGCGTCGTGGACAAAAAAGGCGCGTGGCTGCAATTCGAGGGTGAGCTGATCGGGCAGGGGAAGGAAGCCGCGCAGAAGGCGCTCGTCGAAAAACCCGCGCTGGCCAAAAAAATTGTGGATGCTATTCTTGCCAAACGCGCGGCATCTTGATTGCTACAAGCAGTTTGAAGCATGAGCAGTATTTCTGACGTCGAAATTGATCTGGAAAAGCTTTTCCAGCCCGCGTGGGCGCAGGAGAAGCCGTTGGCCAATCGTTACGCGAAGTTCGCGGGCGAACCCGCCGGGCGCGATGACCGCCAGCGCGAAGGCCGTCGGGGCGGTCCGCGCGGCGAACCGTTTGGCGAACGCCGCGGCCCCCGCCCGCCGCGTCCGGGTCCAAAGTTTGGCGACCGCAAAAGGGAATTCCCCCGCCGCGACGACCGCCGCGAACGCGAATTGCGCGAGCCGCCGCCGCCGTTGCCGGACATCGCCGTCACCTTTCTGCCGGACGAGAATGGCGTCGAGTCGCTCGCTCGCCAGATTAAAATGACCGGCCGCGCGTTTCCACTTTTCCAGATCGCGCAAATCGTTTTACAGAAGCCGGAGCGTTATTCCGTTCAGCTTGGCGTGAAGAAAAAACCGGATGGTACGGTTGCCCAGCCGTTGTTCGTTTGCGCGCTCGACGATACGCCGTGGTTGAGCGAGGACGAAGCGATCGCGCACGTGCTCAAAAAGCATTTCGCCACGTTTTACCAGGCCGAGCGCACGGCCATCGAACCGCCCAAGGGCAAATACACGTTTGTCGCGCAATGCGGCATGAGCGGCGCCATCCTCGGCCCGCCGAACCATCACGATTACCAGAACCAACTTCGCAAGCTGCACACCGAGCGTTTTTCCCGGATGCCATTCGAGGTCTTCAAGGCACGCATCAAGATTGTGCGCGACGAGGAAGTCGTCAAAAAATGGGTCGAGGAGCAAAGTTTCAGGACCGAATACATCTGCCTCAACGTGCCGGAGCCGCTCAAACTTCCGAACCTGGAGGAAGTGGAGAAACATTTCCGTGCCGTGCACAAGGACACGATCATCAAGCCGGCGGAATCACACACGATCGGTGGCGTGTTGAGCCGCAACCTGCGCTGCCGGGAATTGCAGCGGCTCGTGCGCAACGACTGGGAACGGCAGAAATATTTTCCGCTGCAACTGGCCACCGGCCTCAGCCGGCAATTCACCGCGCACGGCCTGCATTTCTTCAAGGTCAACCGGACCTTCACCCACGTTTCCGTCGCCCGCCCGCAATTTCTCGACCTCGAAACCACGCCGGTTTCCGAAAATATCAAACGCATCGTCGGCCATATCAACGCGCATCCGAAGTGCACGCGGCGGCATTTGATCGAAGCCCTCGCACCGACGCCGGCGGTCATCCAGATCAACCCCGAAACGCCGCCAGCCGCTGCGCCGCCTGAAGGCGGAACCCCAAACGTTCCCGCTGCAGCCGCCGAACCGACACCGGAGCAAAACGCGTTGATTGCCGATTTGCACTGGTTGATTCATCAAGGCCACGTTCTGGAATTCGCGGATGGCCGGATGGACACGGCCAAAAAACCCGTGCCCAGACCGCCGAAACCGGAAAAGAAATCTACCGGGGAAAAACCGGCTGCGGCAGGTGACGCTGCTGCAAATGCGGCTGAACCGTCAGGTGAAACTGCAATTTTGACCGAGGCGGAAATTCCCGCGTCCGAACCGGAGCCGGCGGTTGAACCGGCATCAGAAGTTCCGCCGCCAGCCGAAGCTCCGGTCCCCGCAACCGAACCGGCGGCCGCGATTGAAACCGCGCCGGCTGAAGAATCTGCCGCCCCACCTGCGGTTGAACCGGTGGCCACGCCTGCGGTTGAACCGGCGGCCGAGACTGGCGTAACGCCTTCGTAATAATCGGAGGGTTGAGCTCTGCGAGACCCTGATCGAATAATTTCAAATTTTGGGGCTCGTGGAACTCGCCCCTCCGAAATAATTTGCCGCGCAGCCGAATTCAAGAACGACCAGCAGCTCGCCCCGACCGCATTTTCGGCATTTCCTTTAATTCCACCGACTGGTAGCTTCCGGCCATGCCTTTCACAAAGTTAGGTCTTTCCCCGGCGGTTCTTGAAGGTGTGCGCGCGGCGGGTTACGTCACTCCCACGCCGATTCAACTCCGCGGCATTCCGCTCGTGCTGGCCGGACGCGACATGATTGGCAGCGCGCAAACCGGCACCGGCAAGACCGCCGCGTTTGCGCTGCCCATTCTCTCGAAACTCGGCCAGCACGCGCCCGGTCCGCGCGCGTTAATTCTCGAACCAACGCGCGAACTCGCCGCACAGGTTGAAACGGCCTTCCACGATTTTGCGCGCTTCACCAATTTGAAAACCACCGTCGTTTATGGTGGCGTTGGTTACGGACGGCAATTGGACAACTTGCGCGCGGGCACGGACGTGCTCGCCGCCACGCCGGGCCGTTTGCTCGATCACCTCGAACGCGGCACGGTGCGGCTGGACAAGGTTCAATTTCTCGTGCTCGACGAGGCCGACCGGATGCTGGACATGGGATTTTTGCCGGACGTGCGCCGCATCCTCGACCGTTGCCCGCGCCAGCGCCACACCTCGCTGTTTTCCGCGACGATTCCGCCGCAAATCGAAACGCTCATTCAGTGGGCGATGAAAAATCCGGAAACGATTCAAATCGGCGCGCGCCGGACGCCGGCCGAAACGGTCAAGCACGTCATTTATCCCGTTTCCGATTCGCAAAAAACCGATCTGGTGCTCGAACTGCTGAAGCGCGTGGATTACAACTCAGTGCTGATCTTTTGCCGGACGAAGCACGGCGCCGACCGCGTCGCGGGCCTGCTCAAGCGCAACAATCACGCCGTGGCTGTGCTGCACTCCAACCGCACGCAGCGCGAACGCGAACAGGCGTTGCAAGGATTCCGCTCCGGCAAGTTCGAGGTGCTTGTGGCGACGGACATTGCCGCGCGCGGGCTCGACATCGCGGATGTGAGCCACGTGGTCAACTACGACGTGCCGCAGCATCCGGAGGATTACATCCATCGCATCGGGCGCACCGGCCGCGCGGAACACAGCGGCGACGCCTTCACCATCATGACCGCCGAGGACGCCAGCCACGTGTTCGCCATCGAACGTTTCATCAGCCAGAAAATCCCGCGCGTGAAGCTGGAAAATTTCAACTACACCTACACCATGCTGTTCGAGGAAGGAAAACCCGGCCAGCCCAAAGGCGGTTTTCCCGGCAAAGCCCGCGGCTCGCGCGTCCACGGCGGTTACCATTTCGGCATGGCGAGACGGAGAAGGTAGTTGCCGCAACGGAATTGTTCGCGCGGTGTTGGATTGATTAAATGCGAACTATCAAACTCATTTCCGGGATTGGTTGTTTCGTTGCGGCTCTTTTGCCGGGCGGTCTCGCGTTATTGGTGTTTTCGCATTTGGGCGGCCCGGAGATATTGCTGATTTTTTGCGTCGCTTCAGTCTTGGCAGTTTTGGCCATAAGCCTGGTTAGTACCGGTTGGTTCCTGATTGCTCGGAGGAATTTACCAATATCGCGAAAAGCTAAAATTCTGATTGCCCTGCCCCTTTTCTGTTTCGGGATTTTAGTAGCCGGCGCTCCCAGTTTCATCAAGGCAAGAAGCACCAGCGCTGCAAACGCCTGCGTCAACAACCTCCGTCAGATTGACGCTGCCGCCAATCAATTCGCACTAGAAAAGAATTTGAAAACTGGAGATAAAATCAATTTCCCCGACGATCTGACGCCTTACATCAAGCTCAACAGTCAGGGGAAAATTCCACCGTGTCCACAGGGCGGCACTTACTCCATCAAAAGGGTTGGCGATACTCCAACCTGCTCACTTGCCACTAACGGTTTTCCTTGGCACGCGCTACCCTGAGCCGCGGCGCGGCGACTGACAATAGCCCGGCGTTTCAACGCCGGGAAAAGCGCAACACGATATAAGTCCCGCAGGGACGGCTGAATTGGCGGCGAAATTACCGTCATCGCCGGTTGTTGCATCTGAAAATTCAACCGTCCCTCCGGGACTTGGCCCAATTCCACCTGAACCCGGCGTTGAAACGCCGGGCTATTGTCAGAATGTCCAGTTGGGGCAACGTTTGGTGCGGAGATGAATGCGTCTCAACGGGACGGCTGAAACTCATTTCCACAAATACCGTTCGTTGTATTCGATGCGATGTTTTTTCAGCAGCACCAAAAATTCCTCCTGAAACGTCATCGTGCGGTGATGCGCCTCCTGTCCCTTGATGTATTCGATGGTTTTGTCCAGTTGCGACACGCTCACACTGAACGCACCGTATTCCTCCTGCCACGCAAATCCTCGATGTTTTGGAAAAGTTTCGTGAATCCATTTTGACGAGCCGCCTTTCATCAATTGCAGCGCCTTGGAAATCGCCATCGTTGACGGTAGCGAAAGCAAAATGTGGACGTGGTCTTCCACCCCGCCGATTTCGATGGCCTTCATTTTGTTCTGCCGGGCGATGCCGCCCAGAAAAGGCCAGAGGCGTTCGCGCAGTTCTGGTGTGATGAGGCGGCGGCGTTCCTTGGTGCTGAAAACACAATGAAAATAGGAACTGACATAGGACATGGGATCCATTCAGCCGTTCCTTCGGAACTTATGCAATTCCGAATTTTCCCGGCATTGAAACGCCGGGCTATTTTCGAAATGTCCCGTTGGGACATCTGACAATTGAAAAGCCTATTTCAGATGCCGCAATAGCGCGTGAAAAACATCCGTTGATTCGATTTCTTTCGCGCCCAGCAGTTCCGGGCGTTCGGTGATGAACACCGGCCAGTCTTTTTTGTCTGCCGGTCGCCGACCGTGCGAGCCTTTCACCAACGTCGCGTCGAGCGGAACCACGTCCATCAACATCCGGAACCCGAGTTTCTTTTGCAACAGGCGCCAGGCGATTTTCAATTTCGGCAGCGGAATCGCCGGGTCGAGAAACAATTCCACCGGGTCGTAGCCCGGCTTGCGATGGATGTCCACCGTCCGCGCAAAATCCGGCGCGCGCGCGTCATCGAGCCAGTAATAATAAGTGAACCACGCATTCTCCGGCGCGATGGCAATCAAATCGCCGGCGCGCGGATGGTCAATGCCCGCGGCAATTTTCTCCGTCTTGCCGAGAATTGTTTCCACGCCGGAAGTTTTCTCCAGCAATTCGCGCACGGATTTTTCCAGTGACGCATCATTGAGGTAAACGTGCGCGACCTGATGGTCCGCCACGGCAAAAACCTTGCTCGCGCCCGCGTCGAGCAATTTCAAGCCGAGTTCGTCCTTCACCGTCAGCCAGCCTCTCTGCCGAAAGAGGCGGTTGAGATGAACCGGCGTGTCCACGTTCGTGATGCCGTATTCGGAAAGCAACACGACCTGCACACCGCGTTGGCTGAAAAATTGAATGAGGTCGCCGACGATGGCATCAATCGCTCGTAAATCGCGGTGAATGGCGGGGTTGATTTGCGGAGCGCGGGTGTCCTCACCCGCAGCATTCCCGGACTGGTGGACATGCTGCGGGTGAGGACACCCGCGCTCCGTTGGAAATGGTCCATGCCGCTGCAAGTTGTAGTCGAGATGCGGCAGGTAAATCAGATTCAGCGCCGGCGAAAATTTGTTTTCAATCCATTTCGCGGATTCGGCAATCCAACGCGACGCGGCGTCGGCCTTGCCTTGCGGCGTGTCCACGCCCGCTGCCGGCCCCCAAAAACCGAAGAATGGAAATTCGCCGAGGTCGCGTTTGATTTCCGTGCGGATGGAATACGGCCAGGTGTAAATGTCGAAAATCTTCCGGCCATCGGCGGGATACATCGGGCGCGGCGTGATGGAATAATCCGCGCTCGAATACATGTTGAACCACCAGAACAAATTTGCTGAAGCAAATGGGTCTTGGGTCTGGCGTCTGGGGTCTGGGGTTTTGGTGCGGAGCGCGTCCCACAGTTTCGGACTTTGAACCAGGTGGTTCGATTGTTTCCAGAATTGCACTTCGGCGAGTTCGCGGTTGAACCAGCCGTTGCCGACGATACCGTGCTGCGACGGCGTTGTGCCGGTGAGATAATTCGATTGTGCGGTGCAGGTGATGGCGGGAAACGCGGGCGAAATGTGCGCGAGCGCGCCGCGTTTGCGGAATTCCGCAATGCGCGGCGTGTGTTCGCCGATGAGCGATTCAGTGAGGCCGACGACGTTGATGACGGCGAGACGTTTCACGAAGGAATTGCCGCAAAAAAGCGCAAAAGACGCAAAAGAATTTTTAACCACGGATGGACACGGATACAAAAACCTGTGACACGGATTCCACCAATTAACGCGAATTCAATTTATGAAATTTCATGCGATCCGTGTCCGCAAACATCCGTGTTCAGCCGTGGTTTTATTTTTCATCTGTGACGGTGTTGAAGCTCGTGAATGGCTTCAATGATTTTCGGCATGTTTACCACGTGAATTTCCGCGCCGCGCCCGATTTCCAGCAGCAACGTGATTGTCAGTTCGCCGCCGAGGTGTTCGCGGAACTCTTCAAGACCGTCCAAAATATGCAGATGGTCCCCGGCGTCGGCGCTCAGTAATTCGTCGGCGAACAGTTTGAAGCCGAGCCGTTCGAGCAATTTCAGAATCCGTTCGGCGGATTCCGCTTCCAGCAAACCGATGCTGTGCGAGTAAAGCACGTCGAGCGCGATGCCGATGGCGACGGCTTCACCATGGCAGATTTGGAAATCGGAAAGTTGCTCCAGTTTGTGCGCCGACCAGTGGCCGAAGTCCAGCGGACGCGCGGAACCGCTTTCAAACGGGTCGCCGCTCGTGGCAATGTGGTCGAGATGCAATTCGGCACAACGATGAATCAATCGCTTCATGGCCGCCGGCTCGAAGGCCGCCAGCTTGTCCGCCTCGCGCTCGATTTCCTCGAAAAAGGCGCGGTCGCGAATGCAGGCGATTTTGACGGCTTCAACGTAACCGGCGCGCTTGTCGCGCGGTTCGAGCGTGGCGAGCAGGTTGAAATCGTTGATGACGGCGTACGGCGGCGCAAACGTGCCGATGAAATTTTTTTTGCTGAAGGCGTTGACGCCGTTTTTCACGCCAATACCGGAATCGGCCTGGCTCAAAGTCGTCGTCGGGATGCGCACGAGGCGCAAGCCGCGATGCGCGGTGGCGGCGGCGAAACCGGCGACGTCCAGCAGCGCGCCGCCGCCGACGGCAATCAGATACGAATGGCGGTCAAGGTGGTGGCGATCAATCTGTGAAAGGATGTCAGTGACCAGCGTCAGGGAGTTTTTTGCACGTTCGCCGCCGCCGACGAAAAGCGGCGGGCGGACGAGTTGCAGGCGGTTGGTATGGGCGGAAAAATAACGTTCGATGCGGGTTTCGAGGCCGGGCAACGCCTGAGCGAGCGAGTCTTCAAGCACCATCAAAGCTTTACGCTGGGGGGCATCAGCCAGCGCGTTTTTCAAAACCGGATTGGCCGGATTGAAAACGTCTTCAGTGAAAAAGACGCGCAGTTGCCAGCCGACCTGAATTTGGCGCTGAATCAAATCCATCGCCTCCAATCTGGTACCTTGGACGGCGCTTTTCGAGTTTTATTTGGCAAAAGCAAAAACCCTCCCGGCGCGAACCGGGAGGGCCGTTTGAAGAATTCCAACGGTTATTTTTTCAACTGCTGGTCCACAGGAATCCGCATGCAATAAAACGAGCGATAGACGAACGTCAACGCCACCAGGAAGAAGACCGCGCCGATGGCCGTCTTCAAGTGCTGGTTTTGCATGGTCACGGCGATTTCCGCTGCGAGCAGGCCGAAGAGCGTGGTGAATTTGATGATGGGATTCATCGCCACCGAGCTGGTGTCCTTGAACGGATCACCCACGGTGTCGCCGATGACGGTCGCGGCGTGGAGTTCCGTGCCCTTTTGTTTCAACTCCACCTCGACGATTTTCTTGGCGTTGTCCCATGCGCCGCCGGCATTGGCCATGAAGATGGCCTGGAACAGGCCGAAGAAGGCGATGCCCACGAGGTAACCGACGAAGAAGTAGGGATTGAAAAATGAGAGCGCCAGCGCCATGCAGAAAACCACGATGAAGATGTTGATCATGCCTTTTTGCGCATAGATGGTGCAGATTTCGACGACCCGTTTGCTGTCGGCGATGGAGGCTTCGGCCTTGTCGAGCTTGAGATGCTCCTTGATGAACACGACCGCGCGATACGCGCCGGTGGCGACGGCCTGCGTGCTGGCGCCGGTGAACCAGTAAATGACCGCGCCGCCCATCAACAAACCGAGGATTACATGGGGACGGACGAGGCTCAACATGGCTTTAATGTCGAAGTTGGGATCCGTTTTCAGGCCAACATTTTGCAGGAGCATGATGATGCCGAAAATCATCGTGGTCGCACCGACGACTGCGGTGCCGATGAGCACGGGCTTGGCAGTGGCCTTGAAGGTGTTGCCCGCGCCATCACCCTTTTCGAGTTCCAGCTTGGCGTTTTCAAAATCGGGTTTGAACCCGAAATCCTTTTCGATTTCCGCGCGGATGTTGGGCACGGCTTCGATGCGGCTCAATTCATAAATGGACTGGGCGTTGTCGGTTACGGGGCCGAAACTGTCCACCGCAATGATTACCGGCGCCATGGCCAGAAAGCCAAAGGCCACGAGGCCGAAGGCGAAAATCGGCGCGGCAAATTTGAATTCCAGCGGCATGAGCATCAGCACGGCCGGATTTTGCGAAAGCTTGTAGGCGGCGGCCATCAGCGTGATGATCACCAGCCCCATCCAGAACGCACAGAAATTGCCCGCCACGAAGCCCGACAGGATGTTCAGCGACGCGCCGCCCTGGCCGGAGGCGGTGGTGATTTCGCGCACGTGCCGCGAATGGGTGCTGACGAAGATTTTGGTAAATTCCATGATGAGTGGACCAGCCAGCGTGCCGCACGAAATGATGCCGGCCAGCACCCACCAAAGATTCGGATCGGCTGTGCCCGTCGCGTCCGTGAAGTCGCCCAACAGGAACTTGCTGGCGATGAAGGCGGCCGCGATCGAAACGATGGAGGTCATCCATATCAGGTTCGTCAGTGGCTGTTCCCAATTGAAATTCTTTTTGTCGTTGTAAAGCGAGTGGCTGAGGGCCTTGTTGACGTAAAACGAACCCAGCGACGCCAGCACCATCAGGCTCTGAATCGCAAAAATCCAGACGATGAGCTTGGCGCCAATGGCCGGCACCGTTGCCAACGCCAGTGACAGAAACGCGATCAACGCCACGCCCGTCACGCCGTAGGTTTCAAAGCCGTCCGCCGTCGGGCCGACGGAATCGCCCGCGTTGTCGCCGGTGCAGTCGGCGATGACGCCGGGATTCTTCGGATCATCTTCGGGCAGGTTGAAAACGATTTTCATCAGGTCGGAGCCAATGTCGGCGATCTTGGTGAAGATGCCGCCGCCAATGCGCAACGCCGCCGCGCCGAGCGATTCGCCGATGGCAAAGCCGATGAAACAGGGCCCGGCCAGTGTGGGCGGAATGAACAACAGAATGCCAATCATGCAAACCAGTTCCACACAGACCAGCAGCAGGCCGATGCTCATGCCCGAGCGCAGCGGGATCAACAGCGTCTGGAGCGAGTTGCCCCGCAGCGAGGCAAACGCGGCGCGGCTGTTGGCAAAGGTGTTGATGCGAATGCCGAACCACGCCACGCCGTAACTGCCCAATATCCCCACCACTGAACTGGCCAGAATCACCAGCACCGCGCCGATGGATTTGTGCTGCAAGCCGAGAAAATAATAAACGATGCACGCGGCAATCAACGCCCAGAGGAGCACGAGGAATTTTCCCTGCTGCCACAGGTAGGTTTTGCACGTCTCCCAAATCATGTGGGAAACGCTGCTCATGGACTTGTGCACCGGCAGCGCGCGGCACCGCCCGTATTCCCAAAAGCCGAACAGCGAGCCGATCACGCAGCAAGCCAGCCCAAGGTACAAAAGGGCATGACCGCTCAGGCTGCCGCCAAAAAACGTCACGTCCTGCAACGGCGGCAGATTGATGTCGGCGTCTCCCGCAAAAGCGTTGGCTCCCAAGGTCATCAGTGCCAACCACATTGCGCCACGAAAAAACGATTTGGTCTTCTGCATAATTCCGAGGAGGCTACTAGGTGAACACCCGCCGGCCAACCCTTTTTTGGCAAAGACTTCATCTGAAATTGCCCTCCAAACGCGGGTACTGAAGACTTTTTGACCGGAAAATCATCCGCGCCGCCTTTTCTTTGACCTTGCCGCTGATTTTGAGTTTCCCCATGCTGGCACGCGATGGCGGAACGTCCCATCTCCACCTTGAACAAACCGGACGCCGCGTTGGAACTGACGCTGCGCCCGTCGCTGTTTTCCGAATTCACCGGCCAGCCCAAGGTCAAGGAACGGCTCGAAATCGCCGTGGCCGCCGCCAAGAAACGGAAGGAAGCGCTTGACCACATTTTGTTGAGCGGCCCGCCCGGCCTCGGCAAAACCACGCTCGCCTACATCCTCGCCAAGGCCATGGGCACGAACATCAAAAGCACCAGCGGCCCGACCATCGAAAAGGCGGGCGACCTCGCCGGCCTGCTGACGAACCTCGAGGAAGGCGACGTGCTGTTCATTGACGAAATCCATCGCCTGCAAAAAACCATCGAGGAATATCTCTACCCGGCGATGGAGGACTTCAAGCTCGACATCATCATTGACCAGGGGCCGAACGCCCGCAGCGTCCGTCTCAATCTGCCGCGCTTCACGCTCATCGGCGCGACCACGCGCAGCGGCCTGCTCACCGCGCCGTTGCTCACGCGTTTTCCCATTCGCGAGCGGCTCGATTATTACGTCACCGAAGATTTGGAAAAAATCACCGTCCGCTCGGCGCGTTTGCTGAACGTCGAGATCGAACCCGCCGGCGCGCACGAAATCGCCCGGCGCAGCCGCGGCACGCCGCGCATCGCCAACAACCTGCTCCGGCGCGTGCGCGATTACGCCCAGGTCAAACACGAAGGCCGCATCACCGCCGCCATTGCCGACAAGGCGCTGGCGATGCTGGAAATTGACCAGAACGGCCTCGACGAGATGGACAAGCGCCTCCTCGAAGCGGTCATCACGAAATTCGGCGGCGGACCGGTTGGCATCAGTTCGCTGGCGGTGGCCGTGGGCGAAGAGCCGGACACGCTGGAAGAAGTCTATGAGCCGTATCTCATCATGGAAGGCTACCTCAAGCGCACGCCCCAGGGCCGCGTGGCGACGGAGTTGAGTTACAAAAAACTTGGATTGAAACCGGCGGCGGGAAATCAGGCGAAACTTTTATAGCCATCGAATGAATTTTGAAATCGTAAATCGGCAATCGTAAATCGAAAATTGAAAGATGCCCAAGCGCACTGACATTCACAGCGTCCTCATCATCGGCGCCGGCCCGATCATCATCGGTCAGGCGTGCGAGTTCGATTATTCCGGCACGCAGGCCTGCAAGGCGCTCAAGGAGGAGGGCTTCCGCGTCGTGCTCGTGAACTCCAACCCGGCCACCATCATGACCGACCCGGAGTTCGCCGACCGTACCTATATCGAACCCATCACGCCCGAATGCGTCGAAAAAATCATCGTGCGCGAACTCGACGAGATGAAAAAGATCGGAGTTCCCCAGAACCCAGACGCCAGACCCAAGACCCCGCATAAGCTCGTCCTGCTCCCGACGCTCGGCGGTCAGACGGCGCTTAACACGGCGATGGCCCTGTTCCGCAGCGGCGTGCTGGAGAAATACGGCGTGGAGATGATTGGCGCCAACGCCCAAGCCATCGAACGCGGCGAAGATCGGCAGGTGTTCAAAGACCTCATGCTCTCCATCGGCCTCGACGTGCCCATCAGCGGCACGGCGCACAACCTGGAGGAGGCCCGCGCCGTGACGGAAAAGATTGGCCGTTTTCCCGTCATCATCCGGCCCGCGTTCACGCTGGGTGGCACCGGCGGCGGCATCGCCTATAACCGCGACGAGTTCGATGCCCTTGCTAGGCGCGGCATGGAGCTTTCGCCCGTCTCGGAAATCCTCATCGAAGAATCGCTCCTCGGCTGGAAGGAATTCGAGATGGAAGTCATGCGCGACAAGGCCGACAACTGCGTCG
>JBEKMU010000013.1:0-68213 GCA_049523555.1 Verrucomicrobiota bacterium | reverse complement strand
TGGCTGTTCTGTTCATGGTGCTCGCGTTTGGCCATACCAATAGTCAGGGTTTGAATCGCGCTTGGTTTGAATACTATGAGCATCCGTCGCCACAAACAGAGGCTGCTTTCAAACAGAAGAAGTCAGCTATAGAAAGAATTAACTTTGTATCGACCGTTGGTGCGGGGTTGCTACTTGCGGTCAACAGTTACGTCTTGGTCAAGACGATCCGAAAGATCCGCGCTGGTAGTCAGCCGAAGACAAAGCCGACATCAAAGGGAGCTTAACAATTTTGCGCGAGATGCCCGACACTCACGAAATCGAGATTCACGATTCCGCCGCACGTGCAGCGCAGGCGACGGAAGAGCTTCGGGATGTCGAGGGCGAGCGCATGGTCTTGAACATGGGACCGTCGCATCCGGCCACGCACGGCGTGTTGCGCATCGTGCTCGAATTGGACGGTGAAATCATCACCAAGGCCGACCCGGATATAGGTTATCTGCATCGCGGTGACGAAAAAATCGCCGAGAACATGACCTACACCCAGTTTATTCCCTACACGGACCGGCTGGATTACCTCGCGCCGCTGGCCAACAACGTCGCCTACGCTCTCGCGGTGGAAAAATTACTCGGCATCGAAAAGGACCTGCCGCCGCGCTGCCAGTACATCCGCGTGATGTGCGCGGAACTCGCGCGCATTTCGTCGCACCTGCTCGGTATCGGCGCGTTCGCAATGGATGTCGGCGCGATGACCGTGTTCCTGCTGATTTTCACCGAGCGTGAGAAGATTTACAACCTGGCCGAATCACTCAGCGGCGCGCGGTTCACCACCAGTTACACGCGCATCGGCGGCCTGATGCGCGATTTGCCGCCCGATTGGCTGGATCAATGCCGGAAACTCTGCGACGAATTCATTCCGGCGCTCAGCGAAGTCGAAACGCTGCTCACCCGCAACCGCATCTGGGTTGACCGCGTCCGTGATCTCGCCGTGATTTCGAAGGAAGACGCGATTGATTACGGTTTAAGCGGCCCGAACCTGCGTGGGAGCGGCATCGAATGGGATTTGCGCAAGACGCAGCCGTATCTTTGCTACCCGGATTTAGAGTTCGACATCCCCGTCGGCTCGGTCGGCGATTGCTACGACCGTTACCTCGTGCGCATGGAGGAAATGCGCCAGAGCGTGCGCATCCTCCGTCAGTGTCTCGACAACATTCCCGGTGGTGCCGATAACAAGCCCAAAGAGCCGATCAACGTGCCGGACGGCAAAATCGTTTTGCCGCCGAAGGACAAAGTGATGACGAGCATGGAAGAGTTGATTCATCAATTCATCCTCGTGACCCAGGGCATGAACTGTCCGCCCGGCGAAATTTATTTCGGCCACGAAAATCCGAAGGGCGAGCTCGGTTTTTATCTCAACAGCCGGGGCGGCGGCACGCCGTACCGGATGAAAATTCGCGCGCCCAGCTTTGTGAACCTGAGCATCTTGCCGAAGCTTTTCCCCGGTTGTCTCATGAGCGACACGGTGGCAATCCTGGGATCGCTCGATTTTGTCATGGGAGAATGCGACCGATGAACGCCGCGTACACCGAACCCATTCCGAATCCACTCCGGCAACAGGGCGATTTTGCCGTGCCGACCACGCTGGAAGCCGAGGTTGACGAGCTTATCACGCACTATCCGGTGAAGCGCGCGGCGTCGCTGATGGTGTTGCATGCCATTCAGGAGCATTTCGGCTGGATTTCGCAGGAGGCGGTCGAGTGGACGGCGCGGAAGCTCGAATTGCAGCCCATCAACGTTTACGAATTGGTGACGTTTTATCCGATGCTCCGGCAGGAGCCGATGGGCAAATATCAAATCAAAGTTTGCCGGACATTGAGCTGCGCGCTGGGCGGCGCGTGTGAACTGCACAAACATTTTTGCGAGCGGCTGGGTCTGGACGCGCACAAGCACGGCCCGCAAACGACGAAGGATGGAAAGTTCACGGTCGAATTTGTCGAATGCCTCGCCAGTTGCGGCACCGCGCCGGTGATGTTGTGCAACGACGCCTTTTACGAAGCCGTCAGCCACGCGAAGGCCGATGAGATTGTGGGGAAATGCCAATGAAGACGTTCAATTCAGCCTTCAGCCTTCAGCCTTCAGCCTTGGCAAGTTGGCTGCCCGACATGGATTTGAACCATGACAAACAGATCCAGAGTCTGCTGTGCTACCGTTACACCATCGGGCAAGCCGGAGCGTTGGCTAGGCTAAAGGGTTTCATCGGCCAGTCAAGCCGGCAACGTAGGGCAGGCGTCTCGCCTGCCCGGCGAGCGCATCAGCGCGAGCATTTGGCATTTCTATCTCCCTGCCTTGCTTCGCTCGGCGCGAGCAGGCGAGACGCCTGCCCGACTTTTTCACGCATCACGCATTACGCATCACGCGATTAGCCATGCCGCAGGAATACAAATTGATTTTGAAATACGCCGACCAGCCGGGTTACACGCCCGACATCGAATGCTATTTGCGGCACGGCGGCTATGAGGTTCTGAAAAAGGCTCTCGCGCTTCAGCCGAAAACCTTGCCCGATGGCAAAACCCAGTCGCCGCAGGAACAAATCCGTCAGGACGTGATGACGTCCGGCCTGCGCGGACGTGGTGGTGCAGGTTTCTCGTGCGGACTGAAGTGGAGCTTCGTTGACCGCAAGAGCGGCAAGCCGATTTACCTGATTTGCAACGCCGACGAGTCTGAGCCAGGCACCTTCAAGGATCGGCAGATCATTTACAAAGACCCGCACCAATTGCTGGAAGGCACCATCATCGCGTGCTTCGCCAACGATGTGCACTTGGCTTACATCTACATCCGCGGCGAAATGCCCGACGGCGCGAAGCGGTTGAACCAGACGCTGGCCGAGGCTCGCGCGAAGCATTTCCTCGGCAAAAACATTTTGGGCACCGGTTACGACCTGGAGATTTATATTCACCGCGGCGCGGGCGCTTATATTTGCGGCGAGGAAACCGGCCTCATCGAATCGCTCGAAGGCAAACGGCCGTATCCGCGCATCAAGCCGCCGTATTTTCCGGCGGTGCTCGGCCTGTGGATGTGCCCGACCATCGTCAACAATGTCGAGACGCTCTGCACGGTGAAACACATCGTCGCGATGGGCGGCGGGGAATTCGCCAAACTCGGTACGCCCAACAACACCGGCACGCGCATCGTCAGCCTTAGCGGCCACGTCAAGCGCCCCGGCTATTACGAAATCGAGACCGGCAAGGTCACGCTCCGCGATTTGATTTTCGATCCGGCCTTCGGCGGCGGGTTGCGAGACGGGCGTCAGTTGAAAGCCGTCATCCCCGGCGGCGCATCGGCAAAGGTTTTCAAGGCGGGCGAAAAAGTGAAGCTTGGGAAGCGCAGTCCGGACGGCAGGGAAACGGTACAGGATATGGACGTGCTGGATTTGCCCTACGATTTCGACAGCCTCGTCGCCGCGGGCAGCATGTCCGGTTCGGCAGCAATCATCGTGCTTGATGACTCAACCGACATCGTGGAGGCGCTGGCCAACCTCAGCGAGTTCTTTGCGCACGAAAGCTGCGGCCAATGCACGCCCTGCCGCGAAGGTTCGCTTTGGATGAGCAAGGCGCTCCATCGTCTCACGCATGGCGAAGGCCGCGCGAGTGATGCCGATTACCTGGTGAAAATCGCCGACAACATTCCCGGCGGTCGGACGATTTGCGCATTCGGCGAGGCCTGCTCATGGCCGGTGCAAAGTTTCGTGGCGAAGTTCAAGGATGAATTCGTCGCCAAAGGCGCGGCCGATGAAGCGCGCCGCGCAAAGGAGAATGCCGAGCCGGCGGAACAAAAACAGTTGGCCGCCGCGCACCACTGATAGCCATGTCAACCGCAGCCACAACGCAAACGAAGCCCGCGCCACCAGTCGGAAAGATCAAGGTGAAGGTGGACGGGCGCGAAATCGAGGTGCCGCGCCTCACGGCGGACTGGTCCGGCAAGTTGACGCCCACCACGATGATTCAGGCGTGCGAGCTGGCTAGGGTGGATGTGCCGCATTATTGCTATCATTCGAAGTTGCCCGTAGCGGGCAATTGCCGCATGTGCCTCGTGGAGTACGGCACACCGGCGCTCGGTCCGGACCGCAAACCGATTTTGAATCCCGACGGCACGCCGAAAATCATGAAATCGCCGCGTCCAGCCATCGCCTGCGCCACGCCGATTTCGCCCGGCATGGAAATTTACACGAACACACCCGGCGTGAAACAAATGCGCGAGGGCGTGCTGGAATTCCTGCTCATCAACCATCCGCTCGATTGCCCGATTTGCGACCAGGCGGGCGAATGCAAACTGCAGGAATATTCGGTGGATTACGGCCAGAGCGCGAGCCGCTTTGTGGAACCGAAGGTGCACAAGCCCAAGACGGTTGACCTCGGGCCGCGCATCGTGCTCGACGACGAACGTTGCATCCTTTGCACACGCTGCATCCGGTTCACCAAGGACATTGCGGGCGACGACGCGCTCGGCATCGTCAATCGCGGCAGCTACAGCACGCTCACCGCCTATCCGGGCAAGGTATTCGACAACAACTACACACTGAACACTGTGGATATTTGTCCCGTCGGCGCGCTCACGTCGAAGGATTTCCGTTTCCAAATGCGCGTGTGGTTCCTCAAGGAAACCAAGAGCATCTGCACGAGTTGCGCGACCGGCTGCAACATCATCATCGGCTCGCGCGAAGAAAAAGTTTACCGCTACACGCCCCGGGAGAACGACGCCGTCAACGGTCCATGGATGTGTGATTACGGTCGCTTGAACTACAAGTGGATCGGTCGGGAAGATCGCTTGAAGGACGTCTTGATTCGTAATGTAGGACAAGCTTCCAGCCTGTCTCCATCTAAAGAAAAGTCAGAGACAGGCAAGATGCCTGTCCTACAAAAGACAACGTGGACTGCCGCACTGTCGGAAATCGCGGAGAAGCTTAAGCGGGCCGCGCACGGTTCGGTCGCCATCATCGGTTCGGCCCGGCAGACGAACGAGGAATTGTGGCTGCTTAAAAAACTGGCTGACAAGTTCGGGGCAATGACCGATTCCGTCGGACGTTTCGGCGAAGGCGACAAGCTGTTGCTGAACGCCGACCGCAATCCGAACAAGACCGGTGCCCGGCTCATCGGCATTTGCCAGGCGAGCGTGGGCATCAAAATGCGGCCGATCGCCGAATTCATCCGGGCCGGCAAAATCAAAACACTCATTGTTTTCGGCGAGGACGTGACCAAGAACGGCATTGACGTCGAATTGCTCGGCAAACTGGACACGCTCATCGTTAGCGACATTTTGCCGAACGAAACGACGAAGCTGGCGCATTACCTTTTGCCCGGCTGCGCGCACGTCGAGAAACGCGGCACGTTCACAAACACGAAAGGCCGCGTTCAGAAATTCATGAAGGCGGTCGAGGCGCCCGGCGACGCGCGGCCCGAGTGGGAGTTTTTGCACGATTTGGTTTACAACGTCACCGGCCAGGACGGTTTCCTGACGATCGAGGGTTTGTTCAACGAAATGGCGAAGGACGTGCCCGCGTTCGACGGTTTGACGTGGGCGGGCCTCGGTGACACGGGCGCGACGGTGAAAATCTAAAATGGACTGGAACTTCATCATCTTTAGTCTAGTCAAAATCGCCGTGGTCATCGGCGTGGTGCAGGGCATGGTGGCCTATGCGGTGCTGGCCGAGCGCAAAATTTCGGCGTGGATTCAGGACCGCGTCGGGCCGAACCGCACGGCGCCGCCGTTTGCCCAATATATTCCGGTCGTTGGGCCGTTTCTGACCCGCATCGGTTTTTTCCAGCCGCTGGCGGACGGTTTGAAATTCATGCTCAAGGAGGATTTCACGCCGGCGGGCGTGCGAAAGATTTATTTCTGGCTCGCGCCGGCCATAGCGGTGATTCCTTCGATGTTGGTCGTTGCGGTGATTCCGTTTGGTTCGCAACTCGGCCATCAACAAATGGTCATCTCGGATTTGAACATCGGCATCCTTTACACGTTCGGCATCGTGTCGCTGGGCGTGTATGGCATCGTGCTGGCGGGTTACGCGGCGAACTCGAAATATCCGTTCCTCGGCGGCATCCGGTCGAGCGCGCAGATGATTTCCTATGAAATTTCGATGGGCATGTCGGTGGTTCCGGTGCTGCTGATCGTGGGCAATTTGAATCTGAGCCAGATCATCGGCTGGCAGGCGCAACACGGCTGGCTGGTGTTTTACTCGCCGGTCTCGTTTCTCATTTTCTTGGTTGCGTCGTTTGCGGAAACAAACCGTCTGCCGTTCGATTTTCCCGAAGCCGAGCAGGAACTGGTCGGCGGCTATCACACCGAATACAGCTCGATGAAATTCGCGCTGTTTTTCCTCGGTGAATATTCCAACATGATTGCGTCGGCGGGGATGATGGTGACGCTGTTTTTCGGCGGCTGGACGCTGCCATTCTGGGGGCTGGACCGTCCGGCGGCGACGCTCGGTGCGGGCCTCGCGCACATCCTGATTTTCCTGGTGAAGATGCTGTTGTTCATGGTGCTGTTCATCTGGGTGCGCTGGATGTGGCCGCGTTTCCGGTACGACCAGTTGATGGATCTGGGCTGGCGGCGGTTCGTGCCGCTGGCGCTCGCGAACATTCTGGTGACGGCCGTTGTGCTGTGGATGAGGGTCAAATGATTGTTAATCGCAAACCGTTGACGTTTTGGGAACAACTTTATCTGCCGGCGATTGTCGGCGGATTCAAGGTCACGTTCCGGCACGCCATCCGCTCATTGTTCGGCGGCAAGACCGTCACGATGGAATATCCCGAGCAGAAATGGGCCGTGCCGCCGGATTATCGCGGCGCGCCATATCTCGTCCGCGATCAGGACGGCAACACCAAGTGCGTAAGCTGCCAGCTTTGTGAATTCGTCTGTCCGCCGAAGGCCATCAAAATCATTCCGCCGGGACCGGCCGGTCCAATGGCTGACCGTCCGAATGCGGAAAAAATGCCGCTTGAATTTGAAATCAACATGTTGCGTTGCATCTTCTGCGGCTACTGCCAGGAAGTCTGCCCGGAAGAGGCGATTTTCCTGTTGAAAGATTACTCGCTCACCGGCTTGTCCCGTGACGAGATGATTTATGACAAAAAGAAGCTCCTCGGGCTCGGTGGTGAGCACGGCGGCATCCAGAAGTGGAAACACAAACTGGATGAGGCGAAGGAGCAGGAGAATTTTCCAGTGAAGGTCTGACGCGGGAAAACATGGGACTGCCTGACATTTTATTTTACGTGTTTGCGGCATTGACGCTGTTGTGCGGCGTCCTCGTCGTGGCCAATCCGTTCAGCCGCAGCCCGGTCACGAGCGCGATGTTTCTGGTGCTGACCATCGTTTCGATGGCCGGCTTGTTTGTATTGCTGCACGCGTTCTTCCTCGCCGCCGTCCAAATAATCGTTTACGCCGGCGCGGTCATCGTCCTGTTCCTGTTCGTCATCATGCTGCTCGATTTGAAGGAGGAACAGCGCCGCAAAATCAAAATGTTCGGCTTTGTGGGCGGATTGATTTCCGTCGGTGCCATCGTGGCGATTTCTTTGAAGGCGTTGAAATCGGCAAATCCGGGCGCGGATTTGCCCGCGCCGCAGCTTGAAGGCGGAACCGACGCGCTCGGCCAACTGCTGTTCACCCAATATGTGCTGCCGTTTGAAATCGTTTCGGTGCTGCTGCTCGTGGCGATGGTGGGCGTGATTTTGTTGAGCAAAAAGGATTTGAAATGAAGGTTCGTTTAATCGTTAAAAGCGTCGAATCGTTGAACCGGCGCGGCGACATCGAATTTCGCCGATTCAACCGTTCAACCGTTCAACGATTCAACGATTCAATCAAGATATGAACGTAGGTTTGGAACAATACTTAGTCGTGAGCTTTTTGCTGTTCGCGCTCGGACTTTTGGGCATCGTCATGCGGCGCAATCTGCTGGTGATTTACATGTCGCTGGAACTGATGCTCAATGCGGCGAATCTCGCGCTGGTTTCCTTTTCACGGTTCAACAACAAATTGGACGGCCAGGTCCTGGTCTTTTTCATCATCACCGTCGCGGCGGCGGAAGTCGCGGTCGGCCTGGCGCTCATCGTTGCGCTTTACCGCAAACGCCAGTCCGCGCATGTCGAGGATCTGACCACGATGAAACTGTAGCGCATGAGCGAAACAAACCATTTAACCCGCGGCAGCCGACGTGAGGAGGCTCTAACTTTTCTGCGCCGTGATGCGTGTTGCGTGATGCGTGATGCAAGTCAGAGCCTCGTTACCTCGGCTGCTACGAATTTTATCCGTGTCCATCCGTGTTCATCCGTGGTTAAACAGTAATGAAACTCGAAGCGCTACCTTGGCTCATCCTGTTCCTGCCGCTGCTCGCCGCGGCGGGAATCACGCTGTTCACGTTGAAAAATCGCAACGTGAGCGCCGGGTTGTCCATCGGCGCCATCGTCGTCGGTTTCATCCTCACGATTGTCTTCATCGTCAACAACGGCTGGGTTCCGACACCAGCCGAGCTGACGACCAACTGGCTTTCCATCGGCAACCTGAATGTGGATTTCGGGCTGAAGCTCGATCGCTTGAGCCTGATGATGATGCTTATCGTCACCGGCGTCGGCAGCGCGATCCACATTTATTCCTTCGGCTACATGCACGCCGACCGCGGCATGAGCCGTTATTTCGCCTGCCTGAGCCTGTTCACGTTCTCGATGCTCGGGGTTGTGCTGGCGAACAATTTCATCGAGCTGTTCATCTTCTGGGAACTCGTCGGTGTGTCCAGCTATCTGCTCATCGGGTTCTGGTTCGAAAGACCCAGCGCGGCAGACGCGGCAAAGAAAGCGTTCTTCACCAACCGCCTCGGCGACTTCGGATTTATGCTCGGCATTCTGGTGGTGTGGGCAACGCTCGGTTCGCTGAATTTCAGTGAGCTTCAGGAAAAACTCACCGCCAATCCCGCTGCGCTCGGAACCATTGCGAGCATTGCCGGCCTGCTGATTTTCTGCGGCGCGATGGGCAAGTCTGCGCAATTCCCGCTGCATGTGTGGTTGCCGGATGCGATGGAAGGCCCCACGCCGGTCAGCGCGTTGATCCATGCGGCGACGATGGTCGCGGCCGGTGTGTACATGCTTTGCCGCGTTTTGTTTTTGCTCAACACCGATGCGCTGCACGTCATCGCGTGGATTGGCGGTTTTACGGCGTTGCTCTCTGCGCTGATTGCCATCCAGCAAAATGACATCAAGCGCATCCTCGCCTACTCGACGCTGTCGCAACTCGGTTACATGGTCATGGCCGTCGGTCTGGCCGGCCCGACGCCGGCGATGTTTCACCTGACCACGCACGCCTTTTTCAAGGCGCTGTTGTTCCTCGCCGCCGGCTCGGTCATCCATGCGTTACACGAGGAACAGGACATCTGGAAAATGGGCGGCCTGCGCGACAAGATGGGCATCACCTTCTGGACGTTTTTGATCGGCACATTGGCCTTGAGCGGCGTGCCGCCCTTCAGCGGATTTTACTCGAAGGACAGCATCATCGGGCAGGCATTGGAACAAAAAAATTATCCGCTCTTCGCGCTTGGCGTGGTGGTCGCGGGTTTGACGACGTTTTACATGTTCCGGCTTTTCTACGTGGCCTTCGTCGGCAAGCCGCGAACGGAAACCGCCAGGCACGCGCACGAATCGCCCGCGGTCATGACCTGGCCTTTGATTGTCCTCGCCGTATTCGCGTTTATCGGCGGAGTTCTGCCCATCAGTGACATTTACCTCGAACAATTTTCACCTGGCGAATCCGGCGCCTCGCTCGCGCAAAGAATCGTCGAACCGTTTGCGCATTCACCGATGGGCGCGCTGATTGGCATTGCGTTTGTCGCGGTCGGCTTTTTTGCCGCGCGGGCGTTGTATCGGAATGCCGCGAGCGACCCGCTGCCTATGAAGCTCGGTAGTTTGGCGACCGCAATGAAGAACCGCTTTTATTTTGATGAGATTTATGAGGCCACATTCATCCGCGCGCACGATTTCATCGCGGCGGTGATGGATGTGATTGACCGCTGGTTTGTGGAGGGTTTTTGCATCGGTTTGGTTCGTGGCGGCACGGATTTCACGGGCCGTGCGTTGCGCCTTGTGCAAACCGGCAATCTCCAGACCTACGCTTTCCTGTTCGTGCTGGGTGTGGCGGTGGTGCTGTATCTGGTTTTGGTGAAATAAAATGTCCATACTGACTTACATTTTCGGCTGGCCGCTGCTGGCAGCACTGGTGCTGGTGCTCGTGCCGCGCAATTACCGCGTCATCATCCGCGCTGTCGCCCTTCACGCCACGTTCGTCCCGAGGGTGCTGGCGATAAAAATGTTCTGCCAGTTCGTGCCCAACATGATCGGCTATCAGTTTGAACAGCAGATTCCGTGGGTCGAATCGCTCGGCATCAGCTATCACGTCGGCGTGGACGGCTTGAACGTCGGGCTGATTTTAATGGGCGCCATCGTTGCGTTTGCGGCGGCGTGCTGCGCGTGGGAAATCAAGGAGCGCGAGAAGGAATTTTACATCCTGCTGCTGGTGATGAGCGGCGGTATCCTTGGCGCGTTCGCGTCGCTCGATTTGTTCTTCTTTTATTTCCTGCATGAACTTGCGCTGGTGCCGACGTTTATCATGATCGGCGTCTGGGGACGCGGCGAACGGAAGAATTACGCGACGTTCCAGATCACGCTTTACCTGAGCATTGGCGCGCTCATCGCGCTCATCGGACTCATCGCGCTCTACCTGCAATCCGGCGCGAACACGTTCGATATTCCGAAATTGATTGAACACGCCAAGGCCTATCCGCTGGCGGCCAAGGCGCAAAATTTCATCTTCCCGCTGCTGTTGTTCGGCTTCGGCATTCTGGTTTCACTCTGGCCGTTTCATTCCTGGGCGCCGCTGGGTTACGGTGCCGCGCCGTCGCCGACCGCAATGCTGCATGCCGGTGTGCTGAAAAAGTTCGGCCTTTACGGTTTGATTCGCATCGCGCTGCCGTTGATGCCGCAGGCCGCCCATGACTGGATGAACTTTCTCGCGTGGCTCTGTCTGGGTAACATTCTTTACGTCGGCTGGGTGGCGATGCGACAGAAAGACCTGAACCTGCTCATCGGCAATTCCAGCGTGGCGCACATGGGCTTCATCTTCCTCGGCATTGCCAGCCTGAACCTCATCGGCGTGACCGGCGCGGTGGTCATCATGATCGCGCATGGCTTTCTCGCGGCGCTGACGTTTGCCTTGAGCGGCTACATTTATCAAAAAACCGGCACGCTGGAAATGAGCAAGCTGGGCGGGCTTTGCCGCCAATTGCCGTTTATCGGTACGGCGCTGTTGATGGCGGCACTGGCAGCCTGCGGCTTGCCGGGCTTTGCTAATTTCGTTGGCGAAGTCACGGTGTTCTTCGGCGCGTGGACAGTTTTCCCGCTGGTGACCGCTCTGGCCGTTTGGGGCGCGTTACTGATCGGCGCGCTCTACATGCTGCGGGCGATGCGGGAGGTTTTGCACGGTCCGGTGCCGGATAAATGGACGACCATTCCCGACGCGTCGCATGTCTGGCGCAAGCTGCCCTACGCGCTACTGCTCGCGAGCCTGTTTGTCTTCGGCTGTTTCCCGCGTCTGCTCACGGACAAAATCACGCCGGACGCCGAGAAAATCGTGAGCATGGCAAATCCCATTTTGGATAAACCCAAGGTCGCAGCCATTTCCGAACTCCGAAATTGATGAACTCTGCCTTGATAAGTTTGGAAGTCTCGGTGATCGCCCTCGGCGTCGTGCTGTTGTTGGCGGATTTGTTCATGCCCCCCGAACGCCGGCGTTTTCTCGGTTACGCGGCCAGCGCGGCGTTGGGACTGTTGCTCCTGACCAGCCTGAGCGGCTACGGCAGTTGCAGTCTGACGGGCACGGCGTTCCACGGCGCATTTGTCGAGGATGGATTGGCCGTGTTTTTCAAACGCTTTTTCATCGTGGCCGCCATTCTTGTGCTGTTCATGTCGGTGGAATTTTCCGACCGCATCGCCACGGGCATCTCGGAATATTACGCGCTCACCATTTTTGCGCTTTCGGGGATGTTGTTCGCAGCGTCGGCCAACGACTTCGCGATGTTGTTTGTCTCCATCGAACTGATCACCATCACGTTTTACGTGCTCACGAGTTTCCAGCGCGGGCGGCTGGTGTCACTCGAAGCGGGTGTGAAATATCTTATTCTTGGTGCATTGTCGTCGGCGTTCCTGGTTTTTGGCGTCGCGCTGGTGTGGGGCACAACGGGTAAATTGAATTTCAACGAGCTGGCAATGATTGCCTCCCAGTTTGCCGACAACAAGGTCTTTTTGCTGGGTGTATTGCTGATACTCGTCGGTCTCGGATTCAAAATCGCCGCGTTTCCGTTCCAAATCTGGGCGCCGGACGTTTATCAGGGTGCGCCGACGCCGACGACTGCCTTTCTCGCCGTTGGTTCCAAGGCCGCCGGATTTGTTTTGTTGCTGCGCGTTTTGTTCACCGCGGTTCCAAGCATCACGGCGCATTGGGCGAATCTACTCATCGTGATTTCGGGCATCACGATTCTTTACGGCAATCTGTGCGCGATTCCGCAGCAAAACCTCAAGCGATTGCTCGGTTATTCGAGCATCGCGCACGCGGGTTACCTGCTGCTCGGCGTGGCGGCGTTGAGCACAAGCGGCCAGGTGGCGGTTCTGTATTATTTGGCCGGCTATCTGTTCACGGTGCTGGGGGCGTTTACAGTAATTTGTCTCGTGATGCGGCAGGTGGACGCCGAAGACATTTCCGCGCTGGCGGGCTTGAACCAGCGTTCGCCGCTGCTGGCCGCGACGATGTCGCTGGCGATGGTGTCGCTGGCGGGCATCCCGCCGCTGGCCGGATTTTTCGGGAAGTTTTTGCTGCTCAAAGCTGTCATCGCACAAGGCTCGACAAATCCAGGTTATTATTGCCTCGCGTTCACGGCGCTGGCGGGTGTGGTGATTTCGCTTTACTACTATTTTGGCGTTATCCGCGCGATTTACTGGAGCAAGGACGCGCCGGATTTGTCGCCGATTGCGCTTTCGGCTCCGGCCAAAGTTTCCATCTGGGTCTGCATTGCGGGCATGTTTTGGATTGGCGTTTTCCCGAACACGGTTTTGAACTTTGTCGCCGAAGCCACGAAGTCGCTGCATTAATTCTTTTTCCACGGACGGTTTTGAGTTCATTGACTTTCGGAAGAGGGCCGCTGTATTTTTTTCAATTGCGAAGCAATGAAAACAGAAACCTCATTTCCCGGCGGCGGACATCCGGGCAGATGGCTGGGAATTCTGGGAATCGGTTTCCTGTTCATTGCGCTACGCTGGAACAGTTGCAATGCGCCGTTGATTCGCGACGAGGGGGAATACGCCTATTCCGCCCAGCTTCTGATTCACGGTATTGCGCCATACCAACACGCTTTCATCCAAAAGCCGCCAATGATCATCTACAGTTACGCGCTTGCCAACCTGCTTTTGCCGGATGTTTTCTGGGCACCGCGTTTGCTGGCGTATGTGTTCGTGGCGCTGGCGACGGTTTTCCTGGGATACATCGCGCGGCTGGAGTTCGGAAAAGGCTTTGCCCTGCCGGCAATGTGGCTGGCGACGCCGATGATCCTACTGCCCGGCATTGATGAATTCACCGCCAACACGGAAATGTTCATGTTGCTGCCGCTGCTGGCAACCATCACCGTTTACATCCGCAGCCGGCATCGCGGCCACAGACCAAAATACTGGCTGGCGGCGGGGTTTTTGGGTGTGACGGCGTTGTGTTACAAATACACCTCGCTACCAGTGCTTGTGTTCGTTTTTGCGGTTTGGTCGGTCGAGCAGTGGCGGCAGACGCATAACGCGAGATTGTTACGCCAAAGCTGGCTGGCGGTGGTTCTGGGCGCGTTGCTGGCGTCTATTTTGGAATTGGGATTTTTTTTGGCCCACGACGGCGGTGCGCGGTTATGGGAATGCACGGTGCTGTTCAACCGCTACTATGTGACATCAAATAATTTTGGCATGACCTACCTCTGGTCCAGGTTTGGAACTTTTTGGACCAACTGGTGGATTTTGTTTTTTGTCCCGTGGGCCGCCTGGTTGCAACCAGGACCGCGCGTCTGGTTCTGGCTGGGCATGTTCGTCAGCGCAATTTTTGCGACCGGTGCGAGTGGATACCCGCAATATTATATTGTGATAATGCCGTTCTGGGCGTTGTTGAGCGCCGTTGGCATCTGCGCCCTCGCTTCGCGCATCACTGAATGGTCGGCGCGACCGGCCCGATGGACCGGGTGTTTGCTCACGGCTGCGGTCGTGCTTCTGGTGATCCGTTCCGATGTGCCCTGGCTGATATGCACGCGCGAACGGTTTGCGGAAGTGAAAATGGACGGGTTCCCATTCTTCAGCTCGCCAGTGGTTGCCAAGCGCATGGCTGAATTAAGCTCGCCCAACGATTTTGTTTTCGTCGCCGGTTCCGAGCCGCAAATTCTTTATTACGCCCAGCGCTTCAGCCATACACGATTCATAACCGTTTATCCGCTGATGATACCGACCGCTGTGGCGCGAAAATATCAGCGCGAAGCCATTGACGACTTGCAGGAATACCCGCCGAAACTGATTGTTTTCACGCCGACAGCAAACAGTTGGTTATGGCAAGTGGGAACTCCGCCAGGATTTTATGAATTCTTGGATCAATTTTTGCAGCAGGATTACGTTCTCGTCGGCGGCTATGTGACTGACAAACAGGGAGGCCATTGGTCGGAGCCGCTGGCAACGAACGAAGTGGCGGATGCCAACTTGCTGGTCTTCACACGCAAGCGAGCGCGGTAATTTTCAATCGTCTGTTCTGCCGGCCTCACACCACCCGCATCTGCACCGCGTCCACGATTTGTTCGCCGACGAGGATGGAGCCGATGATGACGACGGTGGTGCCTTTGCGCAGCCGGCCTTGTTCGACCAGGCTTTTCAGCGAGGTTTCGATGGTGTTTTCCGGATTGATGAGGTCAAACGGCACGACGAACGGCGTGACGCCCCAGCTCAACGTCAGACCGCCGGCCACGTTGTTGCCGGGACAAAGCGCGTAGATGGGCGAATAATGCGGGCGCATCCAGGCGGCATAGCGCGCCATGTTGCCGCTGCGCGTAATCACCAGGATCGCCGCCGCCTTCAATTCATTGGCCATGACGACGGCGCTTTTGACAAGTTTCTGCCGCGGGCTGCTCAACTCCGCCGTGTCGGAGAATTGCGCGCTGCCGCTGCGCTCGATGCGCGCGGCGATGCGGTCAAACACCTCGATGCACTTGAGCGGATATTTGCCGACGGTCGTCTCGCCGCTGAGCATGATGGCGTCGGCCTCTTCATAAACGGCATTGGCCACATCGGTGACCTCGGCGCGCGTGGGCATGGGCGACTCAATCATGCTTTCGAGCATGTGCGTGGCGACGATGACGGGTTTGCCCTGACGCAAACACGATTTGACGATGCGGCGCTGGACAATGGGCAGTTCCTCGTACGGAATTTCAATGCCCAAATCGCCGCGGGCGACCATGATGCCGTCGGTTTCGCGGACGATGGATTCCAGATTTTGAACTGCCTGCCGGTCTTCGATTTTGGCGATGACAAGCGGTGGCGGTTTGTCCTTGCTGAAAAGCTCCTTCAATTGGAGCAGGTCGCGGACTTCGCGGACGAACGACAGCGCGATGAAATCCACGCCGAGTTCGAGGCCGAGCTTCACGTCCTGGATATCCTTGGCCGTGAGCGCAGGCAGGCTGACCTTGACGCCGGGCAGGTTGATGTGGCGGCGGCTGCCGAGCGTGCCTTCGGTGAGGACTTCGCACTCGACCCGGTTGCCGTCCTTGGCGAGCACCTTCATTTGAATCGCGCCGTTGTCAATGAGCACCACGTCGCCGAGGCTGATGTCGTTGACGAAATTCGCGTAATTCACGTCCACGGAATGTTCCTCCAGGTCGCGTTCGCCGCGGACGGTGAGGGTGAATTTCTGGCCGGGCTGCAAATCAAGCGGCGAGCTGATGTCGCCGGTGCGGATGGCCGGGCCTTGCGTGTCCAGCATGATGCCGATGAATTGCCGCCGGGCGGCGGCGGCGGCGCGAATGTCTCTGTAAACACGGCGCACCCAATCATGCGGCGCGTGCGACATGTTGAGGCGGAACAGGTTGACGCCTGCCTCCATGAGCCGCGCAATCATCTCTGCTGTATCGGTGGCCGGCCCCAGCGTGGCGATGATTTTGGTTTTCCGGACAGTCCCCGGTTGCATGGGTGAAAAATATTCCTACTGTCGTCAATTAAAAGCTTTTAATTGGCGCGCGGGGACAAAACGAACAAATCCCACTTGCCATTCCCGTCAACGGCGTCCATATTGCCGGCACAATTTATGGCTGACGTTGCAAACAAATATCCCGAAAACGTCCCCGGAAAATATTACGTGGACAACCAGTGCATTGACTGCGACCTGTGCCGTGAGACGGCGCCGGCCAATTTCAAACGCAACGACGACGGCGGCTATTCGATGGTCTATAAACAGCCGGCCTCGCCCGAAGAAGAGGCGCGCTGCAAGGAAGCCAAGGAAGGCTGCCCGGTGGAAGCCATCGGCGACAACGGCCCCTAGTTCACTTTCGGAAAATCCCGCCCTGTGTCTGGTCCCCGGCAATTCCCGCCGGCCAAACATAGCAATTCCCGGTGGAAATCAGTGCATTGGTGGGGCGCGTCACTCCGTGCGCGCCGCAATCGTTGTGAGGATGAGCGGCGGGCAGAGGACTGCCCGCCCTACCGATGTTTGTTCCGGTTGTCGTTGAGAAATGGAATTACTCCGGTGCCGCCAGCACCATGTCGCGCGTGTAGTAAAGAATCCGTCCGCAATTCGTGCAGGTGATGATTTCTTGGTCGCCCATGCAAAAGACTAGGATTTGCGGCGGCAATTTCGTGTGGCAGCCGCCGCACACGCCGTGGTTCACGCCCACGACGACGTTCTCGCCCTTGCTTCGGACCAGCCGGTCGTAGCGCACGCGCGCGGATTCCTCCACCGCCGCCGCCAGTTCCGCCCGGCCCTGCTGCTGCTCGGCCAGCTCCTTCTTCAAATTCGCCTCGCGCTCGTCCAATTGCGCGACCTGGTCCTCCATCAACTTTTTTGCTTCCGCGGCCTCGCGGGAAATGCGGGTGTTTTCCTTCTGCACCTGTTCCGCCTGCTCCATCAGTTCGATTTCCTGGTCCTCAATTTTTGTGATGTCGGCCTTGCACGCATCAATCTCATGGGCCAGCGCGCGGTATTCCTCGTTCTTGCGCGTCTGCAACTGCTGGTTGGCATATCGTTCGATCTGCTGCTTCTTCGTCTCGACGTCGAGTTCGAGCCGTTTGCGGTCGGACTCGATCTGTTTGGCGCGCGACTTGAGGGTTTCGAGCTGGTTCTGGGTGGCGGCGGCCTTGGCGCGCAGACCTTCGCGTTCGGGACCGAGGTGGGCGAGTTCCCCCTGCACGCGACGAATTTTTTGGTCACGGTCTTGTAGAACCAGCAGCTTCTCAATCGTCTCCAGCATTAAACACGGAGACTAGCCGCCGGAACACCCCAAGTCAATTCAGGCGAATGGGTGGTAGTAAGCTGTTTTGGTTGGTAGGGACGACCTGCTGGTCGTCCGAGGCCGCGCAGCAGCGCGGCCCTACCATCCAAATCGTGAAGCAGAAATCAAAGTACTCACCTAAAGCAGCAACCGCGTCAGGTGACATTATCGAGGCTGGCTGTCCTAATGCGCCAACAAACATATCGTCAGTAAAGCTGGCGGGAACTTGATTTGATGTTGGTTTGTTCATTGCTCCCGCAGGTCGCCCCGCACTTATCGGCTGGTTTTGAACGCCAAGGGCGTTTTTCATCTGCATCAGAGATTGCAGCAAAGACAGAATGTTGTTCATGCCCCCAGCACCGCTATCCGTTTGAGGATAGGCGAAACTTTGATTCGGATTATACAGCATAAAAAAAGACACCACCGCCGAAGCGGGGTGTCTTACAGGCCAAACTTGCATTAAAACCTTTCGGTTGTCAAATCGGAATTGACTGAAACCTGGCACAATGATTAGATAGCATGTCATGAAAACAGCCCTCGCAATTTTCAGCATTTGCGTTGCGTTTTTCGGGCAGACACAGGCGCAAACCAATCAAACCTTACCCACCACCAATGCGCTCCAACCCAAGACTCAGGCGAAAGCCGCTGCCGCGATTGATTTCAGACCAAACCCGCCGTTTGATAGCAACTGCGTGACAACCGTCAGCGGAAAAGTTTATGAGAAAATTCAGGTTTCCAAAGTAGAACCTGATGGAGTTGTTGTGAGCTACACTCCAAAAGAGGGCGGCATGGCAATCACTAAAATTTCTTTTGAAGAATTGCCAGATGATTGGCGCGACCACTATGGTTACAGCCCTCAAAAAGCCGAAGAATTCAGGAAACAAAAATTCAACGCACAGGTAAACCAGAGCCGTCAATGGATTGTGGATGAGCAAAACCTTAAAGCGTTAAAAGCCCAACAAGCTAAAGAAGAGGCCGAGCAAGCGGTCAAGGAAGCCCAAAGACGCAAAGAGATATTGGATTTGGAAATAAGAATCAGGACGCTTGAAGCCCAAGAGCGGACGGCTTTGGCTTCCGAACGAATGGCAGCAGCCCAAGAAAGCCAAGCCTACAACCAAAGCCTTAACCAAGGCGCTTCAAATCTTGAATCAGCGCGGATAGCCAACGAACTTGCAGACCTTAATTCTCAATTAAGAATGTTGCGATACGGAAATTAAAAACCTTAGCTTACAGTCAAATTGTTAGCTCCAAACTAACCGAGCATTACCAAATCTATGAAAATCCGTTTTGATGGATCTGTGTTGCGCCGTGCCCGGCGGTTGAGTATGTGGCGAGCATTCACCTTAATCGAGTTGTTCGTCGTTATCACTATGGTAGTAATTGTCGCGGCATTGATTCTACCAAGACTTGCTGGGTCCGGACGCGCTCCTGTAACCCAATGCGTCTTCAATTTTAAACAATGGGTCACCATGGCGAACGTGTATGCCTCTGATAATAAGAAGGGCTCGCTGCCGGCCTTCGGCGCTATTGGTTCTGATGGCAATCCCTGGGACGTCAGCACTGACTTTATTACCGCAATGCTACCTTACGGCATGACGGTGCCTATGTATTATTGTCCCGTGCGATCCAAGGAATTTGAGGCGGACAACAAAAAAAGTATTAAGAACAATCTCGGGCCGATTACCAGTCTGGATACCTTACAGCAATTCTTGTTGCGATACCATCAATGTAAAGGCGGCGTTGTCCTTAATCATGCCTATTGGGTGCCTCGCCAATCGTCGGCCACGTCGCAGTATCCGGGCATGGACACCAACCATTGCACCTGGCAAGGCAGTGTATCTACCGCACTCAACAACAGTGGGCCGAACACAAACTCTGATGGTACCGTAAACGGACAGCTTTTGATCACGGACAAATGTGGTAATGGCCTGCTCTTTTCACCGACTTCCGTTGCATCCACGAATGTCGATAAAATCTCCCCGAATACCGGCCATTTTTTTCGCGGCACTTATTCGTCATGCAACCTCGGCTATTTAGACGGTCACGTGGAAACTCACCCCCGAGCATGGACACAGTGGCAATACGTGACGGGCGGCGGGCAGGCATTTTGGTTTTATTAACTTTCACAGTTACGCGCCCTCCCTCGCGCGAAACTTTTCCTCTGGCAAAATGATTTGGCGATTCTGCCGCCCGCCGGTAACCTGTCGTCATGCGTTTTATTGGCAATGTCATCGAAAAATTGCAGCGGCATCCGAAACGGGTGGTTTTTCCCGAAGGCGAGGAACCGCGCATCCTGCAGGCAGCCCGGCAGTTTCATGCCTTGCGGCTCGGCGCGCCCATCGTGCTCGGCAACCAGGCAAAGGTGAAGGAAACCGCCGAGAGTCTGAACATCCCGCTCGAAGGCATCCGCGTGATTGATCCTGCCACGAGCGAGGAGATGGAAAATTTCGCCCGGCGCTTTCACATGCTTTACCGCGACAAGGGCATTCGCCCCACCGAGGCGCGCGAGGCGCTGCTCCAGCCGAATTTTTTTGGCGCGATGATGGTGGCGATGCGCCAGGCGGACGGTATGGTTTCCGGCGCGGCGCACGTCACCGGCGCCGTCCTGCGGCCGTTGTTCCAAATCATCAAGGCCGCGCCCGGCATGGCCACAGTGTCGAGTTGCATGGTCATGGAGGTTGCAGACACGCGCCTTGGCGAAAACGGCGTGCTGTTCATGGCCGATTGCGGTGTTGTGCCCGATCCGAGCGTGGATGAACTGGCCGACATCGCCATTGCCACCGCGCAGCTCGCGCGGCATCTGCTCAACGTGCGCCCGCGCGTGGCGTTGCTGTCGTTTTCCACCAAGGGCAGCGCATCGCACCCGTCCGTTGGCAAGGTGCAGGCGGCCACGGCCATGGCCAAACTCAAGGCCGAGCAAATGCTGCTGGAGGCCGATTTCGACGGCGAATTGCAGGTGGACGCCGCGCTGGTGCCGGAAATCGCTGAACGCAAATCGCTCGACAGCAAAATCGCCGGGCGCGCTAATGTGCTGATTTTCCCCGAACTCAATTCCGGCAACATTGCCAGCAAACTCGTCCGGCTCGTCGGCCACGCCAACGCCTACGGGCACATTCTGATCGGCCTGAACCGCCCCGCCGCCGACGTTACGCGCGGCTCGAACGCGCACGACATCCTCGGTGTCGCCGCCATCATCGGCGTGCAGGCGACCGATTACCACAAACTTTATCCGGGTGCCGACACGCGCCTGCCCGGCGAGGAGCCATAACAATTTGAAAATAAATCCCGCACTGAACGATTTGCCGGTTTATCAACCAGGCCGTCCGATTGAGGAGGTCGCGCGCGAACTCGGCCTGCCCGCCGCCGGCATCATCAAGCTCGCGTCGAACGAAAATCCGTTCGGGCCGTCACCGCTCGCGCTGGCGGCCATGCAAAAGGCGCTGGCTGGCGTGAATTTGTATCCCGACGGCAATGCGTTTTATCTCAAACAAAAACTCGCGGCCAAACTCGGCGTCGAACCGGCGAACCTGATTCTCGGCAACGGCTCGAACGAAATCATCGAGTTTGCCGGACACGCGCTGCTCGGTGGCGGTGGCGCCACTGCCATCCCAGACGTGGTCGTTTCGCAATACTGTTTCGCGGTTTATCCCATCGTAACGAAATTGTTCGGCGCGAATCTCATCACCGTTCCGGCGAAAAATTACGGCCACGATCTGCCCGCGATGCTCAAAGCCATCACGCCGCGCACGCGCATCGTGTTCGTGGCGAACCCGAACAATCCCACCGGCACGCGCGCGCCGCGCGAGGAAGTCATCCGGTTCATCAACGAAGTGCCCGCCGACGTGCTGCTGGTGATGGACGAGGCTTACATTGATTTTTTGAACGACCCAGTGGATTTGACACCGCTCGTCCGCCAAAACGTCCGGCCCAACCTGATTTTGATGCGGACGTTCTCAAAAATATATGGACTGGCCGGCCTGCGCATCGGTTACGGCATCGGAAATCCCGCATTCGTGGCCGCGCTGGAAAAAATCCGGCAGCCGTTCAACCTCAATCTGCTGGCGCAAACCGCCGCGCTCGCCGCGTTGGACGACGTTGAACACGTCCGCAAGACGCGGCAGAACAATTTTGCCGGATTGGAATTTTTCGAGCGGGCGTTTCGCGACCTGAAGCTCGAATTCATTCCCTCGGCGGCCAATTTCATTCTGGTCCGCGTCGGTAACGGCCGGAAAGTTTTCGAGGCGCTACAAAGGCAGGGCGTAATTGTGCGTCCGATGGGCGGTTATCAATTGCCGGAATGGATCCGCATTTCCATCGGCACGCCGCAGGAAAACGAGCGGTGCCTGAAGGTTTTGAATGGCGCCCTGGCGACAGGCGAACAAGCAAGGAAATCCAGCTGACAATTTACGGAGAAATATGCGAACGATGGCGAATTTTGCCCCACAAATAGACCGCGAGCGCCGTTAAGCCGCCGGCGATGTGACTGGCCGGGACGAGGGCAAGCGAAGGATCCGGGAAATTCACAAAAATGAACCGGCCCGTCATCGTCTCGTACACGATCTTGCCAACGGTCGCCGTCAAAACGGCAAGGCAAATCCAACGCCACGCGCCATTTTCCGCCAACCCGTGGAGTGTGAGAAAGACGACAGCGGCGGTCGCCACACCAGACAATCCGCCGCAAATTTTAAGCTGCGGTTCCAACGCGAGCAGGGTGATTCCGATTACCAGCGGCGAAAGCGCGCACAGCCATCCAAAGTTCGGGTAACCGCGGCTTTCGATCATCCAGCCGGCAATGCCGAGTGCCAGCGTGTCGTAAAGAAAATGGCCTGCCGAAAAGTGCACCCACTGTCCGGTGATCAGCCGCCAAAGCTCCCCGCCAAGAATGGCCGGTCGGTCATAAACCAATGCGGGATGGATGCGGGGGAGAAAGCACACCACCACCGCCGCCCCGACAATGGTCAGCGTAACGACGGGAATCCGCCGCATCAAACGGACTTGGTTCTGCGCGACCACAAGAAAAACACTCCCATGCCGGCGACCAGAATCAAATCCAAACCGCCCAGGCTTGCGGCGCCTTTGTAACCGGGCTTCGCAACCACTTTGAATTCCTCGGGCGAACTTTTCACCCGTTCCTTGAAGAGGGTGAGTTGATCCTGGAGATTGGAAACCAAATTGGTGGTGGCCTGATTAAAACCACGCTCGCTGTCGATCCGTAATTGTTCGCTCAAGTTCACCGGCGTGGCTGAGGCCTTGATCTGGCTGATGCCCGGTGCGCGAAAGAGCAGCTTGCGGCTGGCAATGTCATACACCACTGCATCCATCATGGTTTTGGTGTCGTTCTTTTCGCCTTGGATGACATAAGCGCCCACCACGGTCCAGTACGTCATTGACAGCATCCCTTCGTCCGTGAATTGCACCTGGTCGTAGGAGAGCAAAACGATCACGTCAACCCCGAACATGGAGCGGAGCTGGTCGAGATTGGCGAAGCTGCCACGAGGGGTGACGTAGGCCGAAGGAATTAATTCGATGGACTGTACAAAAGGAAGTTTTTTGAAATTATCGCTGACCGCCTTCATCAAGGCCATTTTCTGCTTCTCGCTGAATTGTGCATCCTCCATGGGAATAAAAACGTTGCCACGTGTCTGTGATTGCTCCTCCGGCACAAAGGCAATGCCCACCTTCAAAGGCAGCGACAACACCGGAACCGTTGGCGTGTCCACGTGTTCGGATTGGTTCGGGTAGAGGTATTGCATCACGCTGGTGGCGCGATGGTGGCTTACACCGAACATTGCGCAACCGGCCACAAGTGCGACCGAAGCCGCCGCAACGATTATTTTTGGGAATGATAAATTTTTGAGTTTCATGCGGAACAGAATAGCAGAGCCCCCAAAAGAGGCGTCAATTGATAAATTTTGAAGCCACATTGGTTTAAATGATGGGGGAAAACTCTCAATTTGCAAAATCTACATTCGGCACGTCCCGGACCGATGGCGGCACGCTGAAAAAGTCGCCTTCCGATTTGAAGCCGAACGTCCGCGCCACAAGGTTGCTCGGGAAGGTTTCGCATTTGTTGCGGTAGTCGCGCACGTTGCCGTTGTAAAACCGGCGCGCGGCCTGAATCCGGTCTTCCGTATTCACAAGTTCCGTTTGCAGCTTGAGAAAATTCTGGTCGGCCTTGAGCTGCGGATAATTTTCCACCACCACGAGCAGTTGTTTCAGCGCATCCACGAGCTGGACTTCGTCGCGGGACTGGTCGGCCACCGGGCCGTTGTTGGCGGCGCAGCGGTTGCGCAGTTCCGTCACGCGCTCGAACACCTCGCGTTCGTGCGTGGCGTAGCCCTTGACCACGGCCACGAGATTCGGGATGAGGTCGTAGCGGCGCTTCAATTCCACGTCCACGTCGCTCCACGATTCGCGGATGTAATTGCGCAGGGCGACGAGCGCGTTGTATTGCACCAGCACATAAATGAACGGCAACAAAACGATGACGGCGACAATGATGAGCGGGATCGGGTTCATGTTTTCGTGAACAGATATTCCGGCAGACGCGAGCGGATCTCGCTCAACCGTTCCAGGTTGTTTTCGACTTGTTTTGCCGGCCACTGTGTATCCGACACCAGCGCCAGCGTGCAATTCTGGATTTGGATGTTCAAGTCGCGATTTTCCAGCAGGTAATCAATCACCTGTGGATTGCAGATATCGTAGGCAAACCGTTTGTCCTTTGACCATACACGAAAGGCGCGGGTGAATTCGGCCGATTCGAAATGAATATCCTCCTCGCCAAATGCTTCGGCGATTTTCGACAACAACCCTTCCGGCGCAATGCGCAGCTCCGGAAAATATGCCGGCATCAACACGATGGCTGTCGTCAGGTAGCAATGGGAGCTGGAGGCTTCGCGGTTCGAGCCCTTCGCCGGTATTTCATAATGATAATCGAAAGCCAGCACTTCATTCTGCCGGTGACGGCCGGACAGGACGTTGAAAGCGTAACGGTTCTCGCCTTGCGCCAGGTGATGCAGGAACCCGTAGTCGTCGGCGAGGACGTAATTCTGTGCGGGATCGAAACGAAGCCCAAGGCGGGTCGCCAATTCCTTCGTTTCCGCGTAGTCCATATTTTTCAGGCTGTCAGGTTTTGACAAACAAATAGTCGGGCAGGCGCGACCGGATTTCCACCAGCCGCTGCAAATTGGATTCGACTTGTCCGACCGACAGGCAGGTGTCGAATGCCAGCGCCAGCACCTGATTTTCGATTTCGACGCTCAAGTCGCGATTGGCCAGCAGGTATTCCATCATCTTTGCGTTGCAGACGTCGTAGGCGTATTTTTTGTCCGGCGACCGCACGCAGAAAGCCTTGGAAAATTCGGCGGACTCGAACTTGATGTCCTGGTAGCCAAATGCTTCGGCAACTTTTGTGAAGAAATTTTCGCGCCGGATGGTCAGGTCGGGGAAAACCGCCGGTAGCGTCAAAATGAAAAAGGAAAACCAGTGGTGCTGCGTCTGGCGGTTGCCCTTGGAATCAGTCGAGTGCGTCTCGTAATGATAATCGAACGCCAGCACCTGGTTTTGTTGATAGGTTCCGGAGAGGACATTGCGGGCGTAGCGGTTTTCGCCCTGTGCCAGTTGTTTGAGAAAGCCGTACTGGTCGGCGAGGGCGTAATCTTCCGCCGCGCTGAAATCCAGACCCAACTGTTGCGCCAGCTCAAACAGTCCCTCCCGTCGTTTGCGCGCCTGAATCATGCTGTAAATGGCGCTGATCACCGCAACGACAATCACCACCACAATTAGAAACGGTATCGCCAATGGGATTTGGGTTTGCACACGGTTGTTCTAAACCAAAGCCGCAGGCCGTGCCATTACAATTTCAACCGCTTTCTCCACCGCGCATTTTTCCTTTTCCCTTCTGCCATTCGCCTTCATTTTAACGGCGTGGAATTGTCCGCCGCAGAAATCCGTCAGGCCGTCAAGCTGGCCCTTGCCGAGGACATCGGCAGCGGTGACGCCACGACTTTATCCATCGTGCCCGCAACCGCGACGGCCAAAGCGCTCATGCGTGCGCGCGAACCGCTCGTCGTGGCCGGACTCGCCTTCGCCGAAGCTGCGTTCTGCGAAGTCTTACAATTCATCAATCGGAGGGGCGAGCGCTGCGAGCCCCCAAAATCTCAAAATGAATCAGGGCGTCGTGGAACTCCGCCCTCCGAAGGGGAAATCAAAATTGAGCGGCTGGCGAATGACGGCCAACATGTCGGTGAGAATGAAACCTTGCTGAAAATTTCCGGCCCGGCCCGCGCCCTTTTGAGCGCCGAGCGTGTCGCGTTGAATTTCGTCCAGCGGCTTTCCGGCATCGCCACGCTTACTGCGCAATTTGTCGAAGCCATCAAAGGAACTCACGCGCAGATTCTGGACACGCGCAAAACCACGCCCGGCTGGCGGCGTTTCGAGAAATACGCCGTCGCGTGCGGTGGCGGGCACAACCATCGCACCGGCCTGTTCGACATGGTGCTCATCAAGGACAATCACCTCGCGGCGCTGCGCGGTGAAAAACCGAATGCCATCGCCGCCGCCGTCCAGCGCGCGCGCGAAAAGTTTCCGAAACTGAAAATTGAGGTCGAAGCCGACAAGCTGGAGCAGGTCGAGCAGGCCGCCGATGCGTGGGCGGACATCATTTTGCTCGACAACATGAACCCGATTCAACTGCGGCTGGCGGTGCAGAAAGTCAAAGGCCGCATGAAGACCGAGGCCAGCGGCGGCGTGAATCTGGCGAATGTCCGCGCGATTGCCGGGACCGGCGTGGATTTCATTTCCGTCGGCGCGCTCACACATTCCGCGCGCGCGGTGGACATCGGTTTGGATTTTGAAACATGATTTTATCGTCCTCATTCTCGTCCTTCTCCTCGATGATTCGATTTCGAGAACGAGGACGACGACGAGGACGATTGTAAAATGACGACGGACGCAAAAATTCTTACCGCGTTGCGCGCGAATACCGACGGGGTGTCGGGTGCGGAAATCGCCGAGCAACTGGGCGTCACGCGCGCGGCGATTTGGGGACACATCGAGGAGTTGCGCCAGCTTGGCTACGACATCGAGGCCAGCCCGCACTTCGGCTACCGGCTCGTGAGCGTTCCCGACGCGCTGTACGCGGACGATTTGCTCGCGCGCCTCGGCAAAACGAAAATCGTCGGGCGCGACATCCGCGTGTTTGAACAGACGACTTCGACCAACGACGTGATTGAAAAGCTCGCGCGCGACGGTGTGAAGGAAGGCGCCGTCGTTTTTGCGGAATCGCAGACGAAAGGCCGGGGCCGGCTCGGTCGCGCGTGGATGTCGCCGGCGCGAAAAGGCCTTTGGTTTTCCATTTTGCTGCGACCGGATTTGCGCCCGCAGGAAACAACGCGACTCACCGTTGCTTCCGCCATGGCTCTGCGGCGTGCGATTCAATCCGAAACCGGCCTGAACCCGGAAATCAAATGGCCGAACGACATTTTGATTCGCGGCAGGAAAGTCGCGGGCATTCTGACGGAAATGAGCGCGGAATTGGACTGCGTCAAGCACGTCATCCTCGGCATCGGCGTGGATGTGAACCTGAGCGTGAATGAATTTCCGGCGGAATTGCGCAGGACGGCGACGTCGTTGAGAATTGAAGCCGGCAAAACCATTTCCCGTCCGGAGCTGGCAACGGCCATTTTGCGCGAACTCGACTGTGATTACGCGCGCGTCTGTGGCGATTTTTTTGCAGACGTGGCTGACGAGTGGGAAGCGCATTGCACGACAATTGGCCGCGCGGTGACGATTCAAATCGGCGGGCGGCGCGTGAGCGGTCGGGCCGAGTCGCTGGATGACGATGGCGCGCTGTTGCTGCGGACCGAACATGGACATTTGGAACGCATCACGGGTGGGGATGTAACGCTTGAGAAATGAACGGAGTGATGGAGTGGTGGAGTGGTGCGGCACCGAAAAAGATTTCCAACACTCCATTACTCCATTACTCCATTACTCCATGCTTTTGCTTTTCGACATCGGCAACACGAACACGCATCTCGGTCTGGCCAACGACCGGTGTGTGATGAAGCACACAAACATGCCCACATCGTTCTGGTTCAAGGGCGCGGCGGAGAAATTGGCGAAAAAATTTGTTGGCCGCGCGAGTTTGAAGGGCGCTGCGCTATGCAGCGTGGTGCCGCGCGCGACACCGCACGTCCGCAAAACCGTCCGCCGACTTTGGAATTTGAACGCATTCGAACTCACGCGAAAAACACTTTGCGGCGTGGGCATTGATTATCCGAAGCCGGACACAATCGGGGAGGATCGCCTGGCAAACGCCGTGGCTGCGCGCAAGCGCTTTGGCGCGCCGGTGGTGGTGGTGGATTTCGGAACGGCGGTGACGTTTGATGTCGTCAATCGCGCGGGCAATTACGCGGGGGGCATCATTGCGCCGGGGCTGGCGGCGATGACGGATTATCTGCACGAGAAAACGGCGTTGCTGCCGCGCATCAAAATCCGCGAAGTCAAAACGAGCATTGGCAGGAGCACTGAACAAGCGATGCTCGTCGGCGCGGTGCATGGTTATCGCGGGCTGGTTCGTGAATTGATCGCCGAGTTGAAGCGCGAATTGCAGGTGAAACATTTGCCGGTGGTGGCGACGGGCGGTTACGCCGGATTAATTGCCGCACGTTTGCCGGAAATTTCAGCCGTCGAACCCAACTTGACGCTCGAAGGGTTGCGACTCGTCTGGCGAAGTTTACCGGTCAAACATTAGCGTCGGGGTTCATTCCGCGATTGCCCCTTCGCTCAACTTTCCGCAAAATCCCGCCTCTATGTCGAGCAGCCGCAGGCAATATCCGTTTCATTTGATTGAACCTAAGTGGCAGCAATTTTGGAACGAACAGCAGACCTTTCGCGCGTTTAATCCGGGCGAAGTCCTCCCGGACGGGCACCCTTTCGCCAAACGCCATCGTCTTTCCGGCAAGGTGGCCGCCACGCAGTTGCCACCCAAATTTTACATCCTCGACATGTTTCCGTATCCTAGCGGCGCGGGTTTGCACGTTGGGCATCCGGAAGGTTACACCGCCACGGACATCCTCGCCCGTTACCGGCGCGCGCTCGGCTTCAACGTCCTGCATCCGATGGGCTGGGACGCCTTCGGCCTGCCCGCCGAGCAATATGCCGTCAAGACCGGCCTGCACCCCCGCCAGACCACCGAGGCCAACATCGCCACGTTCAAGCGCCAGATTCAATCGCTTGGCTTCAGTTACGATTGGTCGCGCGAACTCGCCACCACCGACCCCGATTATTTCAAGTGGACCCAGTGGATTTTCCTGAAGCTTTACAACTCGTGGTTCAATCCGGAAACGAACAAGGCCGAGCCGATTGAGACGCTGAAGTATCCGGCGGAACTTTCCGGTAGGGACGCGCTGCCGCGCGTCCAGGCCGACCGGCAGGTCGGCCCTACTGACGAACAAGACCTCGAAGCCCGCCGCCGCGCCTACCGCGACTCAAAACGCCTCGCCTACGTCAGCGAACAACCCGTCTGGTGGTGCGAGCAACTTGGCACCGTGCTGGCCAACGAAGAAGTTGTGGACGGCAAGAGTGAAGTCGGCGGATTTCCCGTCACCCGCAAACCGATGCGCCAATGGATGCTCCGCATCACCGCCTATGCCGAGAAACTTCTCACCGACCTCGACACGATTGACTGGAGCAATTCGCTCAAGGAAATGCAACGGAACTGGATTGGTCGCAGCGAAGGTGCCACAGTGAGATTTCAAGTTTCAAATGTTCAGTTTTCAGACGTTGCAAACTTCATCGAAGTTTTTACTACGCGACCCGATACGCTCTTCGGCGCAACTTACATGGTGCTCGCGCCGGAACACAAACTCGTTGACCAAGTTACCACTGCGGAACTGCGCGCCGCGATTGCCAAGTATAAAACCGACGTTGCCAAGAAGTCCGACCTCGAACGCACCGAGTTGGCCAAAGAGAAAACTGGCGTCTTCACCGGTGCTTACGTCATCAACCCGGTCAACGGAGAAAAAATTCCCATTTGGATTGCTGATTACGTTCTCGCCAGCTATGGGACCGGTGCCATCATGGCCGTGCCGGCACATGACACGCGCGACTTCGAGTTCGCCACCAAATTCAACCTGCCCATTATTCAAGTCGTTCAGCCACCCGACCAGAAGACAGATTGGCGCGGATTCGTGGACGACGGCACTTCGGTGAATTCCACTGGGCCGGAGATTTCCATCACCGGCCTGCCCACGCCCGAAGCCAAAAAGAAAATCACCGCTTGGCTCGAATCGAGAGGCCTTGGAAAGAAAACCATCAATTACAAACTCCGCGACTGGCTGTTCAGCCGGCAACGTTACTGGGGCGAGCCTTTCCCGATTATTTGGAAAAAGGATGCCGCTGGAAATTTGTATCACGAAGCCCTGCCCGAAAGCGCGCTGCCGGTCTTGCCGCCGCCGCTTGACGATTACAAACCCACTCCTGATGGCCAGCCGCCGCTCGCGCGCGCGAAGGATTGGGTGAATCTGCCCGACGGCTCACAGCGCGAGACGAACACCATGCCGCAATGGGCCGGCAGTTGCTGGTATTATTTGCGTTACCTCGACGCGAAGAATGCGCAATCGTTCGTCGGCAAGGAGGCGGAGCAATATTGGATGGGTTCCCAAGAACCGAAATCCCAGACCCCAGACTCCAAGTCCACGACTCCAGGCGTGGATTTATATGTCGGCGGTACCGAGCACGCCGTATTACATCTGCTTTACGCACGGTTCTGGCACAAGGTCTTGTTCGACCTCGGCTACGTCTCGACGCCCGAACCGTTCTTCAAGCTCGTCAATCAAGGACTGATTCTCGGCGAGGACGGCCAGAAAATGTCCAAATCGCGCGGCAACGTGGTGAACCCCGATGATGTTTTGAGAGATTTCGGCACGGATGCGTTGCGTCTTTACGAAATGTTCATGGGCCCGCTTGAAATGGTCAAGCCGTGGAGCACCAAGGGCGTCGAAGGCGTTTATCGTTTCCTCGGCCGCGTCTGGCGGCTGTTCGTGGACGAAAAATCTGAAACGGAATTCGAGCAGGCGGAAACAATTCAGCCGCAGAAAGGCCCAGAACTGCTCAAAAAAATCCAACTCAGCGGCTCGATTAAAGATGTCGAACCGGCGCGCGAGCAGCTTAAAACGTTGCACGCCTGCATCAAAAAGGTGACGGCGGATTTGGACGGCTTTCGTTTCAACACGGCTATTTCGGCGCTGATGGTCTTTGTAAACGACGCCATCACCTGGGAAACAAAGCCGGTTGTGGTGCTGCGCGATTTTTTGATTCTACTCCAGCCTTTCGCGCCGCACTTGGCGGAGGAGTTGTGGGAAAAGCTGAACATCGAACATCCAACATCGAACATCCAACATCGAATCGCGCTGGCTTACGCCTGCTGGCCAAAGTTTGATGCAACGTTGCTCGTCGAGGACACACTGGAAATTCCCGTGCAGGTGAACGGCAAGTTGCGCGACGTCATCAAAGTCCCGGCCAACGCTGACAATGCCGCGCTCGAAGCCGCTGCTCGCGCCTCTGAAAAAGTGAAGCCGTTCCTGGCCGGCAAGACGATCAGGAAAGTCATCGTCGTGCCGAAAAAACTGGTGAACATCGCCGTGGCGTAAAGTGTAGGACAGGCTTCCAGCCTGTCTCAACGTTAGGAGAAAATGGAGACAGGCGCGACGCCTGTCCTACGTTTTTTCCCCGCCCGCCAGAATGGTCTGAAAATGCGGCGGCGATTCCTCGCGGGCGACGACACTGATTTCGATCTTCCTGAAACCCGCCTCCTCCAGCCAGCGCTGCAAATCGCTCTCGGCAAAGCCCGGCCAACGGTCGCCGTAAAGCCCGTGCGCCTTCTCAAAATTGTGCTTGAGCAAATCGAGGATGATGATTTGCCCGTGCGGGCGAAGGATTTTGGCTGCGGCGGCAATTGCCGCGGACGGGGCTTCGGCGTGATGCAATGCTTGGCTCAAAATCACCAGGTCAACGCTGCCGGCTTCAATGGGTGGGTTCTGCAAATCGCCGAGGCGGAACTCCAGATTTTTCAACCCGTTCTTTTTTGCCTTCGCCGCGCCGAAGGCGACGATCTTTTCCGAGTTGTCCACGGCGATGACTTTTTTGCAGCGGCGCGCGAGCAGTTCGCTCAACAGGCCTTCGCCCGCGCCGAGGTCGGCCACGACCAGCGGCGGCAAAATCCGCAACAGCAGATGCCCAAAGGCCTGCCACGAACGGCCGGGACCATAAACGCGGTCGAACCGGCCGGCAACCTGATTGAAATAGACCTGTGCTTGTTCGCGCCGGCGGCCGAGGATGCGCTTGAGATTGATCTGGTCGCCTGCGTGCTCGGGCAGTTCCTTCGCGCCGCGAATGGCCAGTTGGATGAATTCGCGCGCGGCGCCATCCGCAGCCGGGTTCAGCTTGTAGAACGTCCGTTTGCCGTCGCGCCGCGATTGTACCAGTTCCGAATCCTGCAGCAGGCCGAGATGCGTGGAAATGCGTGACTGGCCGAGCCGCGTGATTTCCTGCAGCTCGTGCACGGACAATTCATCCCGCTCCAGCAGCGCCACGATGCGCAGCCGCGTCGGGTCGGACAAAGCCCGCAATGATTTCAGGGTTGAGGACATGGTATCTTGTGCATCAAAAATTTTCAAAAAACCGTTTGACGCGCGTCATTTCCCATATATCATCTTATCTTGATACGTCAATATGAAATTGTAGCCAAAACAACGCCTCTAAATTGAATGAGTAAAAACTTTATTTTTTCATCGGAGTCCGTCGGCGAAGGCCATCCGGACAAGGTTTGCGACACCATTTCCGATGCCGTGCTGGACGCCTGTCTCGCGCAGGACAAGTTCAGCCGCGTGGCCTGCGAATGCTACGCCAAGTCGAACATCGTCATCGTCGGCGGCGAAATCACCATACCGAAGATTAAATACAGAAACCCCAGCGAGGTGATTGATTTCGTGCAGATTGCCCGCGATACCATTCGAGAGATTGGCTACGTCAACAATGACGATGTGTTTCACGCGGACAGAGTTTTTGTGAACGTCATCATTACGGGCCAATCGCCCGACATCGCGCAGGGCGTGGACGCGCGCAAGGCCAAGGGCAAGAAAACCGCCCGGCAGGGCGCCGGTGACCAGGGACTGATGTTCGGTTACGCCTGCAACGAAACGCCCGAACTCATGCCCGCGCCCATCATGTTCGCCCATCGCCTCGGCCGCGAACTCACTCGTATCCGCAAGACCGGCCGGGTGCCGTGGCTCCGGCCCGACGCTAAATCGCAGGTGTCCGTCGTTTACGAGAACGGCAAACCCGTGGCGATTTCCAACGTCGTCATCTCCACCCAGCACAGCGCGGACGTCGAGCACCGTGAGATTGAAAAATTCTGCATCGCCAATGTCATCAAGAAGGTTTTGCCGGCGAGACTGCTCACCCGGAAGACCGAATATCTGGTCAACCCGACCGGACGTTTCGTCGTCGGCGGGCCGCAGGGCGACACCGGTTTGACCGGGCGCAAGATTATTGTGGACAGCTACGGCGGCATGGGCCGTCACGGCGGCGGGGCGTTCTCCGGCAAGGACCCGACGAAGGTGGACCGCAGCGCCGCCTACCTGGGCCGCTGGATCGCCAAGAACATCGTGGCCGCGAAGCTCGCCGCGAAATGCGAAATTCAGTTCGCCTATGCCATCGGCCATCCCGACCCGGTGAGCGTGAGTGTGGATACCTTTGGCACGGCGACCGTTCCCGAAGGCAAAATTCTCCGCGCCGTCAACCGCGTGTTCAGCTTCCAGCCTGCCGACATCATCGAACAGCTCAACCTGCGCCGCCCGATTTACACAAAGACGACCAATTACGGCCACTTCGGCAAAAATGACCCCGACCTGACCTGGGAAAAGACCGACAAAGTCGCCGCGTTGAAAAAAGCCCTGTAAGTTCTGATACTTGATGCAACACGCAACACGTAAAAACATGAGTACCATCAAACTTTCACCTCCGCGCGTCAAACCCGCCAAGACCAATGGCAACGGCGCGAAGCATGATTATTACGTCCGCGACCTCTCGCTGGCCGACCTCGGCCGCCGCGAAATTTCCGTCGCTGAACAGGAAATGCCCGGTCTCATGTCCATCCGCGCCAAGTACGGCCCGCAAAAGCCGTTCAAGGGCGTGCGCATTTCCGGTTCGTTGCACATGACCATCGAGACCGCCGTGCTCATTGAGACACTCGTCGAACTCGGCGCGTCCGTGCGCTGGGCCTCGTGCAACATCTTTTCCACGCAAGACCAGGCCGCCGCCGCCATCGCCAGGGCCGGGGTGCCGGTGTTTGCTTTCAAGGGTGAATCGTTGGAGGAATACTGGCAGTTCACGCTCGACATGCTCACGCATCCGGGTAACAAAGGTCCGCAGCTGGTCGTGGACGACGGCGGCGACGCCACGTTGCTCCTCCATAAGGGTTACGAAATGGAACAGGGCGACAATTGGGTCAACACGCCCAGCGACAATTACGAAGTCACCGTCATCAAAAATCTTTTGAGGAAATGTGCGAAGGAACGTCCGGGCTGGTTCAAGCAGGCGGTAAAGGACTGGAAAGGCGTCAGCGAGGAAACCACCACCGGCGTGCACCGGCTTTACCAAATGCTCGAAGCCGGCAAACTCCTCGTGCCTGCCATCAACGTCAATGACTCCGTCACGAAATCGAAGTTCGATAACCTCTACGGTTGCCGCGAATCGCTCGCTGACGGACTCAAACGCGCGCTCGGCGTGATGATTGCCGGCAAGACCGCGTGCGTTTGCGGTTACGGCGACGTCGGCAAAGGTAGTGCTCATTCGCTGCGCGGTTTCGGCGCGCGGGTGATTGTCACCGAGGTTGACCCCATCAACGCCCTGCAGGCCGCGATGGAAGGGTTCGAAGTGAAGACCGTCGAAGACACGCTGGGCGAGGCCGACATTTACGTCACCTGCACTGGCAACTGCGACATCATCACGCTGGAACACATCTTGAAGATGAAAGACCAGGCCATCGTTTGTAACATCGGCCATTTCGACAACGAAATCCAGGTTGACCGGCTGAACAACGCGAAAGGCGTCAGCAAAGTGAACATCAAGCCGCAAGTGGACCGCTACTGCCCGCCTGCGTGGCCGAAGCCAGCCCGACAACTCAGCAAGCGCAATCCGGCGACTTGGCCACAGACTCGAAGGGCAATGACACTTCGGCGCGGCGAAGGCCCGGCGACCGCAGCATTTATTTGCTCGCCGAAGGCCGGCTGGTGAATCTCGGTTGTGCCGAGGGCCATCCAAGTTTTGTCATGTCGAATTCATTCACGAACCAGGTGCTCGCGCAATTGGATTTGTGGAAGAACAAGGACACCTACAAAGTCGGCATCTATCGTCTGCCCAAGAAACTGGACGAGGAAGTCGCCCGCCTGCACCTCGAAAAAATCGGCGTGAAGCTCACCAAGCTCTCGAAAAAACAAGCCAACTACATCGGCGTACCAGTCGAAGGTCCTTACAAGCCGGAACACTACCGGTACTGAGAAGTGCGAAGGTCGAAACAGGAAGTGCGAATTTAAACAGGGGCGAACGGGAGACCGTTCGCCTTTTTATTCCAGGATCCTCTGGTTTTACAGCTCCCACAACGCCGCGGCGATGGGCAACCGGGCTGAGGGGGAAACCATGTTCCTTGCCCTATGAAAACCGCGGGTCTGTTGCCCCAAGAACGTTCCGGGCGCCTCACAATTCGTCCGTCGAGCAAGAGTCATTTCTCCAGCACCTTCCACAGGTGCTCGATGTTTTGTTGGTGGATGTCCAGAATTTCCCATTGCGTGCCGGGCAAAGACTGGTTCTCGAGTTTGGCCACCTCGGGGAAGCGCCCTTGCAACGGCAGATCAGCCTTGGCCTGTTCCAGCGTTTTCCCCCCGGCTTTGGCGCGGCGCACTTCAGTCCAGAGCTTTTCCAAGTAGGAGACGAATTGCGCGCACTGTTCCTTCCTCATGATGGCGCGGCCATGACTGGCGATGAACCGGGTGTTCCCGTCGGCTTCGTTCAACAGCCCGTGCATGACCACAAACCAGTTGTCCACGACCTGCGGTGTAGCTTCTTCCGTTACTTTGCCTGCGATGGGGATCTGCTTGGGATGAAAAATGCCGGCGGTCAACATGAGGTTCTCCTCGGGAATGCTGATGATGGTATCCGACACTGAATGGGCGTAACCGTAGTACATCAGCCGCACCGTGACGTCGCCGAGATATAAAGTCATCTGGCGATCAAAGGTCAGGGTTGGCGGGACGAGAACATTGCCGCGGTGGTAATCGTCCTCGACCAGCTTCCAACACTTCAGGAAATTGGTGTATTCGCGGCTCTGGAGCTTTGCGGGATTGGACTTGAGCAGCGTTTCGCGATAGTCGGCGATTTCTCTTTCCCCGCTGGTCAGGAGCGCGGTCTGGTTTGTGGGATCGGACATCATTTTGAGCATTTCGCGGCGTAGAGATTCATGGCCGACAATCGGGAGATCGGCGTAGGCGCAGTTGCCGCCGATGTGACAGGGATGCTCGTGCGTGTTGATCAGGTACGCAAAATCGTTGCGCTTGAATTCAGCCTGGATCGCATCGCGAAACCCGGTGGCGATTGTTTTCGAAAACGGCGCGTCCACGACAACGATTCCTTTCTGCGTCGCGATTGCCACAATGGCGTTGTCCCATTGGTCGCCGTAAAACACAGCGGTGCGGGGACTGAGCCGCTGCACTTTGATGTCGAATTCGGCGCCACGTGCCGGGGAGCAAAACCCGAGCACCACCAGAAACGAAAGAACGAGGAGCGATGTTATTGTTTTCATGGTATTGATCAGTTTGATGAGTCGCACGGCATGTGCCTACTTGATGGCATACACCCATTTGCCGGAAGAAAAATATGCAACTCCATTTTCCAGCCACGGGGTGCTGACCGCATCGGCCGTTTGGAATTCCCACAATTCCCGGCCCGTCGTTAATTGGAACGCATACAGCGAATGGTTGCCTCCCCCCACATAAACCGTTTGCTCCGTGATGGACGCCGAGGTATTGACTGCTCCTGTTTTTCGGATATCCCACAGGAGGCTTCCGGTTCCGGTGTCGAGTGCGTAAATGTGGCCCTTGTCGGTGACAAAGACGCAAACGTTCCCGGCAATGGCCGGACTTTGCCAGACTTGTCCATCGGCGCGGAAGGTCCAAAGTAATTTGCCAGTCATCAGGTTGACAACATAAAGGACTCCGTCCTCCGTAAAAAAGCAGCCGTTGTGTTTTGCTATGGTTGGCGCGACCTCGGAGGGTTTTTGCGCCTGGTAGATCACGCTGTCCTCAAGTGAGAGGCTGTCATACCGGTGCAACTGGCCATCCCAATCCACAAAAAAGATTTTCCCGTCATCCATTGAAGGATAGCAGCATATGCCGTTGCTCAGGGAAAGTTGTCGAATTAATTTCCCGGTTGTGGCATCCAGGACGCACCATTCCTTCCCATGGTTCCCGAAGAAAACCCTGTGGTTGAGAACGGCCGGCGGCGAGCACACAGGCCCTTTTAATCCGGCACACTCCCAGATCGGGATCCCCGTATCGGTTTTCAAAGCAACCACCCGGTTCAGTTTGGAACCGTAGTATGCCGTCCCTGCTGCCACAGACGGAGCGGACAGTTGTTCCGGCATCGAACGCTGCCAGATTACCTTGCCGGTGTTTTTGTCCAACGCGAACTGAACGCCGTATTCCTTGTTTCCCCGCCTGTCATGACAACCGGCCAGGACCCTGTCCTGGTACAAAACCACCTCGCCTGAAGCGCTGTACGGCATTTCATACTTCCAAACGACCGAAGGAGTGTTGGTAACGGGCCGGCTGTCAAAGGTCCCCTGGTGGCGCGCCCCCGCGACGAAAACCGCGTCGTCCTGAGAATATGCACCGCCGCCTGATACCCACAGCATCAGGAGCACGAGTGCGAAAATCAATCGTGCGCACGGTTTCATGGCTACCTCGACATTATTGCCCTGCGTATGCACTCTGCAAGACTGAAGATTCCAACGTGATACCGCTCCAGTTCATTTGAATGCGCAGCGTTATTTCTCTGCCGCATCAGCCTCAAGTCACAGTTCCCGCAACGCCGTCGCGATGGGCAATCGCGCGGCGCGGATGGCCGGGAACAAGCCGCCAATCAAACCAATCACGGCGGCCCAGACCACCCCGCGCACCAGCAATTCCGGCGTGACGCGGAAGGCGAACGTGATCTGGCTGAAACTCTGCCAGTTCATCGTCGAGGTGTGAAAATTATTGAAGGCGAGATAGGCCAGGCTGCCACCGACTGCGCCACCGACCAATGCCAGCAGCAGCGATTCGAGCATCAACGACACCACCACCGCGCCGCCGCCAAAACCGAGCGCCCGCAGCGTGGCGATCTCCCGCGTGCGCGCTGCGACTGCGCTGTACATCGTGTTCAGCGCGCCGAACACCGCGCCAATGGCCATTAAAAACGCAATCAAGAAGCCGAGCGTCGTAATCAGCCGCGTTATGGTTTCGGATTGTTGGGCGTAATACTCGGCTTGCCGGACGACTTTCACGCTCAATTGCGGATTCGAGGTGAGCGAATCTTTGAACTCCTGAAACGCGCCCGGCGAATTGAGCCTGACGGAGACGGACTGAAACGAGTCACCGCGATTATACGCGTCCTGCAACACCTTCGCGTCGGTCCAGATTTCCGATTCCGCAACACCGCCGTTGGCCGTGAAGAGGCCGACGACCGGCCATTCGTAACGGCCCACTTTTATTTTCGAGCCGACTTCCAAGCCGGCGAATTCCCGGGCCGCGCCGCTGCCGACGATGACTTCGTCCTTGCCCCAGTCAAACATCCGGCCCTGGATGATTTTCAGGTTGTCGCGCACTTGCAGCGCGGCCGATTCCACGCCGCGCAACGGCACGTTCGCGTCCGTGCCGGTCGAGCGTTTGGGCAGGTTGATGATGACGAACAATTCAGCAGACGCGAGCGGGCCTTGGGCGTCGCGCGCCACGCCCGGCGCGTCGGCGATGACGCGCGTCTCATCGCGCCCGAAGCCGCTGACCATCTCGCTGTCGGCGCCGCTGCGAAGAACAATCGCGCCATCGGGCGAGCCGGAAACGGTCATGGCCTGCCGGAAGCCCGCCGCGATGGACAGCACGCCCACGAGGACGGCGACGACGCCGGCGATGCCGATGATCGTGGCCGCGACCGCGCCGCGCCGTTGCGGGAGGCTCATCAACCCGAACTTGGTAATGGATCCGATTTGGGAAAACCAGTTAATGGGGCCGGCCATATTTACATTCTCCTCAAAGCGTCCGCCACGCGCAGGCGCATAGCTTGGAGCGCGGGAATAATTCCAGTGACGAAACCCAGCACGATGCTGAGGCCGAACCCGATCAGCAAATCGCGCGTGGGGAAAAAGAACATGGGCAGCAGACCGGATGTCGGGTCGCCGCGCGAAATCATCATCCACGCCAATCCGAGGCCGAGCGTTCCGCCAAGCACCGTCAGCAGGCACGATTCGGCGAGCACGAGCGCGACAATCTGCCCATTGGTGAAGCCGATGGCTTTGAGCACACCCAACTCGCCGGTCCGCTCGCGCACGGCCTGCGCCATGGTGTTGCCGGTCACGAGCAGGATGGTGAAGAACACCGCGGAAAGAATCGCCGCGACGATGAAGACGATGTTGCCGATTGCCCTGGCCCAGCCCTGAATGAATGCACCCTCCGGCTCCGTCTTGGTTTCCGCTGACGAATTCTCAAACTCCTCGTCCACCCTTTTGGCCACTTCCGCCGCCTGCGACGGGTCTTTGATGCGGATGGTGTACCAGCCGACTTTTCCTTTGCCCCATGCCTGCCGCGCTTCATCGAAGTAATCATAGCGGAAAAACATCGGTGTGGTGTCGGTCCCCTTGTCTTTCCCGTCGTAAATGCCCACGATGTCAAATTCCCATGTGCGGCTTCCATCCGGCCTCGTCCAAATGGTTGATTGAATTGGAGCCTTGTCGCCGATTTTCCAATGGAAGCGGTTCGCCGTCCGCCGTCCGACAATCGCGCCCGTCCGCATTGCCAGCCAGGCTTTCTCCTGTTCCGGCGGCAGGATGATTTCGGGATGCATCTTGAGAAATTTTTCCAGCTCGACGGGGTTTTGCATGAAGAAATTTCTCGGGTCCTGGTAAATGCCGCCGAACCAGGTCTGGTGCGTTGCGAAATCCACGCCGGGGATTCGGTCCATTCGCGCTTCGTAACTTACCGGCAGCAATTGGATGATGGACACTTTGTGCCGCACAATCAACCGGTCCGCACCCGCCATTGCCACGCCCCCGACCAGCGCCTGCTGGATGGCCGAAAGAAATCCGAACAGGACGAACGCCACGACAATGGACAACAGCGTCAGCGACGTGCGCAGCTTTTTCCGCTTCAGATTGCACCAGATGAGGTGAAGAAATTTCACGGGAAACACGGGATGGTGGAGTATTGAAGTGATGGAGTGATGGAAAGGCCTGACATGCTTGCGCGTGAACCCAATACTCCATCGCCCCAACACTCCATTACTCCATTCGTCTTCATTTGACCGGTTCGTTGCTCAATTGTCCTTTGTCCAGATAGACCGTCCGCGACGCGCGCGCCGAGGCGTGCGGATCGTGCGTGACCATGATGATGGTCTTGCCGTGCTCCCGGTTCAGCGCCTGAAGCAAGTCCAGGATTTCGTTGCCGGCCTTGCGGTCCAAATCGCCCGTCGGCTCGTCGCAAAGCAGCAGCGTCGGGTCGGTGACAATACCGCGGGCGATGCCCGCACGCTGTTGTTCGCCGCCGGAAAGCGTGCGCGGATAATGCTTCGCGCGATGCGACAGCCCCACCACCGCGAGCGCCGTTTCCACGTGTTTCTGCCGCTCCGTCCGGGAAAGATGCGTCAGCAACAACGGCAGTTCCACGTTGCGCTCCGCCGTCAGCATCGGCATCAGATTGTAAAGCTGGAAAACGAAGCCGATGTGCCGTGCGCGCCACGCGGCCAGCCGGCGATCGGACAATTGATCGAGGCGTTCGCCGGCGACCGTGACCGCGCCTTTTGTCGGGCGGTCGAGCCCGCCAATCAGGTTCAACAGCGTGGTTTTGCCCGAACCCGACGGCCCCATCAACGCGAGAAATTCGCCGGCGGATGCCTGCAAATGCAGGTCCGCCAGAACGTGGATGTCTTCCGAGCCGCGATGAAAAACTTTTCCCACCCCGTCAACGTTCACAAGCGTACTGTTACCTTGAGCATTCATGATTCTCCAAATAGCGTTTCAGATTCGTGGTTGCGAAGCCAATTACAAAACGGTGACGAATTTCCACGACTCACGGCTTCACCTCTTTCACCTTTGTGCCATCGTTCAAACCGGTCGGCGCGTTCACAATGACGTTTTCACCGGCGGACACGCCCGCACTCAACACGGAGTCGTCGCCTTGCGTGTCGCTGACCGTGACCGCGCGGCGTTGGGCGCGGCCGCCCTGGACGACAAACACCACGTCGCGCCCGTCCTGGTTCTGCACAGCGCTTTTCGGGACCATCACCGCGCGGATTGCCGTTACTCCCTTGACACCGCGGAAGGCCACCTTCACCGACATGTCCGGCAAGATGCGCGGATCGAGCTGATCAAAACCGACGCGCACTTTGACCGTGGACTTCTGTCGGTCGGCGGTCGGGATGATGGCAATGACCTTGCAGGGAATTTTCCAGTCGGGATACGCGTCCAGCGTCGCTTCGACCGGCTGGCCTGGCTCGACCCGGTTGATGTAGCTCTCGTTGACGTCAATTTCAATTTCCAGCGAGTTCATGTCCACGACGGTGCCGATGCCCGTACGCGTGTAACCGCCGCCGGCGGAGACCGGGGAAATCATCTCGCCGGGCTGGGCGTCTTTGGTCGTGACCACGCCGTCGAACGGCGCGCGGATGACCATGTCGTCCATTTGCTGCTGCCACGTCGTCACCTGGCGTTCCGCGACAACGACGTCGAGTTTCTGCTGTGCCAGGTGGGCTTGCAAAGACTTTGCGTTCGACTCGGTTAGGTCCAGGTCGGATTGCGACGCGATGTGTTGTTTGGCCAGCTCGGTCGTGCGTTGGAATTCCTGGTCCGCGTTCTTGAGTTGCGCTTCGGTTTCCGCCAGCGCCGCCTTCGCCGACGCCAACTGAGCCTGGGCCACCTCCAGGCCGGCCTTGATATTTGTGTCGTCCAACCGCGCCAGAATCTGGCCTTCCTTCACTTTCATGCCCTCCTCGATGAGCACCTCCACAACCTTGCCGGTGACTTTGGAGGAAACGGTCGCCTCACGCCGGGCGGTGACGTAACCGGAGGCGTTCAACACCGTGTGGTCCCCGCTGGCGCCGCCAATTTCGCGCACGACCGCCGTGCGCACGGCAACGGCGTCCGAACCCGAATGCCACCAAATCGCCGCGCCCGCCACAATCAAAACCGCGGCCGCAGCAACGACCAACCCTGTTTTCGGTTGAGGTTTCTGCTCTGCGCTGCGTTCGATCCGCAAATCGTCGAGCGGAGGTTTGGATGAACTCATAAAAGTGTCCATGAAAAGCAAACCGGTTTTTGCCGTCACGGTCAAGCCGTGGTCTGTGAAAACTCTCGGTTCGCATCCACAAAAATTGGCACAAGGGAGACAAGCCGATTGGGAAAAGTGACCGACTATCGTTGCGCGCTTGAATCATTCGTCGCCATCGCGGAAGATTTGCAAAATGTTTCGCATCGGCATAGACCTCGGCGGCACCAAGATCGAAGGCATTGTTCTCGATGCCCAAGGCAAGGAACTTCTCCGCAAGCGCGTGGATACGCAGCAGGAAAAGGGTTATGCCCACATCCTGAATCGCGTCAAAGGACTGCACGACGAACTCGCCGCACACATTCAAAGCCAGCCGCACACATTCGGCATCGGCACGCCCGGGGCCATCTCCCCGCGCACCGGCCTGCTGAAAAATTCCAACACCGTTTGCATGAACGGCCGGCCGTTGAAGGCGGATCTCAAACGGATGCTTGGCCGGAAAATCGAAATCCAGAACGACGCGAATTGTTTTGCCCTGGCTGAGGCGTTGCACGGCGCGGGCCGGGGCAAGAAACTGGTCTTCGGCGTCATCATGGGCACGGGTTGCGGCGGCGGGATTGTTCACAAGGGCGAAGTCATCACCGGCCCGCAAGCCATCGCCGGTGAATGGGGCCACATGTCCATCGCCCCGGACGGCCCGCTGTGCTACTGCGGCCAGCGCGGTTGCGTGGAGACGTTCATCAGCGGCGGCGGATTGGAGGCGCGCTACGCCGAACAGTTCGGCGCGAAACGGCCGTTCAAGGAAATCGTGAAGGATTACCGCACCGGCGAACCGAAGGCTGCGGAATTCATAAAAACGTTCTTCCGCAATTTCGGCCGGTCACTGGCCAATCTCATTGACGTGTTGGACCCGGACGTGGTCGTGCTCGGTGGAGGCGTCTCCAATTTCGATGCGCTTTACACGGAAGGCGTCGCGGAAGTCGCCCGCCAGGTTTTCAGTGATTCACTGGAAACGCCCATCGTCAAACACCAGCTCGGCGATTCCGCCGGCGTCATCGGCGCGGCCTTGATTGGAGTTTGTTGGGACGAGCCGCGGCGCGTTCGGAGAACGCTCCCTACCTGAGATTCAGAACTGAAAATCCCCGGCGGGTTTTGGCAAGGTCGCCTTCGGCTCGGTGAATTTTTTGGCGATGCTGTGCGCGCGCAGGCCGGTCACGGTGATGGCTTTGTCGGGTTTGACCGGGCAGGCGTGTTCGCACGCGCCGCAGCCAATGCACAATTCGTCGTTCAATGACGGCAGGCGGAGATTGTTGCCGTAGGGAATGGTGGTCACGGCTTTCGTCGGGCAATGCTCGGAACAGGCAGCGCAGTCCGTGCCATTCGTCACCACCACGCATTTGTCGCGGTAAAAATGCGCTTCGCCGATTTTCGCGAGGTGTTTGGCGGCAAGATCCAGCAAATCAATCGCACCGTCCGGACAAACCTCGCCGCAACGCCGGCAATCGAAGTTGCAGAACGCGATGCGGTAATCCATGCGCGGCTTCATGAGGCCAAGGAGGCCGTATTCGAGGAAGGCCGGTTGCAATACGCCGGTCGGACATTCGCTGATGCACAAATGACAGGCGGTGCAGCGGTCAAGGAACCGTTCGACGCCCGAAGAGCCCGGCGGACAAATCACCGGAGAAAATTTTTTGGTTTCCCCGGCATTTCTGGCGGGCGGTTTTTCGTCCGCGAGCAAAACACGACTGATGCCCGCGACTCCGGCAATCCCCACAATCGTTTTGGAAATGAACGCACGCCGTTGCGGGTCGCTCACGGCGTCAGGTGTTGCTGATGGAGCGGGCGTTGAAATCGGAGTCTTTCGCGCCCAGGCAAAGCGGTAGCCGATGCCGTGTTCGTCACAGACATCCATGCAATCGTAACACGCCACGCAACGGGAGAAATCAATCGAACCGGCACGCAGGTCAATGCAGTGTGCTTTGCAGGCGCGCAGGCACGCCGCGCATTTGCGGCAGGCACTCTGGTCAATTTGCAATCGAAACGCCGCGCGTTGCGAAAGCCAGCCCAGCAACGTGCCGACCGGGCAAACCGTGTTGCAGTAAAGCCGCCCGCGCCACGCGGCCAGCACGACAATCAGCACGAGAACGAACCCCGGCACCATCAGTGCGCCGATTCCAGCCCACGACGGCACGACGCGGAAAAGTCCGTGCCAGCCCAGCTTGTCCGCCGGACCCACTGCGGCGTTGTTAGCCAACGTTACCAGCGGACGAAAAATGTCCGAGGCGATGCGCCCGAAATTGCTGTAAGGGTCGAGCAGCGAAAGCGCGAAACCGCCCCAGCCTGCCACGGCGGCGATGATTGTCCCCCACAGAAATGTTTGCCTCAGCCAAAGGCGCGGACGCGAGTAAGGCGCGGGCTTGGATTTTAGCCATTGTGTCAGGCGAATGACCACGTCCTGCAAAATTCCCAACGGGCAGATGGCCGAGCAATAAATCCTTCCCAACGCCAGCGTGACAATGGCGATGATGACGCAGGCGAGCGACAAGCTTGCGCCGGTGAGCAACGCGACCAGCGAAGGCACGAATTGAATTTCGGCCAGACGATGCCCGACTGGTGGTGGAACCAGACCCCGAAAATCAACAAACGCGGCAGTAAGCGCGGCCAACACCGCCAGCGCCACCACGATCCGCAGCCATTTCAGGAATTTGGGCGGCACGGCTTCATGCCAGTTTGAACCGGCGGATGTCCACTTGTTCCAGGTCCATCGTGCCCAGTTTCATGTCGGCGGCGATGGCAATATGGCGGACCTCGGACGGCTGGTGATTGAGCAGTTTCGCCCCGGCAGCATCAATGGCCACAATGTCGGTCGAGACCAACAGCGTGCGCATGACGACCAGATCGTCCGCCGATTTGCCGCGCGGGCCGTTACGGACCATGGGCGCGTAGGCGTCGAGGATGTTGAGCGAAGGTTTCTTCAGCGTCAGCAAGTCGGCGATGCACTGGTGCAAATCGGTGCGATGATAAAATCCCCGGTCCCAAACTATGCCCATCAAATTTTTCATGCACCCGGTTATCAACGAGCCGGCATGATGTTTGAGCACGGGGACGTTGATGAACACGTCGCTGTCGAGCACCAGCGAATGGATTTTTGCCTCGTGCAATTTTTTCCCGTTTGGGATTTCGGCCTGACGATAAAGGGTTTGGTCCTTGCCGTTGACGAGCCGGGCACCGGTGTCCTTCGCCACCTTTTCGATGCCGCTGTTCGCGTAGGTGCGCTGCCATTGGTCACAGGGATTGTCGAACATGCTCACCGACTTCGCGCCGGCGGCAAAACACATCTCGATTACGCGCTTCACGGTTTCCGGATGCGTGTCCGCGCCGCGCTCCGGGGGCGAATCCCAGCCGATGTTGGGCTTCACGAGCACGGTCTGCCCCTTTTTCACGAACGCTTCCATGCCGCCGAGGGCGGCCATGGCCTTGTCCAGCATCGCCGCGCGTTCGCCGTCACGCACCGCCACGAGAATGGGCTTCGCTGTGGCTGGCGTGACCGGCAAATTGCTGGTGGTTGTTGCTGGCGAATCGGCGGCGAATAATTTTCCGAGGTTGGCGAGGGGCAGACTTGCGCCGATGGCGAGTCCGGCTTTGATGAAGTCACGACGTGTTTTCATATCAAGAAAAGTTTGATTCAGCGCTTGGCAGTTTTTCGATCAGTTTCGTTTCGCGAACGATGGCCGTTGTCACCCGGCAAACACCGGCTGGTGCGTTCACTTCCTGACACTAGGCGCAGAATCTTCGGAGACAAGTGGACAGGCCCGTTTTGACCATTTCGGATAAAGAATTGCCAAAAAATGTTCAGGCCGGCCAAAGTTTGCGGCTGCCAATCCAATTTCCCGCCTGTTATTGTGCGGACGTGATTACGCTGCTCATCGCCACGCGCAACGCCCACAAAGCAGGCGAAATCCGCGCCATCCTCGGCGGCCGGTTTCAGTTTCTCACGCTCAACGATTTTCCCGGCGCGCCGAAAATCGTCGAGGACGCCGGCACGTTCGCCGGCAACGCGACAAAAAAAGCCGTTGAACTGGCGCGCTGGCTTTCCAATGTTCAGGGTTCAGGGTTCACAGTTCAGGGTTCAAAGTTATTCGTGCTCGCCGACGATTCCGGTTTGGAGGTGGACGCGTTGAACGGCGCACCGGGCGTGCATTCGGCGCGCTTTGCCGCGCTGGATTCGGCGAAGTCCGGCAACACGTCCGACGCCGACAACAACGCCAAATTGTTGCGCCTGCTCAAGAACGTTCCGTTGGAGAAGCGCACCGCACGGTTTCATTGCGTGTTGGCGTTGACGCCGGTGCTGCCTGAAAAAATCGAAAATGCGTCGCCGGTTTGCTACGCGGATGAATTCGAGATGCAAACGGAATTGTTCGATGGGGTTTGCAAAGGCCGCATGAATTTTGAATCACGCGGCCAAAACGGTTTTGGTTACGACCCGCTGTTTGTGCCGGTTGGTTTCGAGCAGACGTTTGCCGAACTGGGCGAAGACGTGAAAAACAAATTGAGCCATCGCGCCCGGGCGTTGGAAAAATTGAAGGCATTTTTCATCGCGAACAAATTGCGGTAGGGCTGCGCTACCGCGCGTCCCGACCTGAATTCACTTCAGCAAGTTTCCAAGCTGAAGTTTCCGGCGGAGCAGGCCGTTGCTGGCGATCATCCGGAGTTTCCCGCCCGGCGCGGGCCGGGTGTAAAATTCGCCGCCGGAACATTCAACCATCAATGCGCCCGCCGCGATGTCCCACAAATTGATGGTGCGCTCGATGTAGGCGTCGAGGCGGCCGGAGGCGACGTAGGCAAGTTCGAGCGCTGCCGAACCCATGATGCGCATTTTCAACGTGCGCCGGGAAAGCCGGTTCAGGTGCGGCAGGCTTTTTGCCAGGTTTTGTTTGCTCTTGGAAAAGCCCATGGCCACGACGGCCTCCTTCAGGTTTTGGCGGCGGCTGACACGGACGACGCACCCATTCAATCGCGTCGGCCCGCCGCGAATCACCGTCCAGAGTTCATCCGTGAACGGACCATAGATTACTCCGAGGATTGTTTCAAAATTTTGGTGGGGCGAGACTCTGTCGAGCCCTGATTTTTTTGTTTTTGAGTCGGGGCTCGAGAGACTCTCGCCCCACCGCTGCAAAGCGATAGATACGGCAGCGTGCGGAATGCCAAGGAAATAATTCACCGTGCCGTCAATCGGGTCCACCACCCAGCGATATTCGGCGTTCATGTCGCCCGTGCAACCTTCCTCGCCGAGCAAAGGAATTTTTGGAAACGCGGCACACAGGTTTTTTTCGATGAGTTTCTGGCTGCGCACATCGAGTTCAAGCTTGATGTCGTGGGCATCGGTGGCGTTGACGCGCTTGGGCGCGTGCCAGTTGTCGCGCATGAGTTTCCCCGCGGCGCGCGCGGCTTTGACGGCCACGGCCAGTGATTTATTCAATAATAGGGCTTTCATAAAATCGGGTTGCTAGGGAATAACCTCGTTGCGTCCGGCCAGTTGTTTTTCCTGTTCCTTGCGTTTCTGGTCGAGGAGATTGTTTTCGGCGGCTTCGATGACGCTGAGCAGACTGACGGCTTCCAGCAGGCGCGGCGCGGTGACGTGATTCGCGCCGGCGGCGTAAAGCTTTGGGATGTCCTCCAACAATTCGGCGTGTACGACAATTTTCGAGTCCGGATTCAGTTCGCGCAGTTGCCGGAGCATTTTCAGGTTGTCCGCGCCCTTGAGCACGGTGTTGGGCAGGGAGCAGATGATGATTTCGCATTCCGCGATGCCGGCGTGGAGCAGGGTTTCGCGTTGTGTGATGTCGCCGTAGGCAACGCGCAGGCCGCGCTGGCGAAGTTTTTCATAAACGTTCGGGTTGAAATCCACGACGACGATTTCCGTCAGCAGATCGGAGCGTTCCCGGCTGATTTCTTCGAGCAACGAACTGGCCGTCCACGAAAAACCGAGCAGGCAGATGCGTTTCGGTTTTGTTTCGCCGCCGGGTTCGGGCACGGTTTGGTCAAGATCGTGCAAATCCAGTTGGTTCAGCCACGGGGTGGCTTTGCGGAGCAGCAGATCGTTTTTCAGAATCGCGTAAGTTGAGCCGATTGCGAGGAACGCGAAGGAAAACGCCGCGATGCCAATGGAATTTTCCGTGACGTCACCGCTGGTCCTGCCGAGCGCGAGCAGCACGAGGGAAAGCTCACTCAACTGGCAAAGGTTGACCGTGGGCAACAGGCTGACGCGATAGCCCTGCCGCATGCAATAAAGCGGCGGGAAGACCGTCGCGAAACGGCTGGCCACGAGGAACAGACAGAAGAAGACCGCCCAGAGCAGGTAACCCCACGTCGGCACGGGAATGGTCATGCCGAGCGCGACGAAGAAAAGCGTCACAAAAAAATCGCGGATGCTCGTGACCTTGGCAACCACGTCGAGCGTGTAAGGGAACGTGGAAACCATCACGCCGGCGATGAGCGCGCCCATCGCTGTGGACAAACCGAGCCAGCCGGCAAAACCGGCCATCGCCAGGCACCAGGCCAGGGCGCCGACCAGGACCAGTTCCGGCAGGCGCGCAACGGACCGGAACACCGGCGGCAACACAAACCGGCTGGCCAAAAATGCCACCGTCAGGAGCAGAATCACATTGCCGAAAGCATGCGCCAGCGGGCTGATGGCGGGATTTTTCAGGTTCGGCTGGAGGGCGAGGAACAGGATGACGAACAAGTCCTGCAACACCAGCACGCCCAGCGTGACGCGACCGACGAGCGATTCGAGTTCGCGTTTGTCGTAAAGGATTTTGACGATGATGACCGTGCTGCTCATGGCCGCCGCCACGCCGAGGTAAAGCGCTTCCAATCGCGTTGCCGCCGGGCCAATACAATCGAACACCAGCCAGCCGAGCAGTACGCAGCCAAGGATTTGCACCAGCGCGGTAACCGTGATGACCTTGCCCGCGCTCAACATTTTTTTGAGGTCAATCTCCAGCCCAATCATAAACAGCAGCAGCGACAGGCCGATTTCGGATATGGTCTGGATGTTACGGGCGTTGGTGATCCATTGAAAACCGTGCGGGCCGATGACAAAGCCCGCGACAAGGTAGGCGAGCAGCACCGGCTGGCGCGCCACCTGTGACACCACCGCCAACACCCACGCGGCGATGATGCAAATGGCAATGTCGGTAACGAGTCCGTGCTCCATGCGGGCGCGAGCTTAAGCGAAGAACTGCAACGCCGTCGAGGAGTGGTTTTGAAATCCGCACAAAATCCGGGTGAAATTGCCATAACAACCTCCCAAAGCGCCAGGGGGCTGGCGCAGTCCAAGACGCTGATGCGCGATGCGGGGGGGGGACCGTCGGAATTTCCGACAGGTCTTGGAGTGCGGCGGGCCTCTGCCGCTATGTTTACCACGGCCAACGTTCAGTTCAGAATCAACCTTGCAGGGCGGCCAGTGCGGATTTCACGTGGTCGCGTTTGCCATGCCACTCGGCGAGACGCTGCTTGTGTTCCTCCAAGACTTGCGCTGGAACCTTTTGCGTGAAGTTCGGGTTGGCCAGCTTCTGTTCGACTTTGGCGGTCTCGGCCTCGATTTTTTCCAACTCCTTTTTCAGCCGCGCTTTTTCCGCCTCGATGTCAATCAAACCTTCCAGCGGCAGAAACAAATCGCCCAACGCGGTGCGCACCGTCATCGTGTTTTTTGCCGGCTGAAAATTCGTGTTCACCTCGACCGCCTCGGCATTCAGCAACAGCCTTAGCACTTCGAGGTCGTGAGCCGGCAATTCGCGCGCCGGTTTGAGAATGAATTTGACCTTCTTGTTCGCGGCGATGTTCGCCGTGCGGCGCAGATTGCGGCCTTGCGTGACAAATTCGTTGCGGGCTTCGATGTGTTTTTCGTCCTGTTCGGTCAGGTCGTAGTGTGATTTGAAATCGTCGCCGAGCGGCTTCGGCCAGGGCGCGAACATGATGGTTTTGCCGCCCTGATCTTGTGGCATGTCCTCGGCATAACCCATCCCATGCCAGAGTTCCTCCGTGATGAACGGCAGAAACGGATGAAACAGCCGCAGCGTATGCGAGAGAACAAAATCAATCACGGCCAGAGTATTCGCTTTGCGAGCCGTTGAATCGTTGAAAGGTTGAATCGTTGAACCGGTGGCCGATTCAACGGTTTCGCGTTTTAACGGTTCAACGCTGTGCGACAGCACAGCTTTGCTCGCCTCGACGTACCAATCGCAATACTCGCTCCAGAAAAAGCGGTAGAGCGTCGCCGTCGCGTCGCTGAATTTGTATTCGGCGAATGCGGTGTTCATTTCACGAATCGCCTGATCGAGCTTGAGCAAAATCCATTTGTCGTCTGACGTTAATAGTTTTGGATTAATCTCCCCCTGAATTGGGAAGTCGGCACTGCCGACCATCTGGCGGAAGCGGCAGGCGTTCCAGAGCTTGTTGCAGAAATTGCGGCCCAACTCGACGTTTTGTTCGTCGAACAAAATGTCCTGACCAAGCGGCGCGCTGCGCATGGTGCCGAACCGGAGCGCATCGGCGCCGAACTTGGCGATGAGGTCGAGCGGGTCAGGCGAATTGCCGAGGCTCTTGGACATCTTGCGGCCCTGCTTGTCGCGGATGATGCCGGTGAAATAGACGTTCCGGAACGGCAAATCCCCCATGAATTCGTAGCCCGCCATAATCATGCGCGCGACCCAGAAGAAAATGATGTCCGGCCCGGTGACCAGGTCGGTGGTCGGATAAAAGGCCCGGAGTGTTGGGTTGTTGGAGTCCTGGGATTTGTCACCCGTCCAGCCCATCGTCGCAAACGGCCAGAGCCAGGAGCTGAACCACGTATCGAGCACATCGGGGTCTTGGGTGAGTGTATCAATCGTGTAAAGAATCTTCGCTTCTGTCGTAAAGCGCGCTTCATACTCAGACGAAGCTTGTTCATCATGTTTGCTTGCGACTTCAGCCAGTTCTGCCAGACGAGCATCCGCTTCCGAGTCCAATGTCAAAATGCGAGCTGTATAGGGCAAATCACGGGCGATGTGAATTTCAAGTTTGCCAACTAAACCGACTTCCTTCACCCATGCATTGATACCCATCAAAAATTCTTCCTCTTCAATTGCACCGCCGGCACATTCGTCATTCCACGCCAGAGTCCACACCGGAATCCGGTGTCCCCACCAAAGCTGGCGGCTGATGCACCAGTCCTGGATGTTGCCCATCCAGTGGTCATAGACCTTCGCCCAGCGCTGCGGATGGAACTGCATTTTCCCATCTTTCGGAGGGCGGAGCTCTGCGACGCCCTGACTTGAAGTGGGGCTCGTGGAACTCGCCCCTCCGACGTCGGCTTGCTCCACGCACGCCCGCGATTTTTCCACGCTTGGATATTTCAAAAACCATTGCTCGCTCAGATACGGTTCGATGGGCACATGGCTGCGCTGGCTGTAACCGACATTGTGGACGTAATCCTCGGTCTTCAGCAACAAGCCCTGCTCGGTCAGTTTCTCGACTGCGGCCTGGCGCACTTTCGAACGGTTCAAGCCCTCAAACTCCTTGCCGGCGGCCGGCGTCATGTGGCCGTCGAGGCCGATGACGACGGTGATCGGCAGGTTGTGCCGTAGCGCTATCTCGTAGTCGGCCGGATCGTGTGCGGGCGTCACCTTCACGCAACCGGTACCGAACTTCGGGTCCACCAGTGCGTCAGCAATGACCGGGATGGGCTTGTTCTGGAGCGGCAACAGCACCTTCCGCCCGACCAGCTTCGTGTAACGCGGGTCGGACGGATTCACTGCCACCGCTTCGTCGCCGAGCATCGTTTCCGGGCGGGTCGTGGCGACGACCACGAATTCATCAGCCTTGGGTTGGCCCTGGTCGTCGAGCAGCGGATATTTGATGTGCCAGAGGTGCCCCTTTTCCTCGATCATTTCGACTTCCTCGTCGGAGAGCGCGGTGCGGGCGGCAGGGTCCCAGTTCACCATGCGCTTGCCGCGATAGATAAGGCCCTTTTTGTAAAGCTCCACAAATACCTTCTGGACACAGCGCGAATATTCCGGGTCCATGGTGAACCGTTCACGCGTCCAGTCGCACGACGCGCCGAGCTTCTTCAATTGCTGGATGATGATACCGCCGTGCTTTTCCTTCCATTGCCAGACGCGTTCGAGGAATTTTTCGCGGCCCAAATCGTCACGATGTTTGATTTCACCGGCCTTTTTTAACGTGCGTTCCACCACCGTCTGCGTGGCAATGCCGGCGTGATCGGTGCCGGGCAGCCAGAGGACCTCCTTGCCGTCCATGCGCGCTTTGCGGGCGAGGATGTCCTGGATGGTGTTGTTGAGGACGTGGCCCATCGTGAGCATGCCGGTGACATTCGGCGGCGGGATGACAATGGAATAAGCAGGCTTCTTCGACTGCGCATCGGCGACGAAGCACTTCTGGTCGAGCCAGAACTGGTACCACTTGTCTTCGACTGCTTGCGGTTCGTAGGCCTTGGGAATTTCACTCATGGGAATTTGACGCCAAGACGCAGAGACGCAAAGATTTTTCTTCTCCTGGCGACTTTGCTTCTTTGCGCCTTTGCGTTGAAAAATCATTTTTTTAACAGCGCATATTCCATGCTGTCCACGAGCGCCTGGAGGCTGGCTTCGATGATGTTCTCGCTCACGCCGACGGTGCCCCATTCGCGCCGGCCGTCGCTGGATTCGATGAGCACGCGCGTCTTGGCGGCGGTGCCGGTGTCGCTGTTAAGAATGCGCACCTTGTAATCCGTGAGCGTCACCTTTTTAAGCTGCGGATAAAACTTCACCAGCGCCGAGCGCAATGCGCCGTCGAGCGCGTTCACGGGGCCGTCGCCCTCGGCCACCGTCTGCGCCTGCCGGGTGCCGACGCCGACCTTGACCGTCGCTTCACAGACGGACTCCCTGGCATCACGCCGCATGGAAACGTGATAGGCGTCCACGTGAAACAGCGGGTCGCGATGTTTGAGCGTCTTGCTGATCAGCAGCGCGAGCGAACCTTCGGCGGCCTCGAACTCGTAACCTTGGTTTTCCAGTTCCTTGACGCGCTGCGTGATAGTTTTCACTTCCGGCATTTCCGGCTTGAGCTTGAACCCGAGCTCCGCGCCCTTCATCAAAATGTTCGTGCGGCCCGACATGTCGCTGATGAGCACGCGGCGGAAATTCCCAACGGCGGCCGGGTCAATGTGTTCGTAGCTGCGCGCCACGCGGTCAATCGCGTGCACGTGCATCCCGCCCTTGTGCGCAAAAGCCGTCTGTCCCACCCACGGCTGGCGCGGATCGTGCCGAACGTTGGCCATCTCATCCACGAATTCGGAAAGCTCCTTGAGCTTGGGTAATGACTTCACTGGCACGCCGATTTTTTTCAACTTGAAATGAATCAGCGGAATGACGCTGGTCAGATTGCAATTGCCCGTGCGTTCGCCGTAGCCGTTGATGGTGCCCTGCACCTGCGTGGCACCGGCTTCGAGGCCGGCGAGGGCATTGGCCACACCCACACCGCAATCGTTGTGTGTGTGGATGCCGAGGCGGGCCGTGAGTTTGCTTTTCGCAAACGCCGTGATGCGCGCGATTTCCTCCGGCAGACAGCCGCCATTCGTGTCGCACAACGCGATGCACTCCGCGCCCGCTTTCTCCGCGGCCTGCCATGTGGCCAGCGCGTATTCCGGTTCGTCCTTGAAACCGTCGAAGCTGTGCTCGGCGTCGTAGATGACCGTTTTGCCGTGGTCCTTCAAAAAGCGGATGGTGTCGCCGATCATCGCGAGGTTTTCATCCGGCTTGGCGCGCAACACCTCGGTGACGTGCAACAGCCACGTTTTGCCGACGACGGTGACGACCGGTGTTTTCGCATCGAGAATCTGCCGCATCAACTCGTCCTTCTCGACGGTGACGCCCTTGCGGCGGGTCATGCTGAACGCGGCGATTTGGGCGTTCTTCCACTTGTGCCGGCTGGCCTGCGCAAAAAATTCCATGTCCTTGGGGTTCGAGCCGGGCCAGCCGCCTTCGATGTAATGCACCCCGAACGCGTCGAGCTTCTCGGCGATGCGGAGCTTGTCCGCGACCGAGAAATTGATGCCTTCACCCTGCGAACCGTCGCGCAGGGTCGTGTCATAGATTTCGACCTGGGGTTTCATAAATGGCCATGAAAAAACGGGAGACAATATCCCTGAAATTGGCGGCACTGGCAAATCCCAAAACGAGGACTGTCCTTTTAAGGACATACAGGTGTTGTTTCCACACGATAAAATGGATAGTATTTGTCAGCGATCTGGGCTGATAAAATCCCCAGTGCAAGTTTTCCCCAAAGAACCGTGTCGCCTGCACGACGAGGGCAAATATGCAAAAACCGGGCAACTGGCTAAGGCAGCGTTTCGAAGCTGTGGTGGGCATGATTGTCTCCCTCCCGGCCATTCTGAGCGCGGTCGTTGACTATTACGCCATTCCCCATGCCAATGAGCGGAATCCGACCCGTCGGCTGAAACAACCTTCGGAAGCCGCTATCAGCGTCGTCTGCCTTTTCCTGACCATTCTGGCTGCAATCATTGACTACCGGTCTGTTCAACGAGTCAGTTTTACCTTGTTTTATCTGTTAATCGCATCCTATGCCGCATGGAAAGGTGGCAGAAAGGCCGGGGTACTAATCGCGCTGGTCAGTTCGCTCGCTTCGTTCGTGGATGAGGTCAATCACAGCTCACAGCTTGGGATTCTTTACTGGAATTTGGCGGTGCAGATCGGGATTTCATTATTCGTCGTTTTGCTGGTATCCGCTGTCCGCAGCTTGACCGAACATCTCGAGCAGCGGGTCAAGGAACGGACCACCGCGTTGGAACGTGAAATCGGCGACCGCAAACAAACCGAGGAACAATTGCGTAAAACCATGCAACAGTTGCGCCAACTGGCTGAAAACATCAGCGATGCTTTCTGGATGAGAGACTCGGAAGAAACCCACATGGTCTATGTCAGCCCGGCGTACGAAAAAATCTGGGGGCGCAGTTGCAAGGATCTGTACCAATCCCCGCACGCATGGCTGGAGGCCATTCACCCGGAGGATCGTGAACAGGTTGCCCAAGCCATGCTCACGAAACAAACCACCGGGGAATACAACCAGGAATACCGTATCGTAAGGCCGGATGGCACCCTGCGATGGATTCGCGACCGCGCCTTTCCGATTCGCGACAGCCACGGCAAAGTTATCCGCATTGTCGGCATTGCAGAAGACATTACAGAGCGGCACCGGCTGGAGCGCGAAATTCTGGAAATCAGCGATCGCGAACAGGCGCGCATCGGGCAGGACTTGCACGACGGGCTTTGCCAGCAGTTGGTCAGCCTTGGTTTCGACAACCATTCCCTCGAGCAACAACTCGCCGCCCGCGCGCTGCCCGAAACTGCCGCCGCCCAAAAAATGGGCGAGGTGCTCGATGACGTGATCACGGAAGCTCGCGCCTTGTCGCGGGGGCTTTTCCCCGTGCAACTGGAAACGGATGGCTTAAACCTGGCGTTGCAACAACTGGCCGCGAGCACATGCGCCCGCACCAAGGTGAATTGCCGGGTGGACTGTCCGCAACCCGTGTTTGTCCGCGACAACACTGTGGCGACACACCTTTACCGTATCGCACAGGAAGCAGTGAACAACGCGGTCAAACACAGCCGGGCTGGTTCGATTTTAATTCAGTTGCAAGCCAGCCAAAACCGGGTTGAATTGAAAATCAGCGACGACGGCATCGGCATTTCCCTTCCGTTGAACGCGACCCGCGGGATGGGAATGCACATCATGGCTTACCGCGCGCGGACGATTGGTGGCGTGTTAAATATCGAGCGTGGGCCGAAGGGTGGGACAGTGGTTTCGTGCTTCGCTCCGCGGCCATCCGTTTGAATTCAATTTATGGCAATGGACAAAAAGTCTGGAATAGCGCCGCCGGAAAAAATGCGCATCTTGCTGGTGGACGATCACCCGATGGTTCGCGAGCGTCTGGCGGAAGTCATCCAACGCGAGCCGGATCTGGCCGTCTGCGGCGAAGCGGAAGACCGTTTCCGGGCCCTGGAATTGATTGCTGCCACGCGTCCGCATCTGGCCATCGTGGACCTCACGCTCAAACGTTCGCATGGCATGGAATTGATCAAGGACATTCGCAGTCAGTATCCGGATTTGGTGGTGCTGGTGGTTTCGATGCACGATGAAATGCTCCATGCGGAACGGGTGATTCGCGCCGGGGCCCGCGGCTACATCACCAAGCAGGAGGCCACCCGGAAAATCATGCTGGCCATTCGCACGGTGTTGAACGGTGACATTTACCTGAGTGAAAAAATGGCGGCGCAAATCGCCGCTGCCGCGGTTGGCGGTGCGCGGGCCAAACCCAGCCTGCCCATGGACAAACTTTCCGATCGCGAATTGCTGGTCTTTGAAATGATCGGTCAGGGTCACGGCACGCGCCAGATCGCGGACGAACTTCATCTGGACATGCGGACCGTTGAAACCTACCGCGCCCGCATCAAGGAGAAGTTGAACCTCAAAGATGCCAACGACCTCCTGCAACACGCCATCCATTGGATGCAAGCCGAAGGCTCGCTCTAAATCCCAACCCTGACCAATTCCTCAGTCGGATTTTTTCTTTTGCCGCGGTTGGGGTTGTTCAACCCCAGTGGCGACCCGGTTTTGATATGAGGCGTTCAATGCAATGCGTGAACGTGTTTTAAAGGAATCCGATCGTGTTGAGATTGAAGCGAAGCTTATCACCACCACCAACCGTCATGACGCTGCCATTATGATTCGCCAAGTGCTGAACAGTTTTAATACAGCCGGAAAAAGAAGGGGCTGGGGACGTTGGGGATTTGCAGGATGCTGAAGGGAATGCCGGTGCTGAATGGCGCCCAATTGCCGGATGTGAGATTGGTCGTAATCAGCAGCAAATCATTGGTGGCGGTGGCGACCGGGTAAAAAACCACCGGCTGATTGCTCCAGGTACCAATACCCAGCACGGGTACACTAATGCCCACAACCTCCTCGGGGTGGTTGATTCCGTAGGGGAAGTTGGTGGCGTAAGAGCCGTCGCCCAATTCGCCGTAAGAATTATCGCCCATGGCCCACAGGCTGCCGTCACTCTTCAGGAAAAGGCTGTGGCTATATCCGCAGGCAATGGCCATAACATTGCTGGCCATGATCTGTTCGGGGCGGTTGGTGTTGATGTAAGTTCCGTTACCCAACTGGCCAGACTGGTTCCAACCCATGGCCCACAGGCTGCCGTCGCGCTCGGAAAACAAACTGAAACCATTTCCGGCAGCAATGGCTGTGACATTGCTGGCAACGATCTGCTCGGGCCGGTTCGTCCGGTTGTAAGAGCCGTCGCCCAATTCGCCGTAAGAATTATCGCCCATGGCCCACAGGCTGCCGTCACTCTTCAAGAAAAGGCTGTGGCTATATCCGCAGGCAATGGCCATAACATTGCTGGCCACGATCTGTTCGGGGTGGTTGGTGTTAATGTAAATTCCGTCACCCAACTGGCCGCAACTGTTGTTGCCCATGGCCCACAGGCTGCCGTCACTCTTCAGGAAAAGACTGTGACAATATCCGCCGGCGATGGCCATAACATCACTGGTCACAATTTGTTCGGGACGGTTGGTGTTAATGTAAGTTCCGTCACCCAACTGGCCAGACTGGTTCCAACCCATGGCCCACAGGCTGCCATCGCCCTTGATAAACAGGGTATGCAAACCGCCGGCGGCAATGGCTGTGACGTTGGTGGTCACAATCTCCTCGGGGGTGTCGGTGCTGAAAGCGCCGTTGCCCAACTGGCCAAAAGTGTTGCAGCCCATACCCCACAAACTGCCGTCGCGTTCCACAAATAGACTATGTGTCCAACCGCCGGCCATTGCCATGACGTTGTCGGCCACAATTTCCTCGGGGAGGTTGGTGCTGTTGTAAGTACCGTTGCCCAACTGGCCGCAACTGTTGTTGCCCATGGCCCACAGACTGCCGTCGTGTTTCACAAACAGGCTGTGGGAATAGCCGGCAGCAAGACATGTTACGCTTGGCCTACCGCGGCTAAACCGGAAAAAGGCTGGGCCGGGGACGCTGTCAATTTCCAAGCCGCTCAAGGGAATGCCGTTGGTGACCGTCACCCAATTGCCGGAAGCTGGATTGGTGGTGATTTGCAGCGTATAATTGGTTCTGGTAGTGGTCGGAAAAAATACCACCAGTTGCTGGCCGTAAACTCCGAGTTCAGCCGCCACCAACGCGGTTATGGTTAAGGTGGCTACGCGGCTGGTGACACTGCCGTAGTCATTGGTCACGACAGCGTAGTAACTGCCCGCGTCCGCCGCGGAAACGTTCGTCAGCGTGCAAGTGGCGCTCGTTGCACCGGGAACCAAGGCACCTTGGTGCATCCAGGAATAACTCAAAGCTGCGCTGCCGATGGCGATGATGGAGAAGGACGCGGTGTCGCCGACCACCGCGGTCTGATTCAGAGGTTGCACGACAATTAGCGGCGGGCTTGGGCTTGGAGGCGGCACCAGGCGGAAGACGATGCCATTGCCACTAAAGTCCAACAGGGGGTCGTAGCCGTCGCCGCCATAAAAAGTCGTGCCATAGAAATTGCCATCACTGCCTTGCACCAGCGCGGCTGTGGGCCAGAAGCCATTGATGCCCGCGAACACGAGGAACGTGTGCAATGTCCCATCGCTTGCCACGCTGAACACAGTTCCGTCACCGTAGGGTCCGCCGAACGACGTGACGCCATAGAAATTGCCGTCGCTGCCCCGCACCAGCGCGGCTTGGGGCTTCATCCCATTCGTGCCATTGAACGAAACCAGGGTGGTCAGCAAGCCATTGGTGGTCACTCTGAATACGGTTCCAAGGTTGTAGGCTCCGCCTGCCGCGGTCGTGCCATAGAGATTCCCGTCATTGCCCTGCACCAGGCCGGCATAGGGGGCGCCGCCATCCATCGCATACGGCGCATTGAACGTAACCAACGTTGTCAACACGCCATTGGTTGTCATTCTGAATACGGTACCGTAGGTTGGTCCATTCAGGGTTGTGCCATAAAGGGTTGTGCCATAGAAATTCCCATCACCGGCCTGCACTAGGCCACCGCAGGGATCGGCGCCAGTGTTCGTCATGTCGAACAGAACCAGGGTGGTCAGCAGGCCGTTGGGCGTTATTCTAAAGACGGTGCCGTTGCCGCTCTGCACGGATCCGTTAAAGTCCGCTCCGCCATAAGACGTCGTGCCATAAAAATTGCCGTCGCTGCCCTGCACCAGAACGGCTTGGGGTATTGAACCATTCGTGCCATTGAACGAAACCAGGGTGGTCAGCGCGCCATTGGCAGTCATTCTGAAAATGGTTCCATAGCTGTAGGCTCCGCCGTATTCCGCGGTGCCGTAGAAGTTGCCGTCGCTGCCCTGCACCAGACCGGCTGCAGGAAAGACTCCATTCGCGTTGTTGAACGAGACCAAGGTGGTCAACTCCCCATTCGTTGTCATTCTGAATATGGTTCCACAGCCGTAGAACCCACCGCCCTCGGTCGTGCCATAGAAGTTGCCGTCACTGCCCAGCACCAGAGCGCCGGCAGGATTGGCGCCATCGAATCCGCTAAACAAGTGCCAGGGAGGACTGAAGACTGTCAACGACGCGACCGAACTGGTGATGGCGCCAAAGGCGTTGGTGACCATGCAACAGAACTGGCTGCCGGAGTCGGACAATTGCGCGTTGTTGTTGGTGTAAATCGCATTGGTCGCGCCAGGGATGTAGCTGCCGTTCCTCTGCCAGGTGTAACTCAAGGGTGTGGCACCCGTTACTTTGATGGTGAAAGTTGCAGTGCCACCCGCTACAGCCACTTGATTCTTTGGCTGCACAGCTATCATAGGTGCGCCCAGCACGATCAAAGTAAAGGTGCGACCCTGTCCGATTGAATCATCGAGGTTGGTGAACCAGAGCGTTGCGGTGTATACGCCGGGGGGCAGGTCGCTGGCCGCCGGGCTAAGGCTCACCATCACCGTGGCTGAGGCTCCGCCCGGCGTCAGTGTGCCTCCGTTGGTCGAGACATTCAGCCAGGGTGAAGTATTGCTGAGAGACCAGGCAAACTGGTTGGTTCCTGCGTTGGTCAAGTTCAAGCTCTGTGAATTGACGGAGAATGGCCCACCAGGATTGCCGCTGGAAGTGAAGCCGTAGGATGGAGTAATAACCAGCCAGTCGGGCGGAGCCAGGGCGTTGATGAGGTTCGCGCCGTTGGGCGTGCCCCAACCCGTGCAGAGGTCGTAGCCGGGAACGGCATAGTAAAGATTTGGGCTGCTGTTGTTGGTGTTATTGCCGGTGGTGATGTCATGAAAGCAGGCGCCATAAAACGATCCTTTGGCCAGGGCATAGATGGCCGGGTTGATGAAGCCGGCGGGCGGCCTGCCGTAGGCGGCGACCTGCTGGTTGACCAGGGCCATGAATCCCGCCCACAATGGGGCGGCACAACTGGTTCCGCCGACAGAGTAGTCCTGACCATCGGCTCGGACGTAAATATCGTCAGCGGTCAGCGCCACATCCGGCGTGTTGCGCATCGTCACCGAGCCTTGACAGGCTGTCATGTCGAGCCCTGCTTGCCAGTCCGGAATTGGATAACTCGTGCTGATTCCGCCGCCGCTGGCGATGCCATTGTTCCGGTTCCAAACGGTTTCAGACAGCCGGACTCCGCCCGGACCGCTCGTCGTCAAAGTTGTTCCGCCAACCTGGGTGATATAGGGCGTGTCACCGGGAAAGCTAATCAAACCGGTATAGGCTCCGTAGTCACCTGACGCGTTGAAAAATGACTGGCCCTGCGCCGCCATCTCTTGCCAAATCTGGTCGGCGGTCGCATCGGGCCTACCGTCGGGTATATACCATGAACAACTCAACTGCCTGGCCAGGTTGTCCGTGGCCATACGGTTCATGATGTCCTCAAACGGACTGCCGTTCGGCGCTTCATAAACAATCACCTGGGATAAATCCGGTGCCATCGAAATGGCCATTTCAATGTCCAGACAGACCTCAATATCTCCATAACCAGTCGGGTAGCCGTCGAATTCGTCCAACAGCACATTGGTCAATGTAACATTTGGCAGCCCGGCCAGATTCTCGTAGTAAATGATGTCGCTGGCCGTATATCCATCAAACTGCAACAAACCGACCACCTGTCCCGAACCGGTCAATGACGAATCCGGAACGTAAGCGGCCCGGAAATCGTTCCCCATATAGCAGCCGTCAGGTCCCGAACCGGTGTTGGGCGACGCGGTGTTGTTTTTCGCAATATGGCTGGCCTTGAGCCGGGGATGCGGCAACGCGTAATTATCCAGGCCGCTGATGTGCAAGACCGGAACGGTCAAGGCGAGTGAAGGCGCCGTGTCCGGCGCGTAAAAAGTGCGCTTTTCCGTCGGATGCTGGTAAACGCGCAGCGTTACCTTGAGCGCTTGCTCAATTTCCGCCACCGTTCCGCTCACGTCGAGCAACAGTCGGTTGGGATGGGTTGTCGCCACTGTCAGGTTGTTCGCTTTTGCAAAAGCGATGACCGCCTTATAATCCTGTTCGGTCGGACCAAAGGCTTCGGTGAATTGTTGCGGTGTAAGATAGTGGTGGTAATTGGTGCTGGCCGGATCATAAAGCTGCTGAAGCAAATTGGTGAGTGATTCCCGGTTCCGTAACGGCAGTCCGATCGCCAGTGACAGATGATTCGTGCCGGCAAGCCGGCCAATCGGCTGCAACCGCAGGCGCACCACAGCCTCCGGCACATGACCATGTAAAATCTGCTGTGCCGTCGCAAAGGGTGGCCTGAGAATAGTACCGGCACTTGCCATCATGACCAGAAGGAGCATTTTCGGTTTCATGCTTTCGACTCCAAAATTTTCCTCAACAACTTCCTTTGTACGCCTTCCTTATCTGTATCTAGGAAAAAAGCTTGGCGGATAATGGTTGAAGCGTTTCCACCTGATGAAACATGTCGAAGTGGAGGTGCTTCGTCGGCCGGATAGGTTGTTAGTACAATCCTGTGTCCGGAAATGCCTCGTTTCTGCTCACATTCGCATAACGCACGGTTGCCGGGACGTTGATCGTCAGAAGTGCCAGAAGACCACCGGTGATGTCGGCGGCATCGCGATTTCATACCGCTTATTTTGACAGACCGGCAAAATTTGTCTATCAGTTGGGATACGACTCTTTTTATAATGTTTGACACTACAAATGCAGCCTATTCTGAGGCTTCGTGGCTGAATTGATTTAGCATTCGTTTCGAATGCGCCATTCTGATTTGCCCTCGCGCTCATATCACTTCGCATAAACGTCCGGGTGCGGGCGGGAGATGACGTCAACGCTTGCCGGCGAAAGCGTTGAGGACATCACTACGACAGAAACCGGCGGGCCGGCGCCAGCCATTTGAATAACTTCCAGTTGTTTTAATTATTAGCACTATAGCAGTCCGCTAATATTTGCGTGACAAGGGGTTTGACGGCTGGTAAACTATTTGCCAACTTCAACCATTATGAACACGCAAACCCACTTCGCGTTGACACAGGCTGACATTCCCAAGCAATGGTACAATCTGCTGGCTGACTTTCCGGAACCGCTGCCGCCGCCGCTGCATCCGGGCACCAAACAGCCCGTGCCGCCGGACGCGTTACTGGCAATTTTTCCAGAGAACCTCGTCAAACAGGAAATGTGCCCCGACCGCTGGGTTCCGATTCCCGATGAGATCCGCGACATCTACGCGCTGTGGCGGCCAACGCCCCTGCTGCGTGCGTTGCGCTTCGAGAAGGCGCTCCAGACACCGGCGCACATTTATTACAAATACGAAGGCGCCAGCCCCGCCGGCAGCCACAAGCCCAACACCGCCGTTGCGCAAGCTTATTACAACAAGGTCGCCGGCACCAAACGGCTCGCCACCGAAACGGGCGCAGGCCAGTGGGGTTCGGCCTTGGCACTGGGGTGCAAACTCTTTGGCCTGGAGTGCAACGTTTACATGGTCAAGGTCAGCTACGAGCAAAAGCCCTATCGCCGGATGCTCATGCACACTTGGGGCGCGACGGTGCATCCCAGCCCCAGTGACCAGACCGAATACGGGCGCAAAGTACGGGCGCAGAACCCGAAGTGTCCGGGCAGCCTCGGCATCGCCATCAGCGAAGCCATTGAAGATACCGCCAAGCATCCGAACACGAAATACTCGCTCGGCAGTGTGCTGAATCACGTATGCCTCCACCAGACCGTCATCGGCCAGGAATCCATCAAACAGATGGAAATGGCCGGCGAGGAGCCGGACTCGATCATCGCCTGCTGCGGCGGCGGGAGCAATTTCGCCGGCATCGCGTTTCCGTTCATCCACAAGAAAATCACCGGGAAAAAGAAGTATCGCATTGTCGCCGTCGAACCTTCCGCCTGTCCTTCGATGACCAAGGGTGAACTGCGCTACGATTTCGGCGACACGGCCATGACCACGCCGCTGCTGATGATGTACACGCTGGGACATGATTTCATGCCGCCGCCGATCCACGCGGGCGGACTGCGTTATCACGGCATGTCGCCGATGGTCAGCCACGCCCTCAAACTCGGACTTATCGAGGCGGAAGCTTATCATCAGACGAAAGTCTTCGAGGCCGGAACACTCTTTGCGCGCAGCGAAGGGATTGTGCCCGCCCCAGAATCCGCGCACGCGATTGCCGCGGTCATCGAAGAAGCGAAGAAAGCCCGCGACGCCGGAAAGAAACGCGTTATTCTCTTCAACCTTTCCGGCCACGGCCTGCTCGATTTGAGCGCCTATGAGGCCTTCCTGACCGGCAAATTGCAGGATGTTTAACCCTCAACTCCAACCTTCAAAAAAACAACCATGAAAACTCGAATCCAATTCCTCTTGCTGGCGGCGTCACTGATGGCGCTGCCGGGTATTTTGCAGGCCCAACCCTCGGCCCATTACGCGCCCGGCGTGGAAGGCATCAAAGGCGCCTCACTGCCGCCGCCGGGCGTCTATTTCCGCGACTACAATTACTTCTACTGGGCCGACCAGTTGAACGATTCGTCCGGCAATAAAATTGGCCCGGCCGACCTCGACGCGTTTACCTACGTCAACCTTCCCCGTCTGCTCTGGATTACGGACACGAAATTGCTCGGCGGTAACGTGGGCGTGGACGGTTTTTTGCCGCTCGTTTACCAGCAGGCCAGTGCCAACCCGGGGTTCAGCGCCAACACGTTCGGTGTCGGTGACTTGTTCGCCGAAGGTACGCTGTCGTGGCATCTCAAGCAGTTTGACTTTGCGATCGGCAGCGGCGTTGACATGCCCACGGGCGACTCCCCAACCAGTCCCGGGCCTACGACGAAGCCCGGCCAGGGCTATTGGACGTTCATGCAAACCGCCGGGGCCACTTGGTATATTGATGAGGAAAAGACTTGGGCGGTGTCGGCGTTGAACCGCTTCGAGTTCAACACCGAGCAGCGTGACACAGAGGTTACTTACGGAGATGCCTACACGCTGGAATGGGGCGTCAGCAAGACGGTGGCGAAGGTCGTTGACCTGGGCGCGGTGGGCTACTACCAGCAACAGGTGACCGCCAACAGCGGCTCGCCGTCCAGCAGCCGCAATCGCGTGGCGGCCGTCGGCCCGGAAGTCAACGTGGCTTTTCCGAAGCAGATGTTCTTCGTCTCGCTCCGCTACAATTACGAATTCATGGCCGAGAACCGGGCGCAGGGCAACGCCGTCACGCTGACCCTCACGAAGCGTTTCTAGACTGGGTGCGGAAAACATTTCCCGATTGCGGGAAGGCCGGCACGTTGCCGGCCTTTTTTTATTCAGGGGCGATGGCAGGGTAAGGGTTGCGATTTGCCGTCACTGGACTAGATTGCACGATGGAAGTTTCCGGGAAAATCCAATGCCCATTCTGCGGGCAGGCGTTCGAACTGGTGGTGGACACGAGCGTGCCGTTCCAGCGGTTCACGACGGATTGCGAGGTATGCTGCCGCCCATTCGAGATCATCGCGGAATGCGAGCCGGGTGAAATTCTGAGCTTGGACGCGATGGCGAATTAAGGCAGCCTGCGCGTGATGCACAATTTTGCCAACACAGTTCTCTGGATTTACATCATCCTGCTGCTCGTCGGCGGGTTGATTGGTTTTTTGAAGGCGAAGAGCAAGGTCTCGCTCGTCACGTCAGCGGTGTTTGCAGCATTGCTGGTGCTGACGACGCTGCGCGGGATTTTCCAGCCAGCGTTCGCGCGGGATTTGGCGAACATCCTCATGGCGTTGTTGATTGTTGTGTTTGCCGTGCGGCTGGCGAAGACGAAAAAGTTCATGCCGAGCGGCCTGATGCTGGTGGTGACGATTGCGGCCCTAGCCTTGCAGAACCTTTTCAAAGGTTGATTCGTTGGCGCGCGGAAAATGTGTTGCACGCGCAGAGTTTGGCTCGTAAGTTCCTTGGCCTTTTGGGCGCACCCATAGCTCAATTGGATAGAGCATCTGACTACGGATCAGAAGGTTGTAGGTTCAACTCCTACTGGGTGCGCCATCTGTTATCAACGACTTACGAAAACAGCTAGGATCAGTATATTCTTCTCTTGGACACTTCTTGGACGTTTTTTGGGTTCTGGAGGTCGTTTTTATAGGCCCAATGCCCTGCTCCAGAATAGGCCCATCCGACTCGCTGGCAAGACCTGACCGGGGTAACCATTTCCAGCTACCACCGTTCGTCGAACCGGACCTAAATGCTGCGCGAAACTGCTCGGTCGAGGTTAGGATTGTGCCGTGCAACTCTGCCGGACGCCACCCGACAGACTTCTGCCGCTTGATCGCCGGGAAGCCTCTCTTGCACAGCGGATAAGCCGTCATTCCGACTCAACTCGATACACGAACCGTATTGACGGGTATTCCGCCTCTCAACGCCACTGTCGAGAAGCGTAGTGACGGCATGGCTGATCTGAACGAGACCGACTGCAATGCCCCAGTGGCGACGACCATGAAGCCCTGTCCCTTTTGTGGTGGCCATGGCCAAGTAACACAGACTGCCGACCCACCGAGGTTCGGTGTCCAATGTGGTGGTTGAGCGAGCGGCAGGCAGCCGCCCCTCTATGGGGTTTCCTCCGAATAAACGACAAAGAGGCTCGGCATTTGATCGTCGTGATACCGCCGCGGCCAACCCAAAAACGTGGTTGGACCGTATTGATCGAGAGGCCCGTACTTTTCCTTGAAGGGATCATCCGCCACAAATCTTTGGTCAACGAGGATGAATTTCACCCCGCTCTTCATCACGTAATTGCGCAGCACTTCTGCGGATACGTTGAAGGGGTAGTTTCTGCGCCGGTCGCGGCAGCAATCCCACATCGAAAAATCGGACCAGTTATTCTGGAGGAATTCCTGGTCCTTCAGGCGCTCACGAATCCACGAGGTCGTTTGCTGCCATTCCGCGGGGCGATACCAGAGCCGGCGCGGATTTACTCCCAGGGCATCGCGTTCGAGAATGACGGCAGCCGACGCGACGAGGAAGCCGCCGATGGCGACCGTCATCCGCGGGCTGGGCAGTTTGGCGAGCCGCTTGCGCAGGATTTCATAAAGCCTAATGACTCCGATGGAGGAAAAGGGCAAAAGCGAGGCGGCCACCGGAAACACAAACCGAACATCCGCGCCGGCGCCCTGGCCATACCAGCAAAACAGGAGGAAGAACAAAATCCCGGTCACGCCTACCACCACGGTCTGTTCACGAGCGCGGTCGCGCCATTTCACCACCAGGCCGAACACGGCCAGGCCCAACATCACCCAACCTGAAAGGACCAGGTATCGGTTCGGACCAACCCCCATGGACAACAACAGCCTCTTTCCCGTCGCTTGGATCCCCTGCATCAGCCGGAGAAAAATTTGGGAGAAACTGTGATGCGACAGGTACCACGAAAGCCCCACCCTGTCCCAATCCGGACCGGACGAAAGCAGGTAATAGTCGGTCCAGGAATCAAGCCAGAAGACCTTGGTGTTGACATTGTGAAATGGGTTGTGAGATACGGACAGATTTCTAACGATGAGAAACGATGAAACCAGCGCAAACCCGAGGAATAACAGGTAAAGATCCGGTTTCTTAAAAACCTTTTGCTTGTGCTGCCATAGACCCAAAATCACCGGCGGAATCAACAGGAAATGCCCATTGCCCTTCGTCAGGTAGGACAGTCCACAAGTTACCCCATACACCAGCCACGCCCAGGAACATCCTGAAAACTTCATCAGGATCGCTAGAGACGCAAAATAGAAGTAAGCGAACAAAAGATCAGCTGTGGCCTGGTTGGAGAGGTACGCCATGATCGGAGAGATACCCAGGAAGAGAGCCGAGAGACACCCCACCCCGATCCCCCATAACCAGGTCGACAAGATAAACGCACTGACGATAAGGGCCAGGCCAACGAGCTGGTTGAGCATTTTCGCTTCCGTAAAATCCTCCGGCAAATACTTCATTGAACCACTCAGTATCATCGGATAAAGAGGATGACGATTGTCCTCCTTGATGCGGCCTCGGAAATAATCTGTAACGACTTGGATGGGGGACCCCCGGTCCTTGAAGTCCCGCGCGAGATCGAGGTTGGCCACTTCATCGAAAACGGGGACGAGATGCCGGCGCGAACCATTGATCGATTTCAAGGAAAAGCAAAAGCAGATCAATGGCACCAAAAGGATGAAAGGGATTATCGCAACCCGCGACAAAGGCTTGGCGGCCACAGTTTTTGAATGCGTCTTCTTCAAGATGTCGGCATTGATCTGGTCCTTATCCTTTGTGCCCTTACCGGATGGAAAGGCTATCGGAGACCTGGACCTGAGTCCACCGGATTGTCAGAGGGATCCCCGCGGACGTTCCGTAGTTGCCAAGGCATCATCCGAGAACAGTAAAAACCAAAGGCGGAAACCGCAGCGTGGATTTGAAACTGACTGTCTTGAGCAACTTGTTCAATCTCGCGGTGCGACGAAACGTGCTTAAATCAAATCACGTGCATTTGAGCGTGCAGATTCCACTGAAGCTGGCGACCTCGGAATAGATGGGGTGCTTGAAAGGCAAGCGTGCGATCCGGGTGTTTGGCGCGTTTCGAGATCTGAGACAACGGCGC
>JBEKMU010000012.1:0-41264 GCA_049523555.1 Verrucomicrobiota bacterium | reverse complement strand
GCTTGGTCTGGATGCGCTCACGTTGCTGAAAAACCGGGACCATCGCGTCGTTTTCATCACCACGACGCTGTTGAGCATCCCGCTGGCGGCGTTTTATCCCTATGCGCCGGCCAACCTGCGCGACCTCGGCCTCACGCACGCGAGCGCGTGGATGAGCCTCGCGCAAGTTTCGGAAGTCATCGCCATATTCAGCATGGGCTGGCTGCTGCTCAACTGGCGGTTGAAATGGATTTTCGCCTGCGGCCTCGGCTTCGGCGTCCTGCGGTTCGTGTTGAGCGCGGTCAATGGCAAAACCTGGCTGCTCGCGGGCGTGGCGATGCACGGTGCGTCCTTCGCCCTCGTCTATGTCACCGCCCAAATCTACCTCGACCAGCGCGTGGACGCGGCGTGGCGGGCGCGGGCACAGGCGTTGCTGACCTTGATGAACGGCGGCGTGGGCAATCTTATCGGCTATCTTGGCACCGGCTGGTGGCTCGCTGCGTGCGCGCGTCCGACCGGCACGCATTGGTCGCTTTTCTGGGCTGGAATGGCCGCCATTGTGGCAATGGTGCTGGTTTATTTTTTAACGGCTTATCATGGAAGGGGCGCCCAACGAGCCGGGCTTTGATTTCCGTGTTTGCTCCCCCGCTCAATCGCGGCCAAATGAACTGAGATCTCTGCAAAACAGTCGTAGCGGCTTTCGGCAGAAAGCCGCACTCTTTAATTTCCTGAGGTTTGCGGCGCTCTGCTCCGCCTTCGCTCCGTTTCAGCGCGACAGGCGGGACGCCGCTACGGTCAACCGGCAAATTTATCTCCAGTAGGTCCAGTCCACGTCGGGGAAAATATTGTCGCGCGATTCGACTTCGCGCAGCCACGGTTCGTCTACGGACGCGGCGGCGAGTTGGTCGTGCAGGGTGATGAACCGGAGCAGATGGTCTTTCACGCGGCGGCGCGCGTAATCGGGGCTGGTGCCCGCGCGCAAAATGAACGGCCAGTCGCTGGCCTGCGCGAGCAGCAGTTCGCGCGCGGCCTGCCGCAACGCGCGCGCCGGCAGGGCGCCGGGCTTTTTATATCGCCGCGCCAGTTTGGTCATCCGTTCCTGCGCGACGTGCAGGTGCGGATAAATCCATTCGTTCTTCTCGTTCAGCCACGCGCGGTAGTAGCCTTCCTCGCCCCAGCTTGACGCGCTGGGCGTGACGATTTGGTTGGTCGGATGCCGCTGCAGATATTCGCTCGGGGTCACAAGCGCGATGGTTTTCTGGTCGTGGAAAACCTTGCGCGCAAAATAATCGAGAAATTCCGGCCCTTCATACCACCAATGCCCGAACAATTCCGCGTCATACGGTGCCACCACGAGCGGCGGGCGGCCAAGAACGGCGGCGACTTTTTCCGCCTGCGCGATACGTTGGCCCAAAAAATGCCCCGCGTGTTCCGCCGCCGCCTGCAACGCCGCGTCGCGCCGATAAATTTCCTTGTTCGCCGCCCCGCTGGTAATGCGGTAATACTTGATGCCGGTGAACCCGCGCGTTTCCGACGACGGCAGGTACGGTTTCACGTAGTCGAAATCGAGGTCAAAGCCGATGTCGCGGTAGAAATCGCGGTAGCGCGCGTCGCCCGGATAACCTTCGTGCCGGCTCCAAACCTGCCGCGAGGAATCGAGGTCGCGGCCAAAGGCGGCGAGGCCATTGGGCGTGAAAATGGGCGCGAAAGTGCCATAACGCGGGCGCGGTTTGGCGTAAAGCACGCCGTGCGAGTCGAGAATGAACCAGCGGATGTTCGCCTCCTGCAAAAATTTCTCGACGTTTTCCACGTAGGCGCATTCCGGCAGCCAGATGCCGCGCGGGTCGCGGCCAAAACAACTGCGATAGTGGTCGCGCGCCGTCAAAATTTGCGCGCGGAGGGACGGCGGATGGTTCGCCAGCAACGGCAGCAGCGCGTGCGTCGCGGCGGTGGTGATGATTTCCAGCCGGCCTTCGTCCTGAAACTGGCGGAGCGCGCCGACAAGATCGCGCCTGTAAAAACGCCATGCGTCGCGAACCGAGGTGAACCGCTGGTGATACATCCACGCCAGTTCGCGGAAGGCGCGGTCCCAGTGCGTGCGGTGGATTTCCTTTTCGGCCAGCTCGATGAGGCCGTTCAAATGCCGCTCGTAGCGGTTGCGCAACAACGGGTCGCGCAGCATGGCGCACAACGGCGGCGATAGCGACAGCGTCAGGGGCGCGTCCATGCCGTCGCGCCGCCAGCCTTCCATGATTTGGAGCAGCGGGATGTAGGTTTCGGTGATGGCTTCAAACAGCCAGCTTTCCTCCAGAAACTTTTCATGTTCCGGATGGCGCACAAACGGCAGGTGCGCGTGCAATACGAGGGATAAATATCCTTGCATGACCCTGTAAAATTATACGTCGAGCATGTTTGAAAGCCATTCCGCGACGGCCTTGGACCTGGCCAGAATGACAATTCCGAGCACCAACGGAATCGTCAGCAACGCGCAATGAACTTTTCCGATGGCGAGGTGACGAACCAGATTCCCGGCCACATACAAACCTTCCACGATGAGGCTCAGGCCGATGATCGCCACGGCGACGAAGCGGACCAGCCTCAAGGCTCCTCGTTGCGGCGCGTCCATGTGAATCAAATATTTTCCGGTGACGGCGGTTTCAACGCCGGGTCCTGCGGGTGCGCGCCGACGTCGCCGCGGTATTCGGTGGCCCGGCTGAATTTCAAATCCGCCGCGCGCGCCTCCGTGCCGTCGGCGGAAACCGCCACGGCAGGCAGTTCATATTTGCCGTCCGGCAACGCGAAACGAAAACTGAACGAGCCGTCGGGCCGCAATTTGATTTTGCGGCCGTCGAGCGTCACTTTGGCCGTCGGCTCGGTGGCGCCGTAGATGATCAGTTCCGCGTTGACGTTGAACCAGAATCCCTTCGGTTGTCCCACGCCGCCGAAGGGGCTCGAAAGGCTGGAGACGCCAAGCGAGGAAATTTCGCGCGCGAGTTTGCGGCGGATCAGTTCGGTGATTTCCAGCGAGCCCATCCAGACGCGGCGCACGTCGTCAAGGCTGATAATTTTGGCCAGCGCCTGTTCCTGTTGCGACGTCCACGCCGCGGGTGGCGCGGCGGTCGCGCGCGGCAAATCGGGATGGCCATGCCGGCGAAGTTCTTCAATCGCCTGCGCCAGCGGGAGGTTTTCACGCACGGCCTGCTTGACGATTTGAATCAATCTGGCGAACGGAAATTCAAACGGGATGGTGGCAAATTCAGCGCCGGTATCCGCCGAAGCGGCGTCCGGCGGCGTGACGGTGGCGCCGGAAGCGGCGACGCGCAGCCACCGGCCCACCGGCGAATAGTAGCCGAGTTCGGCGGCGTAGGAATCGCCGGCGCGCTCGACGTGCGCGAACCAGTGGTGCGATTCCGGGTGAACGTGGATTTCGTAAAGCGGATGGCCTTCGATTTTGCCGGCGTAAATGCGGAGAACCAGATGACCGTCCGACGACTTCGCGTTGAGCTTCAACTGCTGCTCGCGCGTCAGGTCCCAATGCGCGTAAAGCCAGTGCGGGTCGCGCGCGGTCAAAAAAAGTTTTTTCGTGCCGTAGGCTTCGGGCAATTCGATTTCCGTCGTTTCAAACTGTTGCGCGGGCGCTGTCGGGCCAAGCGCGTATTTCTGGCCGGGGCCGCTGGCAGGCGGCGGCGCGGGCTGGTCGCCTTCGAGCAAAATGGGCGGTGCTTCGTTTTTTTTGCGGCGTTTGTAAGTACGGCGAACAACCGTAGCGGCGGTCATCTCGGTTTTGGGTTCGGATTTGGCGTTGCGGCGCGGGCGCACGGTGCGCGTGGCCGTTTTCTTTTGCGTTGACCTTGTTTTCATGACCGCAAATCCCCGTTTCGTGGCAATGGCCTCATTGCCTGACCGTGAAGTTACGGCGTGAATTAGCCGGACGCAATGGGAATTTTCCGGCCGAATGTGAATAAGTTTTTGTTCAAACGTGCTTGCAGCCGCCGCCAATCAGTGTTTTCCTGATATTCACCTTAGTTGATGAGCCAGTCCAAATCCAGCAGCGGCGCGGAGCCGTCAATCACCATCTTCGTGGTGGACGACGAGCCAATGCTGCTTGATTTGGCCGAGGCCATCCTCCAACCACTGGGTTACAACGTGCGGACATTCAGTGATCCGCGGGTGGCGTTGAAGGAATTTCCCGCCGCCAAGCCGGCGGTCATTGTGACGGATTACGCCATGGGCGAGATGAACGGCTTGGATTTGGTGCGCGAGTGCAAGCGCGTCAATCCGAGGCAAAAAATGATCCTGCTCAGCGGCACCGTGGATGAGAACATTTATGCGGGCCTGCCGCAAAAACCGGACCGGTTCCTGGTCAAGCCGTATCCCGTCAATGAATTCATCGAAACCATCCGGTCGCTGGTCGCGAGTTGAAAGAATTTTGTGTCGCAAATTTGCTCGCCAAAATCGCGGGCGAAATGTTAATTGTTAATGTTATGAAAAAGATTAAAAAGATTCTCTGGGGTCTTGTCCTCATCCTCGTCGTTCTTATCATCGTGGCGGTCATTGTGGCGGGCTTGTTCCTCGGCAACATCGTCAAGGCGGGCATGGAAACGGTCGGCCCGAAAATCACCCAGGTTTCCATCAAAGTGGACGCGGTGAGTTTGTCCATCCTGACCGGCTCGGCCAAGGTCAGCGGGCTTGTGGTCGGCAATCCTGAAGGTTACAAGACGCCGCAAGCCATCAGCGTCGGCACGGCTGCGGTTGGCGTGAACCCGCTGTCCGTTCTCTCGGACAAAATTGTCGTGCGCTCGGTGCGCGTGGAGGCGCCGGAAATCACGTTTGAAGGGAGTCCCTTCAGTGGAAACAATCTCACCAAAATCCGCGACAACGTGAATGCCGCCACCGCGTCAAGTCAGAGGCCTGCAACGAATCAAACCGCCCAGGCCGGTAACAAACCCGGCAAGAAACTCGAAGTGGATGATTTCCTGATTACCGGCGCGAAGGTTCACGTCAGCCTCACCAGCATGGGCGGCAAGGAAATGACTTTGCCGTTGCCGGACATTCACCTCACCAATCTGGGCAAGGACGGCGACGGCATCACAGCCACTGATTTGACCCGGCGCGTGCTTGACGCCCTTACCACCGCCACCGTCAGAGCCGTCGCCAACGCCGCCAGCGACATCGGCAAGGGCGCAGTAAATCTCGGCAAGGACACCGGGAAAACCGTGGGCGGAGACGTGAACAAAATCACCAAAGGCCTCGGCGGTTTGTTCAAAAAGTCAACGAATTGATGGCGAAAGCCGTTCGCCGAAAGCGGCAACAAAATTCCTGCAATTGTCGCCGGGCAGGGGACGCGCACGACTCCAAATCGAGTTGAACCGGCTCCTACGACCGGATCATCGTCAGAATCATTTTGAACCGCTTGATGGCCTTGAGCGCATGCGGCCGATTGGCTGGCATGAGGATAAGCCCGCCACGCTGCAGATGGTGAGGCTTGCCGGAAATCGTGACTTCCGCTTCGCCTTCCAATACCTGCACCAGCGCGTCGAACGGCGCGATGTGTTCGCTCAAGCCTTGTCCTTCATCAAACGCGAAGACCGTCACGGTGCCGGTCGGCTTCTTCACGATTTCCCGGCTGACGATGGCTCCGGCCTGATAAGTGACAAGTTCAGTGACTTCGGTGGCTCGAGCGCCGGGCATTCCTTTGGGTTTTGATTCAGTGTCTTGCGGCATGGTTGTTTTCGGTTTGTTGTTCTCGTTTCATGATGGGCCGGGCAATTTCAACTGCGCGATCAGTTCTCGCAGGACTGCCGCGGACTTGGCAAGGGCATTTTGTTCCTCCGGCGGCAGGTTGACTTGCAGGATGCGTTCAACGCCTTTCTGCGAAAGGATGCAGGGAACTCCCAGACTCACGCCGCTCAGATTGTATTCTCCTTCCAACACGGCTGAAACCGTGAGCGCGCTGTTTTGATTGCGCAGGATCGCCGCCGCGATCCGCGTCAGGGCAAGGCCGACGGCAAACCACGTCGCCCCTTTGTAATCAATGATGTGGTAGGCCGAATTCCTCACTGCCTCGGCAATTTTACGCCGGGACGCTTCCCAGTCGTCACATTTCCCGCAAAGGGCGCAATATTGTTCGATGGGCACGCCCGCCATGTTGGTCATGGACCAGGCGGCCACTTCACTGTCTCCGTGCTCACCCAGGATGTAGGCATGGACGTTATGCACGTCCACCCCGCAATGCTGGCTTAGCAGATACCGGAATCGCGCGCTGTCCAGCACCGTTCCGGAGCCGATGACGCGTCCGCGCGGCCAGCCAGAGCGCTTTTGAGCGACGTAGGTCAGGATGTCCACCGGATTGGTCACCACCACCACGACTGCCGGTGAGTTCTGCCGCACGATTTCATCCATGATGTCCTGGATGATTTTGGCGTTGCGTTGCAGGAGCGCCAGACGCGTTTCACCAGGCCGTTGCTTCGACCCGGCGGTAATGAAAATCAGGTGCGCATCGCCATAATCAGCGTTCTGGGCGTCTCGAATCTGGACCGAGGGGAAGAAGGCCTGGCCGTGGGCCAAATCGAGCACCTGTCCCATCGCCAGTTCATGGTTGGCGTCCAGCAGGCCAATCTCTTCAGCCAATCCGCTTTGGGCCAGCGTATAAGCAAAGGTGGAACCCACGGCGCCAGCCCCGACAATCACCACTTTTCTCGGTTTCCAATTATCGTCGTTCATTTGTTGTTATTGGTTGTGCTGGCGTTTGAATTTTTTGAAACCGTAATGGAATGGTTGCGGTGTGGCAACGTGACAATTCAATTCGGAGGGCGGAGTTCCACGACGCCCTGTTTTGATTTGGGTTTCGCGCAGATCAACCTTCCGAACGTTAGAGTAAAAACCCGCCAGCGACGCCGTCATATGTAGGCCGCCAGCAGGCCGCCGGCCATGGCGCGCAGGCCGAGCTTGGCCATTTTACTGCGGCGTTCCGGCGCGAGCGAGCCGATGCCGCGGTGGATGAGGCGCTGAGCGGCCTCGGGATTCGCCTCGCAAAACGCCTTCACGCGCTGGCCGATTTCCGGAAACAGGTAGCCGGCTTTCAGTTTTGGTTGAAAATCCAAAATGGAAAAGTTAGCGGCTCGCGCAATTCGAGGCAAGAAGACTTAAAGAGCGGCGGTTTTATTACATACCATGACTAAAAGCCGCAGCAACCAATAACAATCCAATTGCCTGAAATGGAGAAGTCGCAATATCGACTGGAACTGTCAATGGCAGCAAAAAATAATATCCGGGATGTTCGGTGTGTGTTTTTGAAACCACGGTTGGATTAACCGATACAATTGTAAAAGATCGATTCGTTGAGGCGTCAACATAAACAAATTCAATTGGCGTGGTTCTTGTCAGATATACAGTCTGCGTCGCGTTTGAGAGAAGTATAAAATCCTTATCGTGGAGCACAGTAGGATTTTGAAGCGGACGCCGATAGCGTTCCCAATGGGTCAGCGCTGTTGCAACCGGAATATATTTCAAATCGCTATTGGGAATTTTCAGCAACGTCCAATTTGTGCGAATTTGGCCTCCGGGCACTTGCAGCGTCCACCATGTATGCCTGTCAGGAGATTTTAGAGTTTTTGGAAAAACATACGTAGCACCGTTGTCGTCGGAGGAAACAATCACATCATGGTATTGTGCGTTGGTTTGGATTTGTGCCAACGGAAGAATCAGAGAAAAGTGACTTTTCTGTGGTGAATTGGTCAAATCTTTTTCAAAAAAAACGCAGAGTTGATCGTCTTTGGTGACTGCTGCTTTTTCAATTCTATCAACTGAATTATATAAAGTTATTTCCACCGTATGTTTGTTAGCCGCTTGTGTGGCTTTCATTGAAAGACAGCCTGATAGAGACGGTAGAAGTGCAACCAACGCAAGGCGAGCGATTAGTTTCATCCGTGAATTTTGTAACGCTGTGCAAAATCTGTCATGTTTAATCTTAAAGCGAAAATCCGGCGAGCGACGCGGTCACAATCATCACTTGCCAGTTGGGCAGATGGTAGAGCTTCAGACCCCTGAATCATTTTTGGCAGACGCGCTGGCGGGCTTGTTTGTAAACGTGCGGATGCAGCACGCCGACGAATGGCAGGTTCCGATACCGTTCCACGAAGTCCAGTCCATAGCCGACGACAAAAAAGTCCGGGATTTCAAAGCCGACGTAATCCGCTGTGATGTCCTCCGTCCGGCGGCTCGGCTTGTCGAGCAGCACGCAGATTTTTATCCGGCGCGGCTTGAGCGCCTGGATTTTAGGCAGCACGCGGCTGATGGTTTTGCCGGTGTCGAGAATGTCGTCCACCAGCAACACGTCGCGTCCGCGCACGTCCAGCCGCAATTCCTTGGTGAAAACCAGATCGCCCGATTCCGTGCCGAGGCCATAGCTGGAAACGCCCATGAAATCGAGCCGCAACGGCAGGTTCAGATGCCGGATCAAATCCGCGAGGAACATCACCGTGCCATTAAGCAGGGAGACCACCACCATTTCGCGCCCGCGAAAAGCGCGCTCGATTTCGCGCGCCATCACCCGGATGCGGCGCGCAATCTGGCCTTCCGGGATGAGGACGCGCTCGACCTCTTTGCGCCAGCGGGGCGGGACGTTTTTCGCGGGAGTTCGATTTCTGACTGAACGCGCCATTTGCCAACCATGTTAACCGCACGCCAACGGTTGCCGAGTAATTTCTCAGCGCAATTGCAGTTCCAGGAAAATCGCGGAATCGTCCGGATTATCGTAATACGGCTGGATGCGCCGAAAGCCGAGCGATTCGTAAAGTTGAATCGCCTCTTTCATCGCAGCCAACGTGTCGAGCCTCATGCGTTCGTAGCCGATTTCCCGCGCCGCGGCGATGATTTTTCCGGCAAGCGCTCGTCCGAGTCCTTTGCGCCGGAAAACCGGGCGTACATAAAGCCGCTTCATCTCGCAAATCCCGCCGCCGATTTTGCGCAAGGCCACACAGCCGGCGGCTTGAGCGCCATCACGGGCGAGCAGCAAACGGCCTTCGGGCGGAGCGTATCGCCCCGGCAGTTCGGCCAGTTCACGCTCTAAATTTTGGAAGCAAAGATCCGTTTCAATCGAATTTGCATATTCAAGAAAAAGGCCGCGGATTTCGGACATCGGCGCGAGGGGATCCAATTCGGTAATCTGCATAAAACCGCGGCGGTGCGCTCATTTGCGGCTCAAAACATCGCTCATCTGCCGCGCGAGCCAATCGGCTTCCGGCTTGTCGCCAATGTTACTCGCGGCGGTAAAACCGTCGCCGCTATCCGCGCTGAATTTCAAAGGCGGTCGTTCCCCGGTTTGAATGAACTTTGCTTTTCGCGTCGCAAGATTATCGCTGGTGCGCAACCTGATTTTCAAATCGTAATATGCTTGATGCCCGGATGTCGCGCCCGGTTGGGCGGAGAAGTCGACAATATCAGCCGCCGTGAACTTGCGTACTTTTTTAATGCCCAGCCACGATTTTTGAACGGTCACGTGCTCCGGCGTCACGACGACGCGGCTGCGGCAAAACCAAAGGTCGAATGCCACGCAAGCCAGCAACAAACTGATTGGTGTGAACACAATCGGAAAAAGGATGGGCGCGTGAAGGTGAATCAAAAAGGCGGTTGCGCCGCCGAAAATCAGGGTGAAAACCGTCATCGCGGAAGCGAAGCCGGGATTGCGCGCGGCGGGAAAAATAAATTCCTTTCCGCCATCCGGCAAATCGTTGACTTGGATTTTGGAATGAATTTGCTGCCGCACTTCATCGAGCGACATTTGGTATTGCGCCGTCGGGTCGTCGGAAATTTGCGGCGTTTCCGGCAATTTGAAAACCGGCACGTCAAACGTGGCGTGGAAATTCGGACCGCGCAGTTTAGCGGACGCTTCGAGCCGCCAGTGAATTCCGTCGCCGTTGCCGACGATTGATTCCGGCAGGTCGGCGGGCAATTTGAAAAAAATCGGAACGCCGGTCGCGTTCAAATCGGTTTGCGGCAAATCCGGTCGCAGCCATTTGTCATCCTGCCAGAGAATTTTCTCGCTCGTGCTGCGGTCCTTGCCGGAACCGGTCGTCGTCTGGCGGATGCAACTCAACCGCACGTGCAGGCCGTGTTCGGGCCGTAGCCGCGTGTTGACCTGGATCTCGCCTTCGAGCGTGCCGCCGGTCGCGCCGGGAATCGCGGCCATTTCAAAAATGGACTGCCCGAACCGCCGCCACGCGAGCGTGGTGTTCAGCGCATAAATGATCATGCCGATGCCGGCAATCGGGAAAAGCAGCGCGATCAAAACAGCGTAATTCCCGCTGTGCAATTCAGTTGGCAAAGCATTAAAAACGACGGGCGCGGAAACAGCGTTCCAAAAAAAAGTGAACATCCAGAGCAGCAAAACGCTTTTGTGCGAACCCGATGCGATTCGCCCCGCCGCCCAGTCCGCGCGCTTAAGCCAGGGTTTTCCGTCATCGGACGATTTGGAAACTGCCGCCTTCAGCGCCTGTTTTTTGGCGGCGATGCCAAAAATGAGCGCGATGAGCCCTCCGCAAACGATGGCCGCGCTCAAAAGTCCCATCGCCGTTTGTTTTTTCATTCCAAATCCGCTGCCAACTTCGTCGTGCAAAAGAAATACGAGTGCGAGGATTCCCACGATGGCAAAGGGCAGCGACAAAAGAATAGCACGCGTGCGGGCCGCTTTGGGATCGGGCGGCGGAGATGCTTCGTCCTTGAAAATCCAGTTTTTCATCACGCGACTCAGATGTGTTTGGAGTCGTGTTCGTCTTTCGCCGTGTAGCCACTCTCCTGCCGCTTGAAATTCACCTCGTTCTTTTTGGCGTAGGCGGCGAATACGTCGTCGGCGCTCATGCCGAGCACCTGCGCCAGGCTGATGAGGAAATGGAACAGGTCCACCACCTCGACGCGCGCGTTTTGTTCGTCGAATTTCTGATATTTCGCCCACCATTTCCACGGCACGCTGTCGGTGAGTTCGGCGATTTCCTGCGTCATGGCGCGGCAGTAGTTCAGTATCCATTTCGTTCTTTCCGCCTCGCTCATGCCGTCGGTTTTTACACCGATGCGTTCGTTGAGCGCCTTTTGCATCCGGAACAATTCGCGGAGTTGGTCTGATTTTTCCATGCGGCCATTAACGGCCAAGCAACCGGCCACGCCAAGAAAAATCTTTGAACTTCGGGCGCAAACGCCTATAAAAACCTCATGCCTACGCTTCTAGCCAATGGCGGCCCGGTGATTTGGCTGATTCTGCTCGCCGCGGCCATCGCCATCGTCGTGTTCATCGAGCGCGCGTTGTATTGCCACCGCTCGCAAATCAATTCCACCGAGTTCCTCAACGGTGTCCGGACGGTGCTCAAACGTGACAATGTCGTCGAAGCCATTTCCATTTGCGACGCCACGCCCAGCCCGGTCGCGCGCCTGGTCAAAGCCGCCCTCCTCAGCCGCGATCGCGGACGCGACCGTGTGCGCGAAGCCGTCGAGGAAGCGGGTCTCACCGAAGTGCCGCTCTTGGAGGAAAAATTGAATCTGCTCGCCACCATTGCCCAGATTACGCCGCTGCTCGGCCTGCTGGGCACCATCATCGGTTTCATGGAAATTTTCAACCAGATACAGGAAGCCGGTTTGTATGCGCACATTGAGCAGCTTTCCCACGGCGTCTGGCGGGCGCTGATCTGCGCGGGGGCGGGCGTTGGCGTCGCGATTCCCGTCCATGCCGGATACAATTATCTTGTCAGCCGCATCAACAAAATCGTCCTCGACATGGAACGCGCCGCCGGCGAAGTCGTCAACATCGTCACCGAAAACGGCGGTCAAAAGGCCCCATGAAATTTCCGCGCAATGTCCGCCTGCTGCGCAGCCCGTTTGACGTGGCGCCGTTTGCCGCGGTCTTCTTTTTGCTGGTGATTTTCCTGATGCTGGGCGGGCTGGTCTATACGCCCGGGGTGCGGATTGAGCCGCCGTTGGCGGATGGCTTGCCCGGCACGGACCAGCCGACCGTGGCTGTCGCGGTGGACGCCGGCGGACGATATTTTTTCGCCAACCAGATCGTCAGCGAAGCGCAATTGACGAACGATTTGCACGCGGCCGTAAAAAAATCCCGCGAACCGCTCACGCTCGTCATCCACGCCGATAAAGCGGTGACTTATGACCGGCTCATCCACCTGACGATCCTCGCCCGCGATGCCGGGATCCACAATGCATTGGGTGCCACACTGCCGCAGGTCATCAGCACGCCCGACAAGCCATGAGCGATTTGCGTGCAGATTCGCCTGCGCTTGGACTGGCCGGGCCAAAGCCGCCTGGCGAACGCTGGCCGCTCAGCCGCTGGCTGATGCTCATCGCACTGGTTTGCGCCGCGCACGTTGGGTTGCTTTTCATGTTCGGCGCGCGGAAACAAATTGTCCCGCGCACCGCGACCGATGTTCCCACGCTGAAACTCGCCGGCAGTTCGGGCGAATTGCTGGCGCTCAACGACCCGACACTTTTCGCGCTGCCGCATCCTGGAGATTTTGTGACGGCAATGTGGTCGTGGGCGCCTGTCGTGGAACCACCGTCGTTCCCCTGGACGGAACCGCCGCGCTGGCTGCCATTGTCTGCTGATCGATTGATGACCGTCTTCAACCGATTCATGCAGACCAATCAGTTCGCCGGATTTGCGCTCCAATTGAAACCACCGGTCAGACTCAGCACGCCGGCGCAATCCATCGAGCCGACGCTCGCACAGGTTTCCACGCTGCGCGTCGAAGGCGATTTGATGCAACGACGGTTGCTCACCCCGATGTATTTGCCGTCGTGGCCGTATGCGGATGTGATTGCGCCGAGCAAAGTGCAGTTGCTGGTGAACGAAGCGGGCAATGTGGTTTCGGCCATTGTATTGCCATCAGACAACAGTTTGGAAGCCCTCAGCCATTATGACGTTGCCGATCAGGGCGCGCTCGAACTCGCCCGTGCCGCGCGTTTCGCGCCTGCGCCACGCCTGACCATCGGCCAGATGATTTTCACTTGGCACACCGTTCCGCCGCCCGCGACCAATTCACCCGCCGCCTCGCCGTGACATGAGCATTCCCGCGCTGCTGTTCCTTTACGTGACCGTGCTGCTCGGCGCGCTGTGTGGTCTGGGGATTTATTCCGAAATGCGCCGACGCCGGTTCGGGCCGACGCACACGGAGGACAGGATTTTCCGCTGCAAAAAATGCGGCTACGTCTATACCGATGACCCGGACGTGGACCGTTCGCGCTGCGCCCAATGCGGCAAGCTCAACGAGCCAATTGTGTTTTAGAAGTTAGTCAGTAGTCAGTGGTCAGTAGTCAGCAGCCTGAAACGGTCGAACGCAGCAATATCACAAATTATGGGCAGGACAAATTTTGAGAATTTGCGGGTTTACAAGCTGGCTGAAGAACTGGCAGACGAGATTTGGAAAATCGTTCTCCGCTGGGACACGTTTGCCCGGGACACAGTCGGCAGGCAAATCGTGCGGAGTGCTGACAGCATCGGTGCGAACATTGCCGAAGGGACAGGCCGCCACAATTTCCAAGACAACCAGCGCTTTGTGAAAATCGCGCGGGGATCGTTGAACGAAACGCAACACTTCCTCCGGCGCGCATTTAAAAGAAACCTTCTTACGCCCGCCGACGTAAAGAAAATCAAGCCGTTGGTGGACAACCTCGCTCCGCAACTCAATTCCTACTTGAAGTCAATTGGCCGCGATCACCGGGGCGAATAACTACTGACCACTAACCACCAACTACTGGCTAACTTCCTGTCTTCAATTCCACCACGTCGTGCGGGGCGGCTTCGCGCATCCCGGCGGGGCTGACGCGGATGTAACGCGCCTTCTCGCGAAGCTGCGCGAGGTTCGCCGCGCCGAGATAACCCATGCCGCTCTGGATGCCGCCGATGAGCTGCGCCAGCACGCGGTCCACCGAACCGCACGCTTCCTTGAGCGCCTCGATCCCTTCGGGCGCGACCTTTTGCGTGGGATTGGTCGGCTGGCCGTAACGCGCCGCCGAGCCGGCCTTCATCGCCGCAAAACTGCCCATCCCGCGATATTGTTTGTAAAGTTTGCCGCCGATTTCGAGGATTTCGCCGGGCGCTTCGTTGCAACCGGCAAAAATGCCACCACAAATCGCCGCCTGCGCGAGCGTCAACGCCTTCACGATGTCGCCGGATTTCGCAATGCCGCCGTCGGCGAGAATGGCCACCTTCTTTTTCGCCGCCGCACGCGAGCAGACGTAAAGCGCCGTCATTTGCGGGATGCCCACACCTGCGACAATGCGCGTGGTGCAAATCGAACCCGGCCCTTGCCCGACTTTGATGGCGTTCGCGCCGCAATCGGCCAGATATTCGACGCCCGCCGCGCTCGTTACGTTGCCGGCGATGAGGGGCAGTTTCGGAAATGCGTCGCGCAACACTTTCACCATATCGCCGACGCCTTTGCTGTGGCCGTGCGCGGTCGAAACGGCGATGGCGTCCACGCCGCGTTCGACGAGTCCGCCGACGTGATTCAGGATGCACTCGCGATCCAGTTCGCCGAACGCATTGCGCGTGGCCGAAACCGCCGCGCCGCAGATGAGATGGAAGTGCGCGTCGCGCGCCGGCTTGAACTGTGCGTTGCGTTCCTGCGCGATGCGTTCGATGTCGCTCATCGTGAAGAGGCCGCGCAAGTGGTCCTTGTCGTCCACCACGAGCAGTTTGTGGATGCCGAGGTGTTCATTGAAGAATTTATCGGCGCGGGCGATGGGATCCTTGCCCAGTTCCTTTTGGGTGATGGTGTGGACCTGCGCGCGCGGCGTGAGGGCTTCGGCGACCTTGCGTTTGGCGTAACGCGGCTTGACCACGTGGCCGGAAAGCAGACCAACAAGTTTGCCCTTTTCATCCACGACCGGAAACGTGCCGAAGCCGAATTTTTTCTGCTCGATCAACACCAGCACGTCGCCGATGAGCTGGTCGGGAGTGACCGTGATCGGTTCCTGAATCAGGCCGTGGACGTGGTTCTTGACCCGGCTGACTTCGGAAAGCTGCTGGCGTTCCGGCATGTTGTAATGGATGAGGCCGAGACCGCCGTTGGCCGCCATCGCGATGGCCATGCGCGATTCGGTCACGGTGTCCATGTCGGACGAAATCACCGGGATGTTGAGGCGCAAATTTTCCGCGAGTTGCGTCTCCAATTGCGTGTCACGCGGGAGGATTTCGGAATAGAGCGTCGCGAGCGTGAGGTCGTCGAACGTCAGGCCAATCTTGTTGTTTGCAGGGAAAAACTCATCCGCCGGCTGGTAGAACGGATCGTCAAAACCGGAATTGCGCGTAGCTGCCATGTCAGAAAATGAAGCCTGACCGGCGGGTTTGGCAAGCAAAAATTGAATTCGTCCTCGTCCTCCTCCTCGTTCTCGTCATCGAAAAATTTGAATTCGGCTGGTAGGGCTGTGCTGCCGCACAGCCTGGCCGAGCAGCAGCTCGGCCCTACCGTATCTTCGTTAACCGTTACCAACTTTTGCCCGCGAGCCAGATGCAACCGATCACCATCGCGGCCACCCCGCAGGTGCTCATCAGCCCGCGATATATTTTCACGCTGTTGGCTGCACAACGCGTGGCGAGAAATCCCATGCCCCAGGAAAACAGCGCCATCGCCAGCACCGTGCCCGCGCCAAAGGAAATCAGGTAAGCGACAGCTTGCGGCGGGGGCGTCGCAGCTACATTGCTTAATGCGGATGAACGTGCCGCAGAATGTGCGGACGTTCCAGGCCGTGTGCGAGCATCAATTCTTCGTTGCTCAGCAACTCCACTGTCGGTCCGTCGGCCACGATTTCTCCGCGATCGAGCACAATCGTCCGCGCGCACAGTTCCACCGCCAGTTCCAAATCATGCGTGGCGATTAGCTTGGTCGCCGGCAGCGTCCGCAGCATGGCCTTGAATTCGCGCCGTCCACGCGGGTCCAGGTCGCTCGTCGGCTCGTCCAAGACCAGCAACGCTGGTTCGCACGCCAGCACGCCCGCAAGGCAGGCTCGCCGCTTCTCGCCGTGGCTCAAATGATGCGTCCAGCGTTCCTCGAATCCAACGAGACCGACTTGCGCCAAAGACAATTTCACTCGGTCAGCAATTTCGGATTCGTTCAACCCAAGTTGTTGTGGGCCGAACGCCACATCCTCCGTCACCGTCGGGCAAAACAATTGGTCGTCCGGGTCTTGAAACACCAGCCCCACCTGACGGCGGATTTTTGCTAAATTCCCCGTGGCGACCGCTTCGCCATAAATTTTCACCGCGCCGTCGCCGGAAAGTTTTTCCGGCAACAGCCCGTTCAAGTGCAACAGCAAGGTGGACTTGCCGGAACCGTTCGGCCCCAGCAAAGCGATGCACTCGCCCGGCAGGACGCGGAAGCTGATGCCGCGCAAGGCTTCCATGCCGTCGTGGTAACGGTATTTCAGGTTCGTGACTTCGATGGCAGTCCTCATTTCCAGCCTCGCGCGCACATCGCGTCGTAGATGCGCTCGGCCCGCTCCGAGGCGCGGATGAACAATTGTCCGACCACCGTGGCGAGCGTGCGCCATTGAAATCGCCGCGTGCGCGTGAACGTGCGGCTCGCTCGCGCCCGGCGCATCCGTTCGGATTCGTCCATCAACACGAAAAGATAACGGTGCATCAGCGTCAGCGTGCTGATCATCAGCCAGGGTACATGCAGGCGCTTGAACACGCGCAGAATTTCGGCAAGCGGCGTAGTATTGGACAGCAGAATCGTCGTCAGCAGGCAAAGATTGGTTTTCAACAGGACAGCCAGAAAAATCCGCAGGCCGCCAGCTTGGAACAATGTCAGTACCACCACGCCCAGCACGAACGGTTCCAACAGCAACAATCTTTTCAACAGAAACCATGGTGAAATCCGGCTGAGAACCACAGCCAAAAGCAGAAGCACCGCGACAATGGCAAACCCGATGAATTGCGTCACAGGTAGCAAAACCGCCGTCAACACCAACCCCAGCGCCACGGCAAACTTCAACGCCGCCGGCAGCCGGCGGAGCGGGCTGTCCATGCGATGGTGGTTATGCAGAAGATTTACGCCCATATCAAAATTGATCCCAAAAAACTCTTGACGAAAATAAAATGGGTGTTACGAATATCATCAAAAGTAATATTAACAAAATCATCAGGAGAAAGTCAACATGCATATACCCGATGGATTTCTGGATGCCAAAACCCTCATCACCACCGGCGCGCTCTCGGCGGGCGGCCTCGCGGTGGCCATCCGGCAGGTGAACCGGATTTTGCCGCGCAAAAAAATCCCGTTGATGGGTTTGAGTGCGGCATTCGTCTTCGCGGCGCAGATGCTCAACTTTCCCGTGGCGGGCGGCACGTCAGGCCATTTGCTGGGTGGCGTGCTGGTCAGCGTCCTCCTGGGGCCGGCTGCTGCGGCGATTGTCATTGCCTGCGTCTTGATGATCCAAGCGTTGCTTTTCAGCGACGGTGGCGTGCTGGCGTTGGGCGCCAATATTTTCAACATGTCGTTTGTCGGAGCGGTGTGCGGCTATGCCATTTACCAATCCGCGCGGCGGTTTCTGCCGGGATTGCGCGGGCGCATTACGGCGGTGTTTTTTGCGTCGTGGCTTTCGACCGTGCTGGCGTCAGTGACCTGCGCCGGGGAATTGTCGCTATCCGGCACGTTGGCACCGGGAGTGGTGTTTCCCGCCATGGTGAGCGTTCACATGCTCATCGGTATCGGCGAAGGCCTGATCACGTCGCTGGTGATTCTGGCCATCGCACAGACCCGTCCCGATTTGCTCGACCCGGAACATCAGGAGAGGGCGCGCAACGTCGGATTTGAATTCGTGTTGATTGGCCTGATCGTGGCGTTGGGCCTGGCGATTTTTGTTTCTCCTTATGCCTGTTCATGGCCCGACGGATTGGACAAAGTCGCCGAGAAATTTGGTTTTGCGGGACGCGCCGGCACCACTTTGAAAACATTTTTCCCGGATTACAAAATACCGGGCATCAGTTCGGCGGGAATCGCCACCGCCATCGCCGGTGCGCTCGGCACGGCCATCATGTTCGGCTTGGCCTGTGTTATTGGCCGGGTTTTGGTTCGGGACAAAGTTCAGACGGAAACATCCGATAAATAAAGAGCCGTTTCAATCCGCGATGAAACCCCGGTGAGAGTGCATCCAATGCGCACCCTTGTTGTTGTCATTTCGTTTTTTTACCTCGCGCTGCCGTCCTTTTTGACGGCGCAGAACGTTTCGACCAACACCCCGAAATCATTCTGGGAGCGCGACACGCTGACCGGCGACTGGGGCGGGACGCGATCCGGTTTGTCGGACAAGGGCTTTGATTTCGGCTTGGAATACACCGGCGAATTTCTCGCCAATGTCAGCGGTGGCGCAAGCCGGGGTGGACTTTACCAACATCTGGTGAAAACGCTGCTGGACTTCGACCTCGAAAAAATGGCGGGGTGGAAGGGCGCACGTTTTCACGCCAGCAGTTTGTGGCTTTGGGGCACCCGGCCAAATGACATCGCCGGTCTGACGGGCAGCGTCTATTCCGATCCCAGCAACATTTCCGGCTACGACACCTGCCGGCTTTATGAACTGTGGCTGGAGCAAAGTTTTTTTGATGGGAAATTTTCCGTCCGGGCTGGACAAATTGCCTTGGACGAGGAATTCATCTGTAGCGACTACGCCTGCCTTTTCATAAGTGGCACACACGGCTGGCCGGCATTCATGTCCACGACGATCCCCGATGGCGGGCCTGCTTATCCGGTAGCGGGCACTGGCGTGCGGCTCGACCTCAAGCCGGCTGAAAAACTGGAATTGCTTGCGGCGCTCGTGGACGGCGACGTGCGGGACCAGGCCTCGGAAAACAAATACGGGACGCATTTTGGCTTTGATTCCAATGAAGGCGTGCTTTGCATCGCCGAAATGGAATTCCGGATCAACCAGAAACGGGGCGACCAGGGATTGCCCGGGACTTACAAGCTGGGTGGGTGGTATCACACCGGACACTTCAACGATTTGCGGTATGACAATCACGGTATCAGTCTTGAAGATGATGGCACGTTGTCAGGTCAGGCTTCCGACGGCATCCCGGCGCCTCATGCCGGTGACGGCGGGATTTATTTCAACCTTGACCAGATGCTCTGGCGGAAGACAGCGGATTTGGATCAAGGTGTGGGCATTTATTGGCGGATTGCGCCGTGGCTGCTGGACGACCGGAATTCGCTGGATTTTTACACGGCGGGCGGCGTGGTCTGCAAAGGCCTGGTTCCGGGCCGGGATCAGGATGTGTTTGGTGCAGGTGTCAGCTATGCGCGAGTCAGCAACAGCCTGCGCGGCGCTCAAAGCGACGCCGACCACATTGCCGCCGCCGGCAGCATGCCGAACAATTTAAAGCCAGGTCCCGTGCCTGACTATGAAATGGGCTTCGAGGCAACCTATCAAATCGTCCTTGCGCCGTGGTGGCGATTGCAGCCGGATTTTCAATACATCGTCCATCCGGGCGGTTCGACGGCATTGGCCGACGCCATTGTTGTAGGTGTGCGAACCCAAATCAGTTTTTGACGTTCTCGCGTTTCCTTTGGCGAACGCAGTTTTGCCTCTTTGATAATTTGAGGTATCTGTCTACGATACATGCGTTCGCATGAAAAAAGAAACCGTCAGCCGTTTCAGCGTGTCCCTGCCGCCGTCACTCCTGCGGCAACTGGATGGAATGTCGGGAGAGAAAGGCTACGACAACCGCTCGCAGGCCATTGCCGACATGATTCGCGACCATCTCGTCGAACACCGGCGGAAATTCGGCAACGAGGACATCGCAGGCACCATCACGCTGGTCTATGACCATCACAAGCCGCATCTCCAGGCCACGCTCACAGACATCCAGCACGATCACCACAACGTGATTCTTTCGACGGTGCACGTGCATCTGGACCATCACAATTGCCTGGAAGTATTGCTCGTGCGCGGCAAAGCGGGGGTGATCCGGAAAATCGCCGATGAATTGCTTTCTGCCAAAGGCGTGAAGCACGGCAAGCTCACCGTGACGACAACGGGCAAGGATCTGCCGACTTAAAGAATTCAGGAAGGTTCAACCTTCAATCCGGATAACCGTCCGGATGTTGTTTGTGCCACGCCCAAGCGGTTTTGACGATGTCTTCGAGTTTTGGAAATTTCGGTTTCCAGCCCAGCTCGCGAATCGCTTTTTCGGCGGAGGCAACGAGCTTGGGCGGGTCGCCGGGACGACGCGGTTTTTCAATGGCGGGAATTTTTTTGCCCGTCACCTTTTCGCACGTCGAAATGACCTGCCGGACAGAATAACCGTCACCGTTGCCGAGATTGTAAAATCCGGTTTTGCCCGGTCGCAAACCGAGGATGTGCGCCTGCGCAAGGTCAATGATGTGGATGTAATCGCGGACACACGTGCCGTCCGGCGTTGGATAATCCGTGCCGAAAATCTCCGCGTGCGGCAGCCGACCCCGCACGACCTGGAGCACCCGCGGAATAAGATGCGTCTCGATGCGATGATGTTCGCCGAATTTTTCGCTCGCGCCGGCGGCATTGAAATACCGGAACGCGATGAACTCCAGCCCGTAAACCTGCTGATACCACTGGAGGATTTTCTCAAACATCAACTTGGACTCGCCGTAGGGATTGATCGGGCGTTGCGGCAAATCCTCCGTCATCGGCACCCGGTCGGGCGGGCCGTAGGTGGCGCATGTCGAGCTGAAAACGAATTTTTTCACACCGCATTCGACGGCGGCGTCGAGCAGCTTGAGGCCGTTGACCACGTTGTTGTGAAAATACTTTTTTGGGTTCGCCATGGATTCGCCGACGAGTGCGTTGGCGGCGAAGTGCATGATGGCATCGGGTCTGGCGGTTTTGACGGCATGGAGCAGGTCGCCGGGTTCCTCCGGTTTGCCGAAAATGAATTTTGCGCGCGAATCCACCGCCGAACGATGGCCTTCGGTGAGGTTGTCATAAACCATGACGGCGTGACCGGTGTTGAGCAGTTCTTCCGCGCAAATGGAGCCGATGTAACCCGCGCCGCCGGTGACCAGGACGTTCATGCGGTAACTATGAAAGGTGCACGGCGGAGTGCAAAGCGCAAAGTGACGGAAGAAAGCGTGCGGACGGTTTCGATGCGCGTAATCAGCCATCCGTCGTCGGTTTGCTGGAAGGTGAATTTCATCTCCTGCACGATGGAATCATGTTCACCGGCGACGTTCGCCTCGACGGTGAGATCCGCCACGGCGGAATGTTTATCCGGGGCGACGGTGATGTTGATGTCGGGAAATTGAACCTTCAGTCCGCGCAAGGTCGAGTGGGCGCCCAAAGCGGCCTCCTTGATTTCATCGCGGCCCAGGAGACGGTGCTGAACGCGTCCCGGCACATCAATGTTGACCTCGACGTTGGTGGCGAAAAAGCCGGCCAGATTTTGCGCGGCGGCGAGCCGTGCCAGGTCGCTTTCACCCGATGTAAATGAGGCCGTGCGGGCGAGTTCCGTGAGGCGCTGGCGGATGATTTTCTCCGGGCTGGGAAACAAAACGAACCACAGCCAGACGCCGAGCGCGACCAGCGCCGCCACCAGGATAAAGCGGAAAACAGTTTTCATAAGATGGCTTTGCCAACGATACGATTGCGCTCCACTTTTCCGAATGTGTGGTCTTGCCAGGGCATGGAGCGATTGTCACCAACGACAAAATATTCATCCGGGCCAAGTTTTACAGGCGGAAGGTTCCAGTCGCAGGGGAGTTTCTCATAAGGTTCGTCGAGCACCTGGCCGTCGATCAGGACCAGGCCGTTGACAAATGCGACTGTCTCACCCGGCAGGCCGATGACACGTTTCAGATACATCAGGTGGATGCCGGCCAGACGAATGCTGACGACGTCACCGCGCCGGGGTTCATGCCACAAATACGCGAGCCGGTTCACGAAATACGCCGAACGGTCCTGGTAAGTCGGCAACATGCTGATGCCTTCGACGCGGATGTGCAGCAGGATGAATTTGAAGATGACAAAACACAAAACGACCAAAACGGCCGCGCGCGCCAGCGTGACTTTGGGATTGCGACCAATCACTACGATGCGCAGCCACCGGGGCAGTTGCGATCGGCTCCGACCGTTCAGTGGTTCAACTGGGTTTTGCGCCGGCATCGCTTGGAGTCTCAGCGCAATTTGCCAATCGTGCAACTTAGATTTGGCTCATCGCCTTGTCCAAAGCGGCGTAAAGCTGGTTCATTGTCGCTTCGGTCTCGTCGCCCATGTTCGAGATGCGGAACGTCTTGCCTTTGATTTTTCCGTATCCGCCGTCAATCAGAAAACCCTGGTCCTTCACCAGCTTTTGCAGCTTCGGCACGTCAGTCACGTGTCCGCCGGGCTTCGCGCCGTTGTTGATGCAGGTGAGCGTGACGGATTCAAAGCCTTTGTCCGGGAACAGCGTGAAGCCATGCTTTGCCGCCCAGGCGCGTGTCATTTCGGCCAGCTTTTTGTGGCGCGCAAAACGGTTTTCCAAGCCTTCGGCAAAAATGTCTTCGAGCTTCGATTGCAGCGCGTAAACGTGGCCGATGCTCGGTGTGCTCGGCGTCATGCTTTGCTCGGCGTTTTTCTGGAATTCGACGAAGTCGAAATAATAGCCGCGGTCATTGATGGTCGCCGCCCTGGCCAATGCCGCCTTCGAGCAGGTGAAAATGGCCGTGCCCGGAGGCAGCGCGAGCGCCTTTTGCGTGCCGGCGAGTAAAACGTCAATGCCCAGCGCGTCAAATTCAATCTTGGTGGCGGTCATCGAACTGACTGAATCCACGATGAACATCACGTCGGGATATTTTTTCTTGAGCGCGGCGATTTCGGCGAGCGGACTCATCACGCCGGTTGAAGTTTCGTTGTGAATGACCGTGAGCGCGTCGAACTGGCCGGTGGCGAGTTTTTTGTCCACGGCCTCGGCGCGGATGGGCGAACCCCACGGCACTTGCAGGGCTTCGGCCTGCTTGCCGCAGCGTTTGGACACGTCGAACCATTTGTCCGAAAACGCGCCGCACATGCAGTTCAGGACTTTTTTGGAAACCAGATTGCGGATCGCGCCTTCCATCACGCCCCAGGCGGACGAGGTGGAAATGTAAACCTGCTGCTTCGTGTAAAGCAGTTGCTGGAGTTGCGGTTGGATTTTCGCGTAAAGGTCTTTGAACCCTTGGCCGCGATGACCGATCATCGGCTGGCGAAACGCCTTGAAGGTTTTTTCGCTCACCTCGACCGGCCCCGGAATGTGCAATTTGACGTGTGCCATAGGAGCAAATTTTTCACGACACGCGGGACAAAGGCAAGCGCAGCTTTGCAGATTGCCAATTTTCGTTGAGCAATTGGCAAATTTGGCGGCAAATCACCTTTTTACATACCCATTCGCGCGGAACCAGGCTACCGCGTCGGCCAATGCCTGTTTCACCGGCGTTTGCGGCAGGCCAAGTTCGCGAATGGCCTTCGCCGGATTGAACCACATCTTGTATTTGGCCATGCGCACGCCGGCCAGCGGCACACGCGGCGGTTTGCCGGTGACGCGCGCAATGCCCTCGCTCACGTGTCCGGCGGCCAGCGCCACCCAATGTGGAATTTTGATTTTCGGCGCGGGCACGCCGCTGATTTCCGCCAGCGCGTCAAACGTTTCCTCCAGGGTCCAGTTGCCGCCCGCATTGCCAAGAATGTAACGCCGGCCGATCTCTCCTTTTTCCGCGGCGAGGATGTGCCCCGCGGCCACGTCACGCACGTGAACCCAGCTTAATCCGGAGTCGAGATACGCGGGCATTCTGCGGTTGAGGAAATCCACAATTATCTGGCCGGTCGGCGTGGGTTTTACATCACGCGGACCGATGGGCGCGCTCGGATTTACGATGACGACGGGCAATCCTCGTTTCCGCACCATGTCCGCGACCATGCGTTCGGCCTGCCACTTCGAGCGCTTGTAATGGTTGCCCATTTGTTCCTCGGGCACCGGGTCCAGCTCGTCCGCGGGGATGATTTTCCCCTTCACGATTTTCGGCAACGCGATGCAGCCGGTGGTGCTCGTGTAAATAATGCGCAAACAACCCACGGCGGCGGCGACTTCGACGACGTTGCGCGTGCCTTCGACGTTGGTCGCATACATCGGCGCGTAATCGCGCAGCCACAAATGATAGCTCGCGGCAACGTGGAAACACCATTCGTAGCCCTCGATTTCGCGTTTGAGCAACTCACGGTCGCTTACGTCGCCGAACACGCGTCGGCATTCAACTCCGTCCAGCGCACGCAAGTCACTTCCGCGCCGCAGCAACGCCTTCACCCGATGGCCGCGCGCGACCAGCTCCTGGACCAGGTTCGAGCCAACGAAACCAGAGGCGCCAGTGACAAAACAATTCATAAGCCGGAAGCGATCGGCGCTGATTTTGACGCAACGCGCCGCCGGATACCACAAAAAGTTTTTCACAGCCGCTGCGCTTGACTCGGCCGGGTGACTGCGGGACACTTCACCGCGTTGTATGCCGGTCGAAAGCAGTACCAGGAAAAAGATGACGCGCTCCGAGCAGCGCGACTTGGACGTCAAAATCGAATTCATCGAGGGGCTTGTCCGCCGCGACCCCGGTTACGTGGATGCGCTCCAATTGCTGGGCGATCACTACACGCAACGCGGTCGTTACGCCGAGGGACTCAAGGTGGATGAGCGCCTCGCGCGCCTGCGGCCGGGCGACGCGCTCGTTTTTTACAATCTCGCGTGCAGCTATTCGCTCACCGAACAATTTGACCGCGCCACACTCGCGCTGGAAAAGGCATTGGGCCTCGGCTATCGCGATTTCAACTGGCTTGCCAAAGACCCCGACCTTCACAAACTCCGCCAGCAACCCATTTATCGCGATATCCAGGACAAAATCCGTCGGATGAAGGTCAAGGTTCGTTGAAACGTGAGTGGTTGAATCGTTAAAACGGTTCAATGGTTCAACGGTTCGACGATTTAACGAGTTTTATGAACGTAACCGTTCACGGTCGCACCCGACATTACCGCACCGTCACCTTTGACCGCGCGCGCAACGCCGTCCTGCTGGTCGAACAGCGATTGTTGCCGCACGCATTCAAAATCGTCGCGACGCGCAATTTCCGCGAAACCGCCGCGGCCATCCACGACATGGTCGTGCGCGGCGCGCCGGCCATTGCCGCCACCGCCGCTTATGGATTGGCCCAGGGCGCGCTCGCCTTTCGAGGACGCAGTTTGGAGAAATTTTCCCGGCATGTTGAAATCGTTTATCAAACGCTCAAAGCCGCGCGGCCCACGGCGGTTGATCCCGTCAATGCCATGAACACCGTGCGCGCCGCGATGCGTTCCGGCAAAACCGTCGGGGAACGACAAGCGCTCGCGCTGGCCGCCGCGGAGGAATTTGCCGACGAGGATATGCGCCATTGCGAAGCCATCGGGCGGTACGGCGTGAAGCTCATTCGCAACGGCATGAGGATTTTGACCCACTGCAACGCTGGCTGGCTGGCGTGCGTTGACATCGGCACGGCCACCGCGCCGTTGTATGCCGCGCAGGCACAGGGCAAGAAATTTCATGTCTTCTGCGGCGAAACACGGCCGCGTTCACAAGGCGCAACGCTCACCGCCTGGGAACTGGCGCAGCAGAAAATTTCGCACCAGGTCATCGCCGACAACGCCGCCGGGTATCTGATGCAACGCGGCGAAATTGATCTGGTCATTGTCGGCAGCGACCGCACGCTCGGCCGCACCGGCGAAGTCACGAACAAAATCGGCACTTACACGAAGGCCGTTCTGGCAAAGCGGCACGACATTCCTTTTTACGTGGCCATTCCGCTTTCGACGATTGATTGGCATTTGAAATCCGGCTTCGACATTCCGATTGAAGAACGCCACGAGAGCGAGGTGCTGGGAGCGTGGGGAGCACTAACCAGTCCGAAGTCCAAAGTTCAAAGTCCAAAGTCGGTGAAGCAGGCCTATATTCGTGTAGCCAATCCGACCAGCGGCGCGCGTAATCCGGGTTTTGATGTGACCCCGCCGGATTTAATCACGGGCATCATCACACCAGTGGGAATTTTCAAACCAAAGGAACTTTGGAACCGGCGGCGCGAATTGGGTTTTGACAGTTGAAGCTGTTCGCAACGAAACTTGCACTTGCTTCGGGTGCAAAACGAAATTAGCTTCACTCTTCCGGGTGGCGGGGTAGCCAAGTGGTAAGGCAGGGCTCTGCAAAAGCCTCATCCGTCGGTTCGATTCCGACCCTCGCCTCCAATTAAATCGCCTGTAAATACAGGGGTTTGGTCGGAGTCTTGGGAAAATCTTCAACGAAATCTTCAACGATTTTAGCTCTCGTTCACTATCCGGCACGGGCACGTCGCGGACACGCCCACTGCACGGATGCGAGACAAATTCAGACCTCATATCCTTACAAAATGAAAGTGCAGGATATGACGCAACGCTATCGCAAGTTCAAACGCACCTGGGGCATATGGTATGCCTTCGACACGGTCACGGGCAATTCAGTGAGCCTCAAGACACGGGTGAGAGCTGAGGCGGTCCAAAAGGTCAATGCCATGAACGAAATCGAACGCCAGCCGGGTATCAGTCTCGGTCTGGCGAAAGTTTATCTCAACGCTACCGATCCCAAGCTGGCAACGCGGACGTGGCAGGAGGTGATGGAGAATATCATCGCCAAGAAAACGGATGAGACCCGGCGGCGCTGGGATGTGGCGATCAAGGACAAGAATTTTGACTGCATCCGCAACCTGCCCGTCGCCGAAACCCGCCCGGAACATTTTGACCGGGCGCTGGCCGATGGCAAGGTGTCCACCAATGTTTATCTGCGGCGCATTCACAATCACGCGCTGGGCATGGAATGGCTGCTTAAATCGGTCATCCCGCGCCTGCAATGGCCCAAGCCGGTGTTCAAGGCCAAGCGGGCCATCACGGTGGGGGAACATGCCGCGATTGTGGCGCGGGAACAGAACGCGGAGCGGCGGGACTTTTACGAACTGCTGTGGCACACCGGCGCGTCGCAAACGGACGCGGCCTGTCTGCTGGCAGAGGACGTGGACTGGAACAGCCGCACGATTAGTTACTCGCGGGCAAAATTGAAGTCACGCGGCGGCATCGGCATCAAGCCGGCGCTGATTCGCTTCGGCGTGGAAATCGAGGCCATCCTGAAACGGCGTCCGGCGGTTGGACCGCTGTTTCCCTACCTTCGCACCGTGCGCACTGGCGACCGGGCAACGGAGTTTCGGCAACGGTGTGACGGATTGAAGATTTCGGGCGTGTCGCTGCACTCGTATCGGTATGCGTGGGCGGAACGGGCTTTGAAGTGCGGCTACCCGGAGCGGTTCGCGCAGCAGGCATTGGGGCACAATTCCAAGGCGGTGCATCATGCCTACTCGAAACACGCCGAAGTCACTGTGCCGTCGCTGGATGATTGGGAAAAGGAATGGGGCAAAATTTCACAACGCAACGTGCAACCGAAGCTGCTGCCGGTAGATTTCCGGTCGCCGTCGGCTGCCATCACTTCGGAACGAACGTTGAGCGTGTCACTCCGTTAGCAATGGCGAACTTAACATCAATGAATTCGACGCTATTTCTTCAAAATTCCACCAAGCAAGATAATAAAGCCCCGCCATCAGTCCGGTTGGTATGCGATTGGTTTTTAGATATGATTTCATAAGAAATGTGGGGTCGTTTCTCGTGAATTGCGAAATAGACGGCAGGCACCCCAAGACCAACGGTTGCCAAAATACCAAGCAACGCCCAAAGCGTCGTTTTTTCAAAACTACTTCTCTTTGATTGAGCATCCATTCTTCTTGGCTATGGCCAATTACAAATGGTAAGCAAACGCCGCGTTCTTTGCAAGCGATGCTAAAAAGCAATACGCCGCGTTCGGAGATGTCTGAACTCTTAGTTTTTAAAATGTTTATTAGTCGTCTCAAGAGAATTCAGCAAACCCTGCATTTTGTCAGTTAGCTTCACCTTGAATACTCCACTAAACATCGAAGACGCGAATTTGGAAACCGTCTTTGAAAACGCGCAATATGCCTCTACGACTTCTTCATTTGATACAGGCGTTGGTTGGTGCCTGCAGGTTTTACTTGAGCATAAAATGTCACCATTGTTGTCTACTGCAATTTCAAAAACACCCTGGTCATGGACAATCAAATTTCGTTTGTTGGCGTAGCGCTCCAAAGTCTTTCGCGTTTCGCCATCTACTTCCCATACAACTCCAAAGGTTTCTCGCAAGAATTCAAGTCGTGTCACTGTGGATTGCATTCCTAGCTCACGCGTTTTTTTTGAAATTGCCTGGTTTAGGATATCGGCTCGTGTTCCCGCTTGTAATATGGTTTGAAGACTAACCTGCTGATTCACGCCGATTGCGCCGGGGTGCATTGATAACAACAAACGTGTGCAGTCGGATAAAAATGTGTCGAACAGTGAGTTTGCATGAACAAGGTGACTGATCTGATGAACGTATTTGAATGCCTCCATGTCGTGATTTTCTATTACAGTGTCCAGTTCACTCGCGTGGTATGCGCGAATGGTTTCAAAAAAACCGGCTCGGGCTCTCGCTAGGCGCTCCATTCCCTCACAGTAAGAAGCCAGCATCAACCAAAACATCTCAACTGGAATTTTGGTGATTTCCGTTTTCCTGGCAGTTTTATCCACCAGCGCGGAGGATTTCTGTCGTGGAGCGGCAAGCGATTCTTTCGCAGCAACTTTTTTCGCCATGCGTGGAGATTAGAAAATTCCCTGCGTCGTGTCAAAGTCAGTCGTGCCAGTACGTGCGCCAGCCCTTTTGCGACGTGAGTGGCATTGGGTTCGGAGCTCATTTAGCGGAGAATTCAACGCCGCTCTGGTCACACCATTCAATTCTGCGGAGTGACGAAACTTGGCTGCCGGAATGGAGCGGCAACCTGGGCGGAGTGCAGCGGTGGCGCAGTTCGGTCGTGCAGGGTTCTTGGGGCAAGCCAGTCTTTCAGCTTACGGCACCAAGCCAGTTGGCTGAAAGTCTGGCGCGGGGGCGGGTGCAATATCAGCGCGACGGAACGAGCACACAAGCGGAACGAAGGCCAAGTTGTAGCGGAATGGAGACGGCCAAGTTTGGTCAGGGCATAGCCGTGCATCAAAATGAAGCTGGTGGGGTTAGATACTTAGGCATCATTGGTGATGGCCAAAAGGGCATGTTTGAAAAACAAGCCCACAAATGTAATTAGAAATCAATGAGCAAACCGGGAAAAGATTTGGCTTGGGAAGCGCACCGAACCAGATGGCTTAGATGGCTTGCCAGTGAGTTAGAAAAGACAGAGAAAAATTTCCCAACGGAGACACTGCCAGATAATGAATATCCGGACTGGGTCCGTAATGTGGAGCGCGAGTTTTCGGCGGCAATGTTGCCTGTTGCCAAGATAAAGGATTTTAACGTGGTCACGCCAAAGAACATGGGCGCTCTGTTGGGTCATTCATGTGCTATGGCAATTTGGCTGCTTGAATGGGTGGTTGAGGGTTCAAAAAAGTTGGAGGTTGAGGTAAAAAATTGTACGAATGAACCTGATTTGAAGGCCGAGAAACTACCAGCGAAATGGCGATTGGATAAGTGGTATCGTGCCATGTGTCGGCTGGCAAAAAACGCGCTGCGCTCAAGTGTGGATCAAACTTACGAAGATATGTCGGAATTTCTTCTAGGCTATTCAAATGCGTTTGCCCGCAAACCCCAGACTTTTAAGATCGGAGACTTTGGGAATACCACCTTTGAAATTTATCTGTTTTTGCTTCTGTATTGGAAATCTGTCGTACAGTTGAAATCGGTGCATGATCTCCATCAAGTGATTGTGAAAATATTGGGGGCGCATCGAACTGGGGACTTGAAGCGAATGGAGAAAATTTGCCAACGAATCGGTTTGCGTTATCGAAAACCAGGTCGCCCGAAGATGCGCCAAACAATTCAGACACCTGCCTAATCTACCTGTCGGTATTTTTCCGGTTCGCGCTGTGATTTACTTATGGCGTGAACATAGTTCTTCAGAACAAACATCCGTTGAACGTCGCAAGACAGTTCAAAGGTGCCCGTTTGTGTCGGGAACAATCTCGTGCAGTCGGCCTGCCCGGCCATAGGGCTAACGAGCACGGTGTCAGTCAACATCCTAAAAGTCATTTCCCCGACGCGTATCCGCCGGCGTCGAAGGAACAAAGCAATTCGGCGGAACAAAAACAAACAAATGGAGAAATAAAACGATGAAAGCAATAACTGAAATCCTCGACCAGGTCGTCGAGTCGTTCACCGGCAAACGTGGCAAAGTCGAGCAAAACATCCTGGTTCTTGTTGATCGGGAACCGGCAGGGCGACTGCGCAACACGTTTGATTACGTCATGAGCGAGGACGAAATCAAAAAGCATACTGGCAAACTCACCGGCAAAAAGTGCGAGCTGGCCGTCACCGACATTCAACCGGCCTTTGGCGGTCGGCTGCGAATGCGCGGCCAGATTCTCTCGTTGCCATTATGGTCGGTTATGGAAACGCCCGAAATTCATATATTGAGCCGGATTGACTGGCAATTTTTCGGCACGCTCACGTTCAAATCGGAGCGGTTGCCGGAGCGAGTTCGCCTGGCTCTTTATTTTGCCATGCTGCGGTGCGTGGCGGCTGAATTTCGAGTGTATTTCCCTCGTCTCCTGTGGTGTCTCCGGCAGGAAACAGGCGAGCAGTTTGGGCGGAGACATTTCCACTATTTACTGGCAGGACTCCCGGCCTCCGGCGTGAGCAAAACCACCTGTTTTTACCAGATGTCAACCTGGGAAAAAGTGGGTGGTGGAATGGCACGCGTGTCGGAATTCGACCCTCGGCTAAACGGTGAGGGTTACATATTGAAGTGCCTGGGCTATGCCGATGCTGGCGACTATTACGAGTCGGCCAAGTTTGGCGGTCACTGTCAACTGATGCTCTCGCATTCGATCCTCAAAGTGGTGAGGGCGAATGTCGCTTGGAGAGACAGGCGTTTAGCACACTGACTGGGAATTTTCCCAAGTGTGACACCAAAGCGGGTCCCGCCCGCGCGAGCGCACGCGCCAGCGTGCGCCGCGCGGCGGGTCGCTTGAAGATGAATTGTGCCCGGATGAAAACGACTGAACTATGACTGACGATGTGATGCAAGCGGCGATGACGGCCTGGGCGGCCAAAGATTTGCCGGCGCGTCTGCTGGCGGGCCAGGTGGCGAAACTGTTAAATTGCTCGACGGACGATGTAGCCGTTCTCGTCAGCGCGGGAAAACTGCGGGCGCTGGGCAAGCCGAAACCCAACGCGGTGAAGTTCTTTAGCTCCATCGAATTGATCACCCTGCTGGCTGACCCTGATTGGCTGGACGAAGCGACGAAAACCATCGGCCAATTCTGGCGGCGAAAGAACGCCCGGCGCAATGGCGTCACCTTGGAAAAACTGGCGGACGCTGTCTCTGTGGATCCTCTTGCGATGTCCCAAAAACCTTAAACGAAAGCATTGCTTGCTGGATTTGCATTCCCTAATATCCGAACGGATGGTTCGTTGAATATAGTTAGGCGCATAAAGACATGGTGCAGACCGGCGCTGATAATGCCGATGTCAGCACATGGACACCAGCGCAGGACAGAATGAACCGCCAAAGAGAATTGGTGTTGGTCGAGTCCGCATGAAGGGTTGTTTTTGAAAAAAGACAATAAGAAGCTGACCCAGCCGGAGGATCTGACTCCGTCCAGTCAGGCAGCGAAACCGCTGCCCGATGCTGCTGTCCAACCGCCAGAAACGGCGAGCCAAGAGGCCGCTATCCCACCGGTATCGGACAAGGTTGCTCGCACGCCCTACGGAGTTGGAAACTGGCGGGACCATATCTCCTTCTGGTTCGGCATCGGCGGCACGGTCGTCGGCATTATCAGCATTGTTTTGGCCGTGTGCTTCTATCAGGCATCGAAGATCAAGCCGCTACTGACGTTCGGCGTTCATCCCTTAAAGATGGAGTTGCAGCGCCCGGATTACGATAAAGACCTCGGCTTTATTTACAAGGGCAAGCCAGTCGACTGCGAGAGCATTACATCGATCCAAGTGTCCATCTGGAACGCCGGAACGAAGAGCATCCGGGATAGCGATATCCTCGACCCTTTACGTCTGGTGATGCCGGACGGGTCGGCGATCCTCAGCGTCCGAGTGAAGAAGAGCAGCCGCCCAATCTGCGGCTTCGAGCTTCTCGATAACCAGGAGGATTACAAGTCGGGCACATGTCGCTTCAAGTGGCGAATTCTGGAACAAGGCGATGGTGCTATCCTCCAGATAATCTACGCAGGCAGCGCACACAGCGATCCCAAACTTGAGGGCGCTGTGGAGGGACAGCGAAACGGGATCGTGGTCGAGAAATACAGTCTTAGCTACGACAGGACGGGTATAGAAGCGAATATGCCGATGATCCGCCTCGTGTGGATCGGCGCCCTAGTCTTAATAGGGTAATAATATACTTGACACAACATAGCCTTTCTGCGATATTTGAGGCATGAAAGATAAAAACGAGTTTCCGAAGACGCTGAAAGAGGCCGTTGAGTATTTTGCCAATCCTGACACCGCGCTGCAATTTGCCGTTTCGATGCGGTGGCCGGATGGCGTTAAGTGTCCGCGTTGCGGCTCAACCCATGTATCATTCACCGCCAAGCGTCGAGTTTGGACATGCGAGGATTGCCCTGACCGGCGGCAGTTTTCGTTTAAGGTTGGAACCATCATGGAGGACAGCCCTATCGGTTTGGACAAGTGGCTGATTGGAATATGGCTTATCGTCAGCGCGAAAAACGGAATCAGTTCTTACGAATTGCACCGTGCATTAGGCATCACACAAAAAAGCGCATGGTTTTTGGGGCATCGCATCCGTTTGGCATTGCAGTCTGGCACGATGGAAAAACTGTCCGGCGAGGTGGAAGCAGACGAAACCTACATCGGTGGCAAAGTTCGTAACATGCACGCCGACAGACAACGCAAGCGCGGACGCGGCACGGGCGGCGTTGGCAAGGCTATCGTCATGGGAATTTTAGAGCGACGCAGCAAAGTTAAGGCGAGCACGGTGAAAATGAAACACGTTCCGAACGCCAAGCGCGGCACGGTTCAATACGAAGTCCGTCAGCATGTCGCCCCCGGTTCACAAGTTTTCACTGACGCGCTCCCGTCCTATAACGGCTTGAATGCGGATTACGTTCACCAAGCGATTGACCACGCAAAGGAATATGTTCGCGGCAATGTGCATACGAACGGTCTCGAAAATTTTTGGTGTCTGCTCAAGCGCACAATTCGGGGAACGTATGTGAGCATGGAGCCGTTTCACTTGTTCCGCTATCTGGACGAGCAAGCGTTTCGGTTCAACGAGCGTGAATCAAACGATTCCGAGCGGTTTTTGAAGGCCGTGCCATCAATCGTTGGACGCCGCTTGACGTATAAGGGCTTGACAGGTAATGTGAGTTTGGGCTGAATATCCAGCCCAAAACGCGGGAAACGAAATGAGCGAACCATTACAGCCCCAACCGGCATCAGTTCAGGGGAACACGCCAGTCCATTACGCCAAAAGTAATTATTTCCGCGTGATACACGTTGACGGAATGTATGGCGGCCCTGCTCCGGCCTTGGGCAACATGACGATGACAGTTTTTAGTTTCAGAACCCCATTGCCGGAGAGAACCATGAACGATGCTTCCGGCAACGAAATTGTAAGAGAGCGTGTAGTGAAGCAAGGGATCGAGAATGAACTTGAATGTTCTCTTGTAATGAACTTGGCGACTGCAAAAATCATGCACAAATGGCTTGATGATGCTATTAAGAAGACTGAAGCGATACAACAGAAACTTGCCAGATAATTTTGTGAAAGAGACAGAAGCACTTCAAGTTACACGAAGCACTGGAATGACCGTGGTTGCTGTTCTTGCAGCAGGTGTTGCTGCCTCCTCTATAATTCCACATTTTGAGCAACTACCAAGTGAAACAACATCAACTCCCATTTTCATTGGCGAAACAACGGGGTTTTCGACTGGTTCTGAATCGCAAATCGCAACTTCCGTAAAAACGGCTCCAACTGATGCTCTGGCAGAAAAATTTTATTCACTTGTGAATCAGTGGAAACGTGAAACTGGGCATTTCTCGGTAATTGCAAGGCGCTACGAAAATCCGGCATACAGGGCCATATTGGATATGCGCGAATCAGCCGTTCCTTTGATTCTAAATGAACTAAAACGCAATCCCGACAGATGGTTTTCGGCTTTGGAGAAATTGACCGGCGAGAATCCAGCAAAAGATGCCGTGAATTTTTATGAAGCAGTTGATCGGTGGGTTGCGTGGGGCATTGCGAATGAATATATCGCGTGAAGGACAGGCTTGACCAAGATTTGGAAGCTCAATACCCCAAACTAAATGCTGCGGGGTATAAAATAACCAGCAAAAAAGACAAAAAATATAATTGTGTTGCGTGGGCTGCCGAGCGTGACCAAGAGCGTTGGTGGGAACCGTTAAACGAGCCGGGTTGTTATTGGCCAAAAGAAGTTCCTTTTAACCATTCGTTTGAGAACTATGTAAAAGTTTTTGGGGTGCTTGGTTATTCGTATTGCGACAATCCATCTCTGGAGGATGGAATTGAAAAAGTTGCTTTATTCAGTGATGTATTTGGGTTCACGCACGTTTCACATCAACTTGAAGACGGTAGGTGGACTAGCAAACTGGGGCCAGATGAAGACATCAAACATACTGTTATTGGAGCGTTAGAATCAAACGGTGTGCTTCCGGCCTACGGGATGGTCACACGAATAATGAAAAGGAGGCGGCAAATATGGGAACAATCAAACCAAAAACCGAAATTGCCCTCGCTCCGATTGGGGTTTTTAAGAACGCTGTTAAAAAAGTTCTTTCTAACACGAAGCGTCAATCAGATAAGCAATTAGCTGAGTTTCAAGCAAGCAACAGAAAAAGGCGCGAAACCAAAAAGTGATTGGAGATGCGACTTTTCCCAATCTCCGCATCATCCGTTTGTTGTAACAGATATATTATTACCCTTAATAGGGCTTTTGTTGTTGTTAATCGCCTTTAGAATCTACGGGAAGACAGAAGCCGCAAGAAAATTGGCCGAAGAAAAGGCAGAAGCCGAGAAACGATTGGCAGAAATACGGAAGAGGACTGTGCCTCCACCACCAGTTTTTTGGATACCCTTTGCGGGCGCGCTTGTTTTTTTACTCTGTGCTCTTTGGTTGGTTCTATTTGGCTCGTCTCTTGGACCGCCATTCGGCTGGTAGGAAACGGGCAGGGTGATAGGATAAGTGAACATCCGGGAAATGAAAAGCCGACATCCAAAATTGTTTTTGGCTAACCGTCGTTGGCGCTGTCAGTTCACGTCGCACATCGGCGGTAGCTCAATTTGCCCCGTCCCAAAAAACCTTCAACGAAACCTTCAACGATTTCTTCAATAACCGAGTAATAAGCGGGTAAGTGGTGGGTTAAGTCCGGTAGTTGGCGGATAGTGTCAGAAACCTCTTGAAGCCCTGTAAAATCGGCGTTAAAATCCCCTTGTAAATCAGGATATTGAGGCTGGTAGTCGGTGAAGACTCCGTTCGATTCCGACCCTCGCCTCCAATCCGAACCGTGTGTGCAGCAAGGATTTATGAAAATTGACTGGCCGGAGCTCCAGCAAAAGCTCCAGCAAAAATAGTATTTCGCACCATTGCGCGAGTATTGGCCAGTATCTGCTAACGCGGCTTCTTCGATACGAGGCATCCTTAACAACCAGGATGCCTATGAAATGCAAATACCGTCTCTTCCAACGGAACAACGGGATATTTTTCATTCAAAACAACTCGACCGGCAGGCAGGAAAGTCTCCGAACGCGGGACAAGGAAGCTGCGCGACGGATTTTCCACGCCAAGAACGAAGCGCACCAGCAGCCGGCCATCAATCTGCAAATCGCCCGCGCATATTTGATGGCCAGCGATCCGCTCATCGTCAAACGCACCTGGCAGCACGTCATGGACGAGTTGGTCAAAACCAAACATGGTTCGACCCAGGAACGCTGGCAATGCGCCATCAAGGACAAGGCTCTGGATTCGATTCGTTCACTGCCGTTGATTGAAACCCAGGCGGAGCAGCTCTTTCGGGTGTTGGAGAAAGGAACGGTCTCGACGAATGTTCATTTGCGCAAATTACACAATTTTTGTCTGGCGATGAATTGGCTGCCGTGGCCGACTATTCCAAAGAAACAATGGCCGCCGGTTCAGTTCAAGGAGAAGCGAGCCATCACATTGGAGGAACACTGCCGGATTGTGGAACGGGAGAAAAACCCGGAGCGCAAGAAGTTTTACGAACTGTGCTGGCACTTGGGCGGCAGTCAGGGCGACATCGCCAATTTGAAGGCCGAGGATGTGGATTGGGAAAATCGCACCGTCAGTTTTACCCGGAAAAAGACCGGCGTTCCGGTGATTCTGCATTTGGGCGAAGAAGCGTTAAATACGCTGAAAGACTTGCCAAGCGAAGGGTTGCTGTTCCCCTACCTGTCGGGAGTCCGCGCCGGCGATCGGGCGACTGAATTCAAACAGCGTTGCCGGGGGCTTGGAATCGAAGGCGTATCACTGCACAGCTACCGCTACGCCTGGGCAGAGCGGGCCAAGACATGCGGTTATCCCGAACGCTTCGCGCAAGAAGCGTTGGGGCATAATTCGATTGCTGTCCATCGCGCCTACGCGAAACGGGCTTTAATGAAAATTCCTTCACTGGAAGATTACGAAAAGCATCTAGGAACAACTCACGCGTGAATCCGCGTTAAATCCGCAGAATTAAGAATAAGATTGACAAAGGTTTGAAGAGTTGAAACATTAAACACGCTCAAAAAGTGTACGGAATTATCCCCTTGACATAGGGGGTGGTTTGGGTGTAAATTAGGGGTATGAAAAAGAACGAAACGAAAGCGGGAATTACCCTGAGAGAATTTCTCACCCAATTTCCTGATGACGAATCTTGCTTGAACCACCTTTTTGACGTGCGCTTTGGTCAGGACTACAAATGCCCGAAATGTGAGCGCAAGGCCAAGTGGTATCGGATTAAAGCCGAACGCGCCTATTGCTGTGGCGTGTGCGGGCATCATTTGCACCCCACTGTTGGCACTCTGTTTGAGGACAGCCGCACTTCTCTCCAATCGTGGTTCATTGCCATTTATCTTTTCACTACGTCCCGTCATGGTGTTCCCGCAAAGGAATTGGAACGGCAGCTTGGCGTAACCTACAAGACGGCGTGGCGCATGGGTCATCAAATACGAAATCACATGGCGCAAGTTGACGACGAAATGCCGCTCTATGGGCAAGTTGAAATTGATGAGACTTACATTGGCGGTCGCACGCCCGGCACTCGTGGCCGTGGCGCGGCGAACAAGACTATCGTATTTGGCATGATGCAACGTGACGGGCAGGTAATGACGAAGGTTGTCCCGAATGTTGCCAAGAAAACTTTGCAGCCCATTATCGAGGAAAATGTTCTCGACGGTTCGACGGTTCACACTGACGAATTGAAATCTTACAAGGGATTGAAAAAGGCTGGCTACAATCACAAAACCGTCAATCACAGCGTTCAGGAGTACGTTCTCAACGATACGCATGTCAACGGGCTGGAAAACTTTTGGAAGCACCTGAAAGGCAGCATCCGCTCCACTCATATTCACGTTTCCAAAAAGCATCTGCATAAATACGCGAAGGAATTTGAGTATCGGTTCAACCAGCGCGAGAACCCTTCCGCGATGTTCCCCGCTTTGGTTTCGCAGTTCCCAAAGCCATAGATTTGATTAGGCGTTTGAGGCGTCTTTTGTTGGCGGGGGGATATTTCCCCTCATACTCCTTGATGAATTGCTCCATCTTCCCTTTTGCTCTGGCTTCTTTGAGATTCATGTTGGTTTCTTTAGTCCTAACATTTTTAATGCAAATTTATTGGTGGCTTCCGTCCATTTTTCCCTATCAGACCACCCTGTTGCGAGAAAGCTAATAAATTCGGATGCGCTCTTTATCTCACGTTGAGCATATCGCGCTTCCATTAAGACCGGCAGCCATCGTCCTTTCACCAAATTCTCTGAACGTTCGTCAAGGTCTGCAAACGGCAATCCAAAACCATGCTTTTCAAACTCATCGCAGAGCCGTTTAAGGTCTTCTTCCGTGTGTATTTCATCAACAAATTTTATGAGTGCGCCGATTGAACCGGAACGCTCCACAATGTGCGCATAATCGTAGGTGGTGAACGAATGAGTTCTCCCCGCTCTGTCGTCTTGTTCGTTTGAAGATTTTAGAAAATCAACCATCTTCGCAAACAATACCCGTTTTTTCTCAGGATTCTGGATCGCCAATATCTGATAATTTTTCCATGCCGTTCTGATTACAAACACCCAAAGCGTCACAAACGCCAGAACAGCAAACCAAGTTCCAGCTTTGCCCCCCAAAGCAATTGCCAAAAACGCAAACGGGATTGAAATGGCCCCACTCATAAGCGACCCCCACCCGCCGACGATTTCGGCAAGAAATCGCACCCATCTTGGAATTGTGGACATACGCTCAAATCATCCGGCAATGCGCCGGATGCGTCAATTTCAAACTTCCCTATGCCAAAGGGATAATTCCGAAAGTGTAAGCCATGAAACTGCTTCCGCTCCTGCTACTGTTGGCATTGCCCGCCGCAGTGAAAGCTCAATTCACTTTCACCACCAACAACGGCGCGCTCACCATCACCAGATACACCGGTCCCGGCGGAGCGGTGACCATCCCCGACACGACCAACGGCTATCCGATCACCAGCATCGGAGACGATGCGTTCTTTAGCAGCCCCAACTTGACCAGCGTCACGATCGGCAACAACGTCACCAACATCGGGATCTGGGCGTTCAACTACTGCACCAGCCTGACCAACATCACCATAGGCAACAGCGTCGCCAGTATCGGATACGAAGCGTTCAAAAACTGCAGCATGCTGACCAGCGTCACGATCCCCAACAGCGTCACCAGCATCGGGGACTCTGCGTTCGATTCCTGCAGCAGCCTTACCAACGTCAACATAGGCAACGGCCTCACCAACATCGGATTCGGTGCTTTCGCTTTCCTCGCGAGCCTGACCGCGATAACGGTGGATGCGTTGAACTCTTCCTATAGCAGTGTGGATGGGGTCTTGTTCAACAAGAGCCAAACCACTCTGATCCAATGGCCGGGGGGCAAAGGCGGAAGCTACGCAGTCCCGAACACGGTCACCAGCATCGGGATCTGGGCGTTCAACTACTGCACCAGCCTGACCAATGTCACCATAGGCAACAGCGTCACCAGCATCGGAAACGATGCGTTCGAGCACTGCAACTACCTGACCAGTGTTACAATCCCCAACAGCGTCGTCACTATCGGGGCAAATGCATTCGCTATCTGCCTGAGCCTGAACAACGTCAACATAGGCAACGGTGTTACCAACATCGGGTCCGCTGCGTTCGCTTCCTGTTACTGCCTGACCAGCGTCACGATCCCCAACAGTGTCACTAGCATTGGAGACGGTCCGTTCGCTAATTGTATCAGACTGACAGCGATAACGGTGGGTGCGCTGAACTCCTCCTATAGCAGTGTGGATGGGGTCTTGTTCAACAAGAGCCAAACCACACTGGTCGAATGTCCAGGGGGCAAGGCCGGAAGCTACGCTGTCCCAAACAGCGTCACCACCATTGGGGACGCCGCGTTTCAAAACTGCACCAGCCTGGCCAACATCACCATAGGCAACAGCGTCACTAGCATTGGGTACCAGGCGTTCTGGAATTGCAGCAGGCTGACCAGCGTCACAATCCCGAACAGCGTCACCAGCATCGGACACCTTGCGTTCTCCATCCCCAGCCTGACTGCGATAACGGTGGATACGTTGAACTCTTCCTATAGCAGTGTGGATGGGGTCTTGTTCAACAAGAGCCAAACCACTCTGATCCAATGGCCGGGGGGCAAAGGCGGAAGCTATTCAGTCCCCAACACGGTCACCAGCATCGGTGACTATGCGTTCGCTGGTTTCACAAAGGTGACCGGAGTCACCTTAGGCAACGCCGTTACCAACATCGGGAACTTTACGTTCAATGGCTGCACCAGCCTGACCAGTGTCACCATCCCCAACAGCGTCACCAGCATCGGGGACTATGTGTTCTCCGACTGCACCAGCCTGACCAACGTCACGATACTGAACAGCGTCACCACCGTTGGAGACGCCGCGTTCGAAGGCTGCAGCAGTCTGGCCAGCGTCACGATCGGCAACAGCGTCACCAGCATCGGAGACGATGCGTTCTCTGGCTGTGCGTCCGCTGGCCGCGTTACGATTCCCGGCAGCGTCACCAACATTGGAGACTATGCGTTTTGGTACTGCACCAGACTGACTGGAGTCTATTTTCAAGGTAACGCCCCCAGCCTTGGTGATTACGGGGTGTTCTACAGTGACAACAATGCGACGGTCTATTACTTGCCCGGGATCACGGGCTGGAACCCGCAGGTGCAGACCAGCGGTGCCGGCTTCGGTGTGCGGACGAATCGCTTCGGGTTCAACATCACCGGGAACAGCAACCTCGTCATCGTGGTGCAAGCCTGCACGAATCTCGCCAATCCCATCTGGGCTTCCGTGGCAACCAACACCTTGACCGGCGGCTCGTCCTATTTCAGCGATCCTCAGTGGACGAACTATACCTGCCGTTTCTACCGTCTCTGGGGCCTGACGTTTGCTGGTCTTCCGGCGGTTCTCTGGAATCCGCAGTTCCAAGTCAATGACTCCAGCTTCGGCGTCCGGACAAACAAATTCGGATTCACCATCACCGGGACAACCGACATTCCGATCATGTTGGAAGCCTGCACGAACCTGACCAGTCCGGTGTGGGTTCCGCTGCAAAGCTGCACGCTCACGAACGGTTCCGTCTATTTCAGCGATCCGGACTGGACAAATTATCCCGCCCGTTTCTACCGCCTCCGTTCGCCGTGACATGGCCGTTCTGCGAACCATTCTCCGCACCGTTTTTCTTGGCGGCATTTTTCTTTTGCCAGTGCTGATTCAACGCATTCGTGACCTTCGCCAGCCCGTCCTCAATCTGCAAATCGTCCAGACATATCTCACCGCCACCGGCCTCGAACGCGCCAAAACGGTTGGCTACCCGGAGCGGTTCGCGCAGCAGGCGTTGGGGCACAATTCCAAGGCGGTTCATCATGGGGGTTACACCCCATAGCAAAGAGCCAGCCCAAGTCGTATCGTGCTAGCAGTAACTCAAAAGCTGGCTGATGTTGGCGCTATTCTTTTGAG